>JAQWWC010000037.1 GCA_029249645.1 Pseudomonadales bacterium
GCCGTCATCCGTATCGCCGATATACATTCCAGGCCGCTTGCGGACCGCTTCAAGGCCTTTCAAAACCTTAATACTGCTAGAATCGTAAGTCCGTTCGTCACTCATAGTGGTCCCCTCCAATATCGAGAATTATACCCTGTTTCACGTGAAACAGCCGGTTTAATTTGCCCCCCCAAAATTGCTGTAATGCTTTCGGGTCAGTACAGGTCGTAAAAATTTGCGGGTTATTTTCGGTTAAACAACTTGCGATAAGCTGACCATGATCGCCATCTATTTCCGCAACCGGATCATCAACCAATAAAATTGTTTTTTGTCGCACCGCATCCGGCAAACAACTCAATTGCGCTAAACTAAGCGCCCAGGCCAACATTTTCGCCTCGCCCCGGCTGTAGTGCTCGATGACGGAGCGGCCACCCACCGACAACCGTAAATCTGACCGGTGCAGGCCTTTTTGCGAAAACCCCCGCCTTAGATCCGTCGCGAGATCGGCCTGCAAAGCCTCTCCCAGCGACATTTCTGACGGCCAACCGCGACGGTACTCAAGGTTTAATCCATCAAAACGTCCAAGCAACTGGGTTAACCGAAGAAACTCGTAACGGAGCTGCTGATAATAAGCTTCCCGATAACCGTCGATCACCTCACTGTGAGTTGCTAAAACTCGCGTCCAGTTGTTTAGGTCATCGTTTGATCGACCGAGCTTTAAAAGCTGATTCCGCTGATACAATGCCCGCGCGCAAGCACGCCACTCTTCCGAGAACTGAGGTTTCACGTGAAACAATCCCCAGTTTAGGAACCGCCGTCGACGTTCCGGCTCACCAAGCACCAACTGAATAGTATTTGGATCGAACACCATCGTCGGCAAAACGGCCGCCAGAGCACTGCTCCGAACGATAGGCTCTTGATTGAGGCGCAATTGATGGCGTTTACTGCGGCCACGCTGGACTGCCAACTGATCACCACCGTTGGTTCGTCCTCGAACCAACGCAAACTCCGAGTCATCCCCAATTACCGACGCTGCATGCTGAGCCCGAAATGACCTAAAATGGCCCAAGAAATAAATGGCCTCCAGCACACTGGTTTTACCACTACCATTATCCCCGTAAAAGCCATTGACACCCAAACTCGGCGTTAAGTTTGCCTGCTGTATGTTCCTAAAACTGAGAACTTCCAGCTGGCTTAGACTCATAGCTTCATCGGCATGATCACGTAGAGCGCGTTTTCTACAGCAGGATCTTCAATCAAAGCACTACTGTTGCCATCAAAGACAGTGATTTTGACTGTTTCTCCTCGGATCACGTTTAACACATCCAATAAATAGCCGACGTTAAACCCAATTTCGAGAGGCGTACCAACATAATCTACCGGCACAGTTTCTTCTGCATCTTCTTGTTCTGGATTATTGGTGCTAAGCGTGATCAGCCCCTCACTAAAATTAACCCGAATACCTCGAAATTTTTCGTTCGATAAAATAGCCGTTCGATTCAAAGCTCGACGTAAATCTTGTTTATTGGCAATAATCTGTTTATCGCCATTTCTTGGGATCACGCGCTCATAATCCGGAAATCGACCATCGACCAATTTAGTCGTCAACTGAAACGGTCCAGTGGATAATCTCAGATGATTCGCCCCAAAAGCCAGAGACACATCCTCGTCACAATCATTGAGCAATCGCTGCAACTCCAACACCCCTTTACGCGGCACAATCACTTGCGATGCTGGTTCATCCGTCCGCTCGCCCAACTGATGATAATTTGATGCCAAACGGTGGCCGTCAGTGGCAACACACCTAATAGCGCCGAAACCCTGTTCAACCAACATGCCATTTAAAAAATACCGCACATCTTGCTGCGCCATAGCAAAGCCAGTTAAATCCAGGAGCTGCTTCATCACCTCAGCTTGGATTGATACTTGGCTATCCGCACTCGACGTCTCGACGGCCGGAAAGTCAATTGCCGGCAACGTTGATAGGTTCGACCGAAAGCGTCCGGACCGAACCTCGAGCCGATCCTCTTTAAGCGTGATATCGATCTCAGCGTTATCCGGTAGCTCACGACAAATGTCGACAAACTTTCGTGCTGGCACCGTTACTTCACCTTCTAAATCTACCGACGCATTTAATTGTCCAACCATTTCAACTTCAAGGTCTGTTCCCGTCATCGAAAGTCGCGAGCCCTCAACTCGCAATAAAATATTGGACAAAATAGGTAACGTTTGACGGCGCTCAACCACCCCCGCTACCTGCTGCAGCGGTCGCAACAACGTTTCTCGACTGATTGAAAACTTCATAGCTCAATCCTTAACTTAGGGGAAAATAATGAACAACCCGGTGTTTTAAAAGTCCAAAATTTCTCTTTAGACTATTATGTTTGTTAGCGCTTACTACCTAAAAAACCTATATAACCATTGGACTTATTACGAACTGTGCCTGTTCTTCTTCGGGGTCTGTTATCAAACAGGGACTTGTTTGCCCCGAGAGCGCGACCTGTACAACCTCGCTCCCCACGGCATTCAAAGCCTCAATTAAGAAATGTACATTGAACCCAATCTCTAAGTCCTCACCCTCGTAGACAACTGCTAGGGTTTCTTCAGCCTGCTCTTGTAGTGGATTATTTGTAAACAAAGACAAACGTCCTGGCACTAGTGATAACTTTACGTTCTTATATACCTCATTCGACATCACTGCCGTCCGAATTAATGCTTCTCGAAATGCCTGCCGATCACAAGAAAAGTGCTTATCCGACCCCATTGGAATCGCTTTTTCGTAATCAGGATACTCACCATCAATCAACTTAGAGAGAAACCGACACCCGGTCATCTCAACCAGCAGACAGTTCTCTGTAAAAGATAATGTCACTTCGGTATCTACCTCGTCCAACAACTTAACCAACTCCAAAACGCCTTTTCTCGGAACGATCGGCCGGCCCTGCAAACCGCCATCATGCTGAACCTGTCTGGTCACGACAGCCAATCTTTGGCCATTGGTTGCAACCAAACGAACCGTGCCTTCGCTGAGTTCAAACAACATACCATTAAAAAAATAACGAACATCTTGTTGCGCCATGGCAAAAACTGTCTTGGCCAACATTTGCCGAAACGGCTGCGTTTCAATTCGAAAAGACTGAATTGCTTGGCCTTGGCCATCAATATTTGGAAAGTCTTCAGCAGGCAACGTTGAAAACTGAGACTCGAACGCGCCACTACTCAGCACAACATGTTTGTCACGCTGTCTAAAACTCAGGCGTGCATCCGCAGGCAAATGCTTACAGATCTCCAACAACTTTCGACCAGGCAGCGCGCAGAGACCCTCTACTTCCACATTAAGGCTATCACCGCCAAGCCCAATTTGAGTCTGCAGCTCAACTTCTTGATCCGTTGCCGTGAGGGTAATGCCCTGCTGATTCACGACAACTAAAACATGCGATAAGATCGGCAGTGTTTGGCGCTTTTCAAGCACACTAACTACCTTCGACAACGGCTCTAGCAAATCTGATCGATTGAGGGAGAATTTCATAACAATACTCTTATCTTGACACCATTATACGCCCACGCTTAACCGGACGATTTGTCTTTTAATCTTTTTCAGAGTCTCTGTACCGCAGCGCGGCACGCTCGCCCCAGTTTAACATCGATCCCAAGCCTTGAAGAACCCACATTGCACCACGCCTTCGTTTCTTGCAGCTGCCGATACGCGTGCGCAGAAAGCTTCTAACTAGTTAATATCCGGCGCAAATTTCGATAATCGTCTTTGATTTCCGGGTTCATTTCTCTCAATTCTTCAACTTTTCGACAAGCATGTAACACCGTTGTATGGTCTCTACCGCCAAACGCATCGCCGATCTCAGGCAAACTATGGTTTGTCAGTTCTTTTGAAAGTGCCATTGCCACTTGTCGCGGCCTCGCAAGGGAACGATTCCGTTTCTTAGAAAGCAGATCGCTCATTCGCAGCTTGTAATAGTCGGCAACCGTTTTCTGGATATTATCGATACCAACCTGACGCGCCTGAATCGCGATCAAATCTCTCAGTGCAGACTTAACCTGGTCAATTGAAATCGGTCGACCTGCAAACCGAGCATTGGCAATAACCCGTCTTAATGCACCTTCAAGCTCTCGAACATTCGATCGAACCCGCTCTGCTATAAAAAAAGCGGCATCAGAGGGGATATAGACTGCCTCACGTTCTGCTTTCTTTAGCAATATCGCCACTCTTGTTTCCAACTCTGGCGGCTCAACCGCCGCTGTCATGCCCCATACAAACCGGCTTTCCAAACGTTCTTCAAGGCCTTGGATTTCTTTTGGGTAACGATCACACGTCAAGACGATTTGACGACCATCCTCTTGTAACCGATTGAAAACATGGAAAAATTCTTCTTGGCTTTTTGATCCTTTTGCTAAAAATTGGATATCATCCATTAATAGCACGTCAACCGAGCGATAGTATTGGGTGAATTCAGACATGGCGCCGTGCTCAATCGCCCGGACCATATCTTCCATAAAGCGTTGAGAATACATGTACGCGACTTTCAGTTCCGGATGACGATCTGCAATTGCGTTGCCAACCGCATGCATTAAGTGGGTTTTGCCTAAACCAACCCCGCCGTACAACAACAATGGGTTATAGGAGGACCCACCCACGTTTTCTGAAACTTGAATTGCTGCTGCTCTCGCCATCTCGTTCGAACGTCCACCGACAAACGAATCAAATGTAAAAGACTTGTTTAGTTCGAGAAGTGGATAAAACGCTTCGCGCTCGGAAAAGCTATTCTGTCGAGCTGGTTTTGGAGAACTTGGCCTTTGTTCGGAACGATTCTCGCTCCGCTGACTACCAATTTTAAGCGCGACCGTTTGCATACCGGACTCAAGTAATACCGCCTTAATCCGGACCAAAAACTGACTCTCAACTGTATCTAAAATATACTTATTAGGGGCATACACCACGCCGTCGTCAGATGTGCCAACGAGCTGCAAGGGTTTGATCCAAGTATTATATTGCTGAGCAGTAAGCTCAGTTTCTAACCGCGATAAACAATTTTGCCAGATCGAAGACACCACAACATTACTACTCTTAACGCCCGTCGAGATAGGACTCACTCAACCCGCCCCAATTTAGGTTTTTCCATCATTCGGCCTCTATAAAACGCTATGAACGCTCAAATTGCTTACAGAGAACCAACAACAGATACTAACCTTAAACTCGGAACCATGACCAGAGGCAAAGCCTTTTTTCCGCTAAAAAACTGATATTAATTCAAAGGTTTATTGCAAAACCTGTGGATAACTTGTGGGTAGCCTGTCAGTGAATAGAATCCTGTGTAGACCCCGACATCGTTATGTGGATAACCTACTCTTTCATCCCATCTCTACGCACAACCTATTCAGCAATAGCGCACACGTTATCCACTTAGTCATGCTTGGTGTAACCATCTGTTATATCGATTAAAAAAGGAGCTATCCACAGGAAAGCTCGCTCTAATAAAAACAACAATAATAAATTATATATATAACTAAACCTTTATATTAGGCCGCCTCCAGACAACGCCGCGGCAGTCATCAATTGTACAAACGCGTTGACTGAGTCCACGAGAGTCTTTAGAATCGCGCGTCCAAAGCCATGTGGGATCAAAACAATGAAGCGTACTTTTCAACCGAGTGTTATCAAAAGAAAACGCACCCACGGATTTCGAGCAAGAATGGCAACAAAAGGGGGCCGTCTGGTCTTGAAGCGTCGCCGTGCAAAGGGTCGAAAAGCATTATCTGCTTAAACTGAGACTCCTATTGACGTCACCCTGAGTCGATGAACCGATGGCAAGTCCGACGAAGTCTCTTTCTTCCAACCATCGCATGCACAGCAGCTCCGAATTCGATTTGGTGTTTAAGACACCGAGCCAGAAAGTTCACGGTCCAAGTTTTCTAGTGTTGGCTAAAACCTCGAGCGATTCGCCCAGCACGCTTGGACTCGTCGTTGGTAAAAAGAATATCCCCAAAGCAGTTGCTCGTAATCGGTTTAAAAGAATCGTTAGGGAGTCATTCCGGCACCATAAAACTAAAAATATTGATTTTGTCGTGTTAGCAAAACGGCCACAAAAAACTGAGACAAAGGCGATGCTTAGACGTGCGCTTGATGACGCGTTCTTAAAAATTGCTACTATGGGAGCGCCTGATGATCATTAAAGTTATTTTGATCATTATTAAAGGCTATCAACTAATTATCAGCCCTTTAATTGGGCCCCGTTGTCGATTCGCCCCCACTTGCTCTCAATATGCGCTAGAGAGTTTTGAGAAACACGGTCTTTTTCGAGGCCTAGTTTTAAGCTTGAAGCGCATTGGCAAGTGCCACCCTTTTCACGCGGGCGGCATTGATGAAGTACCTGAGATTAGCGAAAGGCAACGATAATGGATTATCAGAGAGTTTTAATTTTTATGGGTTTAGCCGTCACCGGCTATTTGCTGATGCTGGCCTGGCAAGAAGATTACGGCCATCAATCCACACGAACTCAAGCTGAGTCGACCTCCAATCGAACGACCGACGCATTTCCATCAGAGCCTGCAGTCTCCAGTGACGATTCGTCCTCTGAAGTGCTTTCGTCTGATACGTTTATCCCAAATGTACAGGTTGCGCCGACTGCAGCGCCGAGTCTTTCTATTACCAATACGGTGCATGTTCAAACCGATGTTTTCAGCATCGATATTGACTTATTGGGCGGCGACATCGTTGCTTTGGCGCTACCAAAATATCCGGCGGCTCTGATAGAGCCAGATCAACCCTTAAAATTAATCGATTCCGGTAATCAATACGTTGCTCAAAGCGGCTTGATTGGCCCCAATGGTACGGACAAGAATGGCGCTCGCCCAGAGTATGAAACACGTGCGAAGACCTTCGAGCTCAAAACAGGGCAATCAGCGCTCGAAGTTGTGCTCACGCCGAAGTTCCCCAATGAAAACGGCGTTCGAATCTCTAAAACATTCACCTTTAAGCCGCAAAGCTACTTGATAGATGTGCGCTATGACATTATCAACAGCTCAAATACACCAGTGAATATGGCGTTTTTCGGACAAATTAAACGCGATGGTAGGCCGCCTTTGTTTCAAGTCGACAATGCTATGGGACTGAAGCCCTATCTCGGTATTGCAACTCGCACACAAGAAGACCTGTATGACAAAATTGATTTGTCGGACTTAGAAGATGGAGCATATCAGCAGGATTTTACAGGTGGTTATATTGCGTTCCTGCAACACTATTTTTTAAGTGCTTGGGTTCCCGAGCAATCAGATTCAGTTCGTTACTACGCCCGCGCTTTAAATGTTACGGATGAACCAGAGCAAAACCTGTACACGCTGGGATTCACCTCGGGCGTTTTAACGGTCGCTCAAGGCAGCAGGGGACAACTAGGCGGATCTTTTTACGCGGGACCTAAAAATCAGACAACATTGGCTGAAATTTCGAAAGGCCTTGATCTAACCGTCGACTATGGTTTTCTGTGGTTCATTGCGCAACCCTTATTTTCGGCGCTTACGTGGATTCACTCTTTGGTGAATAACTGGGGTTTTGCCATTATCTTACTCACGGTTTGCGTCAAAACGCTGCTGTATCCGCTGTCTGCAGCAAGTTTTAAATCAATGGCTAAGATGCGAAAGTTGCAACCGGAAATGGTTCGATTAAAAGAACGGTTTGGCGAAGATCGGCAAAAATTTAGTCAGGCTATGATGGAGCTATATAAAAAAGAAGGCGCAAACCCCCTTGGCGGCTGCCTACCGATTTTGCTACAAATGCCCGTGTTTTTAGCGCTGTATTGGACCCTTATGGAGAGTGTTGAACTACGTCATGCGCCGTTTATTCTTTGGATTGACGACTTGTCCGTCATGGATCCCTTCTTTGTCTTGCCGATTCTAATGGGCATCTCGATGTATCTGACTCAGATGATGCAGCCGGAACCACCAGATCCCGTTCAGGCAAAAGTGTTTAAGTTTATGCCGATCATCTTCACCGTGTTTTTCCTGTGGTTTCCGTCCGGTTTGGTTTTGTATTGGCTGATCAACAATATCCTCTCTGTGTTGCAGCAACTTTATGTCACGCGACAGCTTGAAAACACATCCAGAGCCTAATAAAAGCGATGCACCGGCGACTATTGTTGCCGAAGCAACGCCTTCGGGTCACGCTGGTATCTCGGTGGTGCGGCTTTCAGGGGCAAGCGCCCTCACCATCGCGCAAGGTGTTGTAGGGCGCATTAGTAAACCCAGGCACGCTTATTTTCGATCGTTTACGACCTCAAGTGGTATCGTTTTTGATCAAGGCGTGGTTTTGTATTTTCGATCCCCAAATTCTTTTACAGGCGAAGACGTTGTTGAATTTCAGGGCCACGGTGGCCCGATTGTGGTCAGCACACTTATCCAAACTTGCGTTGAAATGGGCGCCAGAATGGCACGCCCTGGCGAGTTTAGTGAACGGGCTTTCCTGAACGACAAGATGGACTTAGCGCAACTTGAGGGTGTAGCGGACCTGATTGCGAGTGCGTCCGAGCAAGCTGCGAAAAGTGCTTTAGGATCGTTAACGGGTATTTTTTCAAAAGCAGTGAATGCGCTGGTCACATCCGTTATTGAACTTCGAATATATATTGAGGCGTCAATTGATTTTCCGGAGGAGGAGATCGATTTTCTAGCAGAGCCTTTTGTGCTTGAGCGAACAACGTTTATTGAGGCGCAATTGCGACAAATTTTAAAGCAGGCGGAGCAAGGTCGCAGGCTGCAGGTGGGGTTTTCGATTGCGCTTGTTGGGTCACCGAACGCGGGTAAATCCAGTGTTCTAAACCGGTTTTCAGGTCAAGACAGTGCGATTGTGACGGCGATTCCCGGCACGACGCGGGATGTGATTCGCGAGCAATTACTGTTGGATGGCTACCCGATCCAAATCGCTGATACAGCGGGTATTCGGGAAGCCACGGACGCGATCGAGCAAGAAGGCATAGCTCGTTCGCGTCAAACTGCGTCGATGGCTGATCTGTCTTTATGGATCATCGATGTAACAGCATTGGATCTGACACCCTCGAATCTTAGCCGCAGTGTGCTTGAGCAGAAGTTGATTTCCGCTGAGGCTGTTTTGTTTGAGGATCACGCGACTCGCAAGCGTTTAGTTGTGTTAAATAAATTAGATTTATTACCTGAATTCACGCAGCGCGCGCTACTAGATTTGTTGGCGGCGGACTCCGATACCTTTATCGTGTCTGCCAAGACGGGCATCGGCTGGGATCATCTATTATCCGGTATTAAACGAATGGTTGGCGTTGGCGATGATTCGGAGTCGTTATTTTCGGCCAGGACTCGCCACATCGTGGCTTTAACCGAAGCGGCCGATTATTTGGCTCAGGCCAAAAAGAGTTTGATGGCAGGTTTGCCGGGAGAGCTAATGGCTGAAGATTTGAAGCAGGTTCAGGTTGCGCTCGGTGAAATTACTGGGCAGGTGACCAGTGATGATTTGCTTGGGAAAATATTTAGCAGTTTCTGTATTGGTAAGTAAGCAATTATTCTAAGACTTGGGATCTGAGCAAAAGCATCCTAACATTGCGCTGCGGGTTCGCTGGTCGCTTTAGTGTTTTTAGCTGTTGTCGGTTGCAGCGCAGTTGTTATGTTAGAGGCTGGTGTCGCTGAATAACGGGTCGAGCGTCTTAAACCCACTGAGCTCAATAGAGCTAACCATTAACTCGAGGGTAGGGCATTGCAAGAAATGTTTGATGTGATTGTTGTGGGCGGAGGCCATGCCGGCAGCGAAGCGGCCTTGGCGGCTGCGCGCATGGGCGCTGACACGCTACTGGTGACCCAGAATATCGAGACCTTGGGCCAAATGTCCTGTAATCCAGCGATTGGCGGGATTGGCAAAAGTCATTTGGTTCGAGAAATTGACGCTTTGGGTGGGGTGATGGCGGAAGCTGCAGACGCTGCTGGCATTCATTTCAGAGTGTTGAATGCCCGAAAAGGCCCTGCAGTCCGAGCGACAAGAGCCCAAACAGATCGTCAATTGTACAAACAATTCATTCGGGCTCGATTGGAGAATCAGCCCAGACTTAGAATTTTTCAACAATCGGTTGATGACTTGATTGTCGAGGGTGACCGCGTTGTTGGGGTTGTCACCCAAATGCAACAGCGTTTTATGGCCCGCTCTGTCATTCTGACGGTAGGCACTTTTTTGGGTGGTATTATTCATGTTGGTTTAAACCAGCAGAGTGGTGGCCGTGCTGGGGATTCTGCTTCAAACCGTTTGGCTGACCGTTTAAGAGAGCTACCCTTTTCCGTCGGCCGGTTAAAAACAGGGACGCCACCACGGGTTGATGCGCGCAGCGTAGATTTCAGTACGCTGACACCGCAACCTGGGGATCAGCCGACGCCTAAGATGTCGTTTTGGTCGCCTGACGGCCGCCACCCTGAGCAAGTTCCTTGCTACATTACCCATACCACTGAGAAAACCCACGATATTATCCGAGCAGGGCTCGATCGTTCACCTCTATACTCTGGCGTGATCGACGGCATTGGGCCACGATATTGTCCCTCCATTGAAGATAAGATTGTGCGCTTCGCGGATAAAACATCGCACCAAATTTTCATTGAACCTGAAGGCCTTAGCACCCACGAGCTCTACCCTAATGGGATCTCTACCAGCCTGCCATATGACGTTCAGGTTGATCTGCTACGGAGTATCCCGGGATTTGAATCCGCGCATATAACGCGACCCGGTTATGCGATTGAGTACGATTATTTTGAGCCGAAAGAGCTCAAATCGTCCTTAGAAACCAAGCATTTAAACGGTCTTTTTTTTGCGGGCCAGATCAATGGCACGACCGGTTATGAAGAAGCGGGTGCTCAGGGTATTTTGGCCGGCATTAATGCCGTCTTGCAGGCTCGAGGTGATCCTGCATGGTCGCCTGCACGATCTGAGGCTTACATTGGCGTTTTAGTTGATGATTTGATCACCCTCGGAACCTTAGAGCCCTATAGAATGTTTACCAGCCGAGCAGAATATCGGCTCATCCTTCGGCAAGACAATGCCGATCAAAGACTGTGCGCCACGGCCAGGAAATTCGGGCTTTTGTCGGATGAACAGTTTCAGGCCTTCGAACAAAAACAAGAAGCGATTGACTCTCTAAAAGGTGAGCTGAAATCGGCTTTGGTGTTTGCAGGTAACGCTGCAGTGGATGCTGTTTTGAGGGAGCCGATGCAGAAGGAATATCGGTTATCGGAATTGATTAAGCGTCCAGAAGTCAATTTACCCGATTTATTACTGGCCGCCGGACGCTCACTCCCCGAGCCGGACGTGATTGAACAGGTTGAAATTGAGTTTAAGTATCAGGGTTATATCGATCGACAAACGCAAGAAATTTCTAGGCTCAAAGCTCAGCAAGGGTTGGTAATCCCCCTGGATCTCGACTATTCGTTGATTTCGGGTCTGTCCAATGAGGTTCGACAAAAACTAGCGCAGGTAAAACCTGAAAACATTGGTCAGGCGGGGCGAATATCCGGTGTTACGCCCGCCGCGGTCTCATTGCTCTTGGTTCACTTAAAACGTAAAGGCGGCTTCGCAAAGCGGGCAGCAACCATTTGAGCTTAGAGACAGAATTAGCGGATGGGTTGCAGGCCTTTGCTGCGCAGCAACAGCAAATGCAACCGAGTTTCTCGGTGGATGTGTTTGCGGTAGAAGATGCCTTCTTAAATTATCTTCGATTGCTGCAGCACTGGAACAAGGCGTTCAACTTGACTGCGATAAGGGATGATCGCGGCCAAGTCATCCGCCATCTACTCGACTCGCTCGTTATTCTGCCGTTTGTTTTGGGGAATCAAGTCGTTGATGTTGGAACGGGAGCGGGTTTGCCAGGGATTCCGCTGGCGATCTGTTTACCGAATCAGCGCTTTGTTTTGGTCGATTCAAACAGTAAAAAAACAAGATTCTTGACGCAGGCTAAGGTCGCGCTGGGCCTTAAAAACCTAACGGTGATTCATGATCGAGTTGAAGCAATGCCGGCGAGAGGTTTTGATCAAGTGCTCTGCCGGGCCTTCAAACCATTAGAGTCTCTTGTGCCCGCAATAAAACACTTGCTAAAGAAGGATGGCGTTATACTCGCAATGTTGGGCAAATCGCCTGAAACTGAGGTCCTGAATCAGTTGGACCTGCAAGCCACAACGAGGCTGTGGCCTTTGTCGGTTCCCGGTCTGCAAGAGGATCGGTTCCTGATTGAAATCAGGCCACGACCAGAATGCCTATGAATCAAAGCGTCAATCGATCAAGGAGCCACAGTTGAAAGTCTTTGCAGTGGTCAATCAAAAAGGAGGGGTTGGAAAAACCACAACCTCCGTTAATTTGGCAGCTTGTCTTGCGGCCATGCGACGCCGTGTTTTACTCATCGATTTAGATGCTCAGGGCAACGCAACAATGGGTTGCGGGGTGGACAAGGCGGCGCTGACAGAATCAGTGTACGACGTGCTGGTCCTAGATCAAGGTCTACGGGACGTGATGGTTGATGGTGCTGGCGGTCTTAAGGTTGTGGGCTCAAATGCTGATTTGACCGGTGCTGAAATTGACTTGCTGGACCTTGAAGACCGGGAATATCGATTAAAAACGGCTTTAAGCCGGGCAAGTGACGAATTTGACTATGTGATCATAGATTGTCCACCGGCGTTGAACCTGCTCACCATTAATGCGCTTACGGCGGCAACGAGTCTGATTATTCCAATGCAATGCGAGTACTATGCGCTTGAAGGATTGTCTGCCTTGGTTGAAACCATCAAGCGCGTGGTTGCACATCTCAACCCAAGTCTTCAGATTGAGGGCATTGTCAGGACGATGTTTGATCCTCGCAACAGCTTAACGAAAGATGTGTCTGAGCAATTACAACAACATTTTGGTGAAAAATTGTATCGAACGGTGATTCCTAGAAACGTGCGTTTGGCTGAGGCGCCCAGTCATGGGTTGCCGATTGTGGCTTATGATCCGACATCTTCTGGCGCCAAGGCGTATCTTGCGCTTGCCGGAGAGTTGGTTCGGCGTGAACTGGACGCGGTCTCCATAATGGATCGCGGCGCGCCAGTCGCAGTGACCAAAACCCATTAATTAATATCACGACATTCGCGGGTCGGATGTTCTTGGGAGCAATAGCATGGCGGGTAAGAAGAGGGGCTTAGGGCGTGGACTAGATGCACTGCTCGGGCCAACGCCGGAGGCGGCAAAGATTGACAATTCAGCCAAAGAATCTGATCTAAAAGACGTCCCCCTTGATGAGGAGACCCTGCGGCTGATTCCTGTTGAGTGGATCCAGCCAGGCCGTTTTCAACCGAGACGGCAATTTGATACCGATAAACTTGAAGAACTTGCGGCCTCCATTCGACTTCACGGCATTATGCAGCCTATCTTAGTTCGCCAGATTGAAACGAAACGCTTTGAGTTAATTGCCGGAGAACGCCGCTGGCGGGCAAGTCAGTTAGCAGGCCTAGGCCAGCTACCCTGTTTGGTTAAGGCAGTTGAGCCCAAAAATCAATTGGCGCTTGGACTGATTGAGAACATTCAGCGGGAAAACCTGAATCCGCTTGAAGAAGCGCTCGCTCTCAGCCGATTGGTTGAGGAGTTTTCACTGACTCACCAGGAAGTGGGCGACGCGGTTGGCAAAAGCCGAACAGCGGTGAGTAACGCAATCCGGTTGTCGAAGTTGGGCGGGATTGCGGCTGACATGCTGTTGGCTGGTCAGTTAGAAATGGGCCACGCTAGAGCGCTACTAACCTTAGAGCCAGAAGCTCAAGGTCAAATTGCGCGTCAAATTGTGGCCAAACAACTGAATGTTAGGCAGACTGAAAACTTAGTGAAGCGGCGACTGTCCCCAGCCGTCGAAACGGTCGTTGTCCGGCAAGACGCTGATGTTGCGCGGTTGGAACACCGCTTGTCCGAGTATTTTGGGCAAGCCGTCAAGCTCAAAAAGAAAGGGGCACGCAAAGGTCAGTTGGTCATTGAGTACAATTCTTTTGATGAGCTTGAAGGGGTTTTAAACCGAGTCGGTTTCGCTCAGCAAGACCGTAATTGACCAATTTGGGTAAAAGCCGTATTTCTTCAAGGATAAAGTTGAAGGTCGATCTTAATATCTCTATACTCTGCCCGCCGAAAACTGGGTCCGAGAAGGACTTTGTAAGAAGCAAGGCGGTCCTTAGGGGGCGTCGTGTTTAAGTGGCAAGGACTGTTTAAGTCGGCACTTGGGATACATTTTGCTTTGGTGGTTGGTGGGGGTTTCTTCGCCTTAATCTCCGAGTGGCGCGCGCCAGGGTCGGCAATTTTGGGTCTGATGGTAGCGGGTATTGCGGCAACCGCCCAGGGGTTCGTGCTAAATGCCAACGGTTTTAGCGCGCTTTGGTGGTCGCAGGGCTTAAAGTGGCTGTTGCTCGGATTGGGCACGTTTGGAGCTTTGAACATTTGGCCCCAGTTGATGTTACCCGGGTTCTTAGTTGGTGCGGTTATAAGCCAATTGATTTGGGCTCGGGTGGGGATGCAGCGTGCGAAGGCGCTGAGGACGGGACATTAACCCGTTCAAAATCGGTCTGTTTTGGCAGAACCAGGAGAGGGTTTGACCACCACACGGTTGGCGGTTGAAGAACAAATTAGGGGTTAGGGACGCAATGTCAAGCAACGCGCCAACATCACAAGAGTATATACAGCATCATTTGACCAATTTGACCTATGGTCAGCTGCCCGACGGTTCATGGGGTATTGCCCACAGCCCCGAAGAAATCAAACAGATGGGTTTTTACGCCATCAACCTAGACACGATGATATGGTCCCTTGGCTTGGGCTTTGTCTTCTTGGCGCTCTTTGTCACGGCAGCTCGTCATGCAACTGCCGGCGTGCCGGGCACGCTTCAAAATCTTTGTGAAATGACGGTTGAATTTGTTGAGACCAATATCGCGCAGGTATTTGGTAGTCGCCCGAATGCGTTAATCGGCCCTTTGTCTCTGACAATTTTGGTCTGGGTTTTCTTAATGAACCTGATGGATTTGATCCCTGTTGATTTTATTCCCCATGCTGCCGCTTTGGCTGGTGTGCCGTATTTTAAGGTTGTTGCAACAACCGATCCAAATGCAACGCTCGGTATGTCGATCGGGGTCTTCATTCTGGTGTTGTATTATAATTTCAAAATCAAAGGGGCCAAGAAGTTTGGTGCAGGTCTTGTTACCCACCCGATCCCCCATTGGTCAATGTATTGGTTTAATTTAATTCTCGAAACCGTCGACATGATTGCAAAACCGCTGTCCCATGGCCTGCGGTTGTTCGGTAATTTATACGCTGGTGAGATGATTTTTATCCTAATTGCACTACTGCCGTTCTACGCGCAGTGGGCTTTATCGCTGCCCTGGGCGATTTTTCATATTCTAATTATAGGATTACAGGCATTCGTATTCATGATCTTGACCATCGTCTATTTGACGCAAGCTCATGATACGGGTGAACACTAAACTTTCGGTAAAAAGTAAACGAGGAGCTAACGATGAACGAAGCACAAGCGCTAATTATTATAGCGGGCGGTATCTTAATGGGTTTGGCTGCAATCGGCAGTGGTGTGGGTATCGGGATGTTGGGCGGTAAATATTTGGAAGGCGTTGCACGTCAGCCAGAATTGCAACCAATGCTGTTAACCCAATTATTCATCGTGTTGGCATTGGTCGATGCGGTACCGATTATTGGCGTAGGTATTTCGCTTTATATGATTTTTGCCCTTTAGGTTTTATCCGAAGAACTGATCATCGAAGAGGTGACGCGTGAATATTAATCTTACCATAGTGGGTCAGCTCATTGCTTTTGTGATGTTCGTGGTCTTTTGCATGCGCTATGTCTGGCCACCGCTCACGGAAATGATGCGGACGCGCCAGAAATTGATTGCAGATGGCCTGGAGAATGCTTCAAGAGCGGAGCAGCAACTCCTGCAAGCAAACGAGTCTGCAGCGAATGAGCTTGAAGCCGCGAAGCGAGAAGCAGGCGAATTGATTACCCAGGCGAGAAGCCGAGCAAATCAAATCGTTGATGAAGCGAAAGATCAAGCAAAAGAAGAAGCCAAGCGAATTATCGATGGCGCACAGGAGTCTATCGATCAAGAGATCAGTCGGGCCCGCGAATCCTTGCGCGCTCGCGTGAGTGATTTGGCTGTTGAAGGTGCCGAGAAGATCTTGTCGCAATCGATTGATCGTGCGGCGCATGAAGCGATGTTAACGAAGCTTTCACAAGAGCTTTAGGAGACCCGATGGCTGAAGCAGAATTAGCAACCGTCGCCCGGCCCTATGCTCGCGCCGCGTTTGCAACCGCGCTAGATGAAGCCGATGGGCTAGTCAGCTGGTCAAAAATGTTAGCGCTGCTGAGTGCGGCCGTCGTCGAGCCAGCGGTTGAGCGAATGCTTGATAATCCTGCCAACTCTGGGTCGGTCGCGGCTGAGTGGCTGGCAGGCCTTATCGGCGATGAGCTAACAGCCTCCGGGGCGAACTTCGTTAATGTATTGGCTGAATTCGATCGGTTGGCATTGATTACGACGATCGCTGAGCAATATGAAGTGCTCAAAGCAAATCATGAAAAAACGGTTGAAGTTGCCATCGTCAGTGCTTACGAGTTGTCGGGTACTGAGCAAGAAACGCTCAAAGACGCCTTAAATCGTCGGCTGCAAAGAACCGTTGAACTAGAAACTGAAACTGACAGCTCATTGCTGGGTGGTGTGGTCATTCGAACCGAAGATACTGTCATTGATGACTCGGTCCGCGGAAAGCTCCAGAAACTGGCAGGAACGCTACAGTAAATTAACACTCTTGAGGTGCGAAACATGCAACAACTGAATCCTTCAGAAATTAGCGACATTATAAAACAGAGAATTGCACGGCTCGATGTGACCTCTGAAGCCCGAAACGAAGGCACGATCGTTAGTGTGTCTGA
>JAQWWC010000038.1 GCA_029249645.1 Pseudomonadales bacterium
TGTGGTTATTCTTCCTAACCCGCCAGTGCTTGGCGAAGATCGTGCGCGGCCAACATCGCACCGGCGGAAAACGCGAACTAATCGACAATGGGCCTGGGCAGATTCGGTTCGGCCTTTAACCAGCGGTCAAGATCCTCTGGTCGATCCACATCCCAGAGCGTCGGTAACTCCAACCAATCGACGCCCGCCTGCTCCATCAATCTTCGGGTCTGCGAGGTTACTGACGCACTGCTCCAGGCCACACCCTCAAAGACCGGCGGCACAGACTCGCTAACGCCAACCCCCACATAACCGCCATCATCAGCAGGCACCAAAACCATAGACGCCGCTGAAAGCGCCTGCCCTGCAGCGGCTAAGGCCTCTGGGGTCCAGACCGGGCAATCAGCACCGATCAGTAAAACCCGCGACCCTAATCCAAGGCCCGCTTGTAAAGCAAACTCCATTCGCCTACCAAGATCACCAGCGCACTGCTGATGGAAAGTCATCCCGAGCCCATCGACTATCTGCTCTAGCTCAAATGGATCATCCTCGTAGGGGCACCAAACCTGCACTTGGGCAGGCACCGTTGATGCAATCATGAGTGTGCGATGGACCAGTATGCGGTACCAATGCAGCGCTGCAACGGGTCCTATCACACGTCCTAATCGCGTTTTAACGCGACCTAACTCGGGCGCCCTCGCGAAAACTTGCAGCACTAAATCAACGGACATTTTGATACCACCGGTGCAAGGTCGTAGGAGATACACCCAGCCAATAGACCGCTCGAAACCAGGACATTTTAAGCACCGTTGCCAACCATCCCTGTTGCTCCCACCGCCGGCCGGACGTCGTCAGCGTCAGCTGTAAAACCTCAGGCTGCGCTAGTCTTTTGAGTCGCCGGCACAGCGCAATATCTTCCATTAACAATTGTTCGGGAAACCCTTCGCAGGATCGAAACAAACTGTTTCGCACAAACAAACCCTGATCACCCGTTGCAATGGATGTCCATTTAGATCGACGGTTCATTAGCCAAGCCGTCAACATAAGACCCGGGTGACGTCCTGCGATAAGGACTCGAAACCATCCCCACTGCGCTTGGCAACCAACCAAGCTCTGAATGAACGTTTGTGCTGAAATCGCGGGTAATACCGAGTCGGCGTGCAAAAACAATAACCAATCGCCTTTCGCCACCTTAGCTGCGGCATTCATTTGGGCTGAGCGGCCAATCTCGCCTTCCAAAATGACATCCGTCAAAGGATCAGCAATAGCCCTGCTACAGTCAGAGCTCCCGCCATCGCTGACAATGACCTCGACACCCGCGGCCCTGAGCGGTTGCAGTGACTCAAGCAAACTCGGAAGCGCTTCTGCTTCATTCAGTACGGGAATGATAATGCTTAAAGACTGACTCATTCGTTTTCGTTCAATGCAGGCTCATCCGTCACGGCATTCAATCGCCAATCATAATTTGAATAATCGATCGTCACCCTGCCCTCTGCCAGAGCCTTTTGTTGATCTCTGCTGAGCCCCAGCGCTGCCGCGTAATGAAGCAAAAAACCAATCACATTTCCGTGGGACTGATTTTCCGGTGGTTTAAAGTCGCCGCCA
>JAQWWC010000039.1 GCA_029249645.1 Pseudomonadales bacterium
TCCGCAACGGCCGATTTATTACAAAAGAAACTGGCTGATTGGGGACCTCGCGACCATCACCGATTGACTAGGCTTTAGCTTCTGATCCGGCGAATAAAATAGATTATGAGCGCATCTCAACTGGCGCGCTGGTGAGCGATTTTTATGCTCCAAGGTTCGGACTCCATCGACACGGATCCGAAACGGAACAAGCTAATCATTCATCAAGCAACACATAATTGTTTTCGAGCGGATTGAATTACCCGACATAAGGCAGCAATCTATGCAGCACGCGATCATCCTCGGCGCCGGCGTCGCCGGACTCACCGCCGCAAGCACCCTAAAGGATAGGGGTTGGGCGGTTAGTATTTTAGAAGCCAGTGACCGAGTCGGCGGGCGAACCTTTACAGAAAGGGTTGAAGATCACCTTGAGGAACAAGGGGCGGAATTCGTGCACTGTGATCATCATCCAAGGGTGATGGCGGCTTTGCATCGAAACGAGATCGCGGTGCAGGCCCTGCCGGACGCCGACACAACTTGGCACTGGCAAGGCGTTGCCGCAGCAGCCAATCCTCTTGATCCTAGCTTGCAGTCACTGCTTGCCGGCATCGACAATGACTTGAAGCTCATCGACCCAACACACTGGATCACAGAGCATAATCGGCACCTAGACCGCCCCTTTCGAGACTATCTCAAAACAATCGAACCGAGTGCCGAAATCCGAGAAATGTTCCTTGCCTGGACCGGAACCCTTACTGGCGCTGACCCTGACGCGTTCAGCGCGCTCGGCATCCTGCGCGATTTTAAAATGTTCGGCTCAGCAAAGACCGCTTTAGAGGCCGAAGAACACCGAATTATTGGTGGCACACAATCCCTTGCGATCGCACTCGCTGCGCCTTTAGCTGCAAACATCCAATTCTCGCAGCGGGCCGTGAGCGTGCGACGCCAGCCGTCAGGCCTTGAAGTGATCACAGCAGATCATCGAGTCAATCCAGCGGATGCAGTAATCGTGACCATACCGTTTAATACATTGCATGCACTTGATCTGCCATTTATAGCGGACCCGTCACTGTCACAAGCCAGCCGCCGCGGTCACGCCAATCGCAGTGCAAAACATTGGTTTGATCCGGCAAAACCGTTTCATTCACGAATTTCGGCCAGTCCCACCACCTTGGCCTTTATGGACGTCACCCAGACTTCGGGCTGCATTATCAAAGATGATCAAATGTCTACAGAAACCGCCGCACAGGCGCTCGGCCTACCACATGCCCACCTCCGGAACACACGCGCTCACGCCTGGACTCGCGATGTCAACGCACAGGGTGCTTGGATGACCTTACGCCCTGGGCAAGCGGCGGTTGTTGATGCCGTATGGGCCCTCGGGGCCACCGATCCGACATTCCAGATCGCGAATGCTGACGTGTCACCCGTTTGGTCGGGTTGGGTCGAAGGTGCTCTTTATGCCGGCCAGAGCGCCGCTCAACGCTTACTAGGCGATTAACCCCTATTCCCGCCAGTGCGCTTGGACGAAGGGGCACGGTTTTTGAAAACAGCAAAAATGACCGCGCCAGCTTTTATGCAAACGCCTTTCGGGATTGAGCAGGTTAAAAAGATGTGTTTTAGCCGTCACAGGCGTGCCATTGGTCCACTGACCCACCAAGGCATCCGCTGGATTAGGCTCACCCGGAAAGGCGATGACCCGAGCCCCCTTTGGGAGAACTGCTGGCCGAAAGTAGCGCCCAATATAACCCGGCAAACAATGCACGCGATAATGTTTGACCCACGCATTCGGCCAAAATCGAACACCGCCTCGAACCGATTTCGTGACGTAATGCTGCTCAAACTGAAAGCGCTCTGCGACACCTTGCGGATCTTTTTGAAAATCCTCTAACAAGTAGCGTTGCGAGCCCACCTTGAACCGAAATAGCGTTGTTTGCCCAAGTTTGGAAAACGGCTTCAACCAGTTTCTCGCCAAAATCACGTCATTCGGATCGCCAAACTCAAAAAACGGCGTGAGGTCATCGACAATAACAGAGTCGAGATCAACGAACAGGGCAACACCCTGAATCCCACCAAGATCGGCTCGCCAGACGGCGGCCTTTCGCCACATTCCAGGCACATTAACCGGAACCTCGCACCCCAGATCGGGTAAATCATGACACCGGACCTCTGCCCGAATACCTCTGGCATCGTCGGTAAAACAATGGAGCAAAAAGTCTGTCGAAAGATTTCTTGCGACCATGCCATATAACCGGTTCACATAGTCAGCGCCATATTTGGCGCCCCATTTAAAGCAAATCACATGATAGGGCGTCTGACCTTCCACGATGACAATCTCCCTCGTCAAAAACGCTTAAACAATTTCGAAAGCAGTCCTTTCGTCATGGAACCTTAGGTCAACGCGGCCCTCAAGTCTGTCACTTGCGTCAAAACCTAATCTCACAAAACCCTTCAACCCACCGGCGCTGGTTTTGAGCGTTGCGCCTTAATATCCATCTGAATTTGGCCTAAGCGTTGACGATCCAAATTATAGTGCCGGATAAATCCATAAAACGGAATAAAGGCCAGCGCCACCGTGGGGCCGCCAATCATGGCAAGACTGAGCAATGTATCGCTGGATACGTCTGCCGCCGTTTTGATGTGTTCACCGGTTGGCCAATCGATCAGATCCAGTACAGCGCCGCCGAAACCGCTGCCAATCCCCGTCGCAGCCTTATTCATGAAAGCAAAAGCACCAAAGAAAATGCCTTCATTGCGATTGCCTGTCGTCAATTCATGCTCATCAGCGATGTCCGCCATCATCGAATTAATGGCAACAACCAACTGCGCGATCCCCATCCCGGCGATAAGCGCAAAGGTTATTAGCAGCACTAACACACCTTGGCTTCCAAGATCGGGAAAGAGGCCAGCGAAGCTCAACAAGTATGGCGTTGCGGTCGCCAAGGCCCATACCAACACGCCCGCAATCAGTGTTCTTTTTTTATCTAAGAACCGCCCTAAAATTGGCGCAAGGACGTAGCCAATTAGCGTTGATAAGAACTGGGCCAACAAGACAAGCGGCACCTGACCTGGACTCAACTGCCAATAAAACGTGTTGAGGTACAACGACAACGCGATACTCATGCCAACCGGAACAGAGATTAATATGAAGGAGGCCACCAAGTACCGAAAGGATTGGTTCGAGAAGGCTTCTTTGGTTTCAACAAAAACATCACGGACCCCTCGCAATGGGCCCGGCGCGGCTTTGGGTAAATGCGGAATAAGCGACCGTGTGCCATAGCTTGTCACAACAATGGAGACAAAGATTCCCAGCGCAATCACAGCAGCAAATGGTGGGTAGGCGGCTGGGTTGAGCTGGCCGTTGGGGTAGGCATCAGATGCGGCAAAGAAATAACCAAAACCAAGACCCGCAACCAACAGCCATCCGCTTGCACCGAAGACCATCCGAAAAGCCGCAATGCTCGTTCGCTCATCAAAGTCCTGAGTCAACTCCGCACCAAGCGCCAGGTGCGGCACATGATAAAGCGTCATCGAAAGGCGCGTTAAAACAGTAAACACTAAGAGCCAAAAAAACAGCGCTGTTTCGCCCGTAACCGTTGGATTGAACAAAAAATAAACGCTGAGTGCCAACGGCAAGGCTGAGGCAATCATGAAGGGGTGCCGACGGCCACGCGTGGATTGCCAGTGATCCGAGATACTCCCCATAAGCGGATCCGTCACCGCATCAATACTGGTCGCGATCATCAATGCCAATCCACAAAGGGTTCCTGAAACCCCCAGCACCTGGTTGAAATAAAATAATAAGAAAATGCTGAAAACGCTATTTTTGAGCCCTTCCGCCAACTGGCCGAACCAATAGGAAAATTTAATTGCGGGTGTCAGCATGCGGCTTGCGTCCTGCGTATGATCATGAACGCCTCCTTTGAAATCTGTTTGAAACAACCGCCATCCGCCATCCGCCATCCGCCATTCAGGCAAGTCAGGTTCATCCCATCCGCCTGAATTAATCTTTTGCTATGGTCTATTCTTACCTGACCGAGCCCGATTGTACCGCATGGCATTCGGCCGCCGCGCCTTGGAATTCAGTTCCCATAACGACCATAAAGAGCTTGAAGCCGACGACATCGGAGCACTTTAAGCGCCCGGCAGCAAAGATTGCGCTTGATCGAACTGCACAGGTTCGGCCTGAACT
>JAQWWC010000040.1 GCA_029249645.1 Pseudomonadales bacterium
AACGCGCCGATAGCTTCATTGTTGATCCGCACAAGTGGTTGTTTGCTCCCTTCGATTGCTGCGCCTTGTTATACCGCTCACCGGAACACGCTCGCCAGGCGCACCGACAGCACGGCGACTATTTAGAAGTGCTCTATGATGGCATCTGGAATCCATCAGACTACGCCCACCATCTCTCACGGCGCGCTCGCGGCTTACCTTTTTGGTTCAGCCTAGCCACCCACGGCACCGATGCTTACGCGGCAGCAGTTGAGCAAACCTTGCTGTTAACGCAGCAAGCGGCTGATCTAATTGACGCCAGCGAGCATCTTGAACTGATACTGCCGCCACACCTGTCCGTCGTAATTTTCAAACGCAGTGGCTGGGATGCCAGCGCCTACACCCAGTGGAGCCAACTACTGCTTGAGCGCGGGGCCGGTTTCGTCATGCCAACGAAATACCAAGGCGAAACGGTTTTAAGGCTGTGCATCGTGAACCCAACCACCAGCTTGGATGACCTCACCTTCATCGTTGCGTCGCTCATTTAGCGCAGCATGCTGCAACATGCTGATTGCAGTGACAAATCCGATCGGTGCTCGGGCGGGCGCACGCGACGCCGCAGAACAAATTTCCCTGACGCAGATCACAGCCTTTCTGATCTGCTCAGCACGCACTTAAAACGGCCGATCCCCCTGAATAATGACACGATGCATCGCCCTGCGGTGGCCTTGGTAATCATTTAGGGCGTTATGAAACAGGCAACGATTGTCCCAAATGGCAAGCGTCCCTTTGGTCCAAGTTAACCGGGTCACGTACTGATCCTGCGTAAGATGACGCGTCAAAAAGGCAATAAGTTCCTTACTCTCCGCGCGCGTCCAGCCCTGAATGCGGTGGGTATGGGGTCGACTGCAATAAATGCTTTTCCGCCCGGTTTCAGGATGCGTGCGAATGATCGGATGCAGTACTTCAGATTCTGCAAATTCAGTGTTGCCGCCATAAGCCGAACCCAACTGCGCTTTGGCTGAAACCTGACGATAGTCTCCGCCTTGGCCATGTACCATTTTAGGGGTATACACGCCGGTCAGTCCGTCAAGCGTTGCTCGAAATCCAGGACTGAGGTCTTCATAGGCTTGGGTTGCATCCGCAAACAACGTGTCGCCACCGACCGGTGGTACTTCTAAAGCATACAAGAGCGTGGCCTGGGGCGGTTTCTCCTTGTAGGAGGTGTCGGTGTGCCAATCCCCGCCGAAATTCAGCACTGCATCGACCTCTTTGATGATCGGAATCACATGGGGATCCTCATCAAGAGACTTCATAAACGGGTAGATATCCAATTCGCCAAATCGCGACGCGAACCCAGCTTGGGCTTTAGGGCTGAGTGTTTGATTCCGAAAGACCAGCACGCCATGATCAAGCCAGGCCCGACGGATCGTTTGGACTGATGCGTCGGTTAGTGGCCGTGCCAAATCGATCCCACTAATCTCTGCGCCAATCGGGCCCAAATCGCTGTTCAGTTGCATCAACGTTACCTCAGACGAAGGAGTGACAACATCTTCGACCCGGTCGCAGGGGAAGTAAACCCCCAGCATTTCTTTTTGGACCGCCGCGTGTTGTTATAAGGTTTCTGTCACGCTTCAACATCAGATGAGACTGTCATGATCAAAAAAACGGTTGCCGTATTTCCCGGCGATGATGCCTCTCCTGAGGTCATGATTCCCACGGTTGAGCTGCTCGAAAAATTGCAACTGCCGATTGAATTCGTTTACCCAATGGTTGGCGACGCGGCCCTCTCAGAACACGGCGCACGCTTTCCCGACGCCTCAAAAGCGCAAGTGGATGACGCCGATGCCACTTTCTTTGGCTCGACCAGCGGCCAAAGTACCGAGGCTTTATTTTATCTTCGTTGGGGCAAGCAAACCTATGCCAATGTTCGCCCTTGCCAGTTTCGCCCGGGCTATCGATCCCCCATGGCAAACCCAGACAATATTGATTTTGTCGTGGTTCGGGAAAATCTTGAAGACCTCTACCTGGGATTGGAGGGTGATCTCACCGACTTGGCTGACCTGAACCTTTTCTCAAAACACGCCAAGACGTCCTTAAAGGATATGGGGACAGGACGCTACGCCATCAAAGTGATTACCGAGGCTGGATCCGAGCGGGTAATCCGTTTCGCTTTTGAATTAGCCCGCAAGCGCGGGGGTCAACGCAAAGTCACGCTCACCTCGAAATACAACATGCTCGCCAAGGCCGACGGCTATTTTCGGGACATCGGTTATGCCGTCGCAAAGGAGTACCCTGACATCGGCTTTGAAACCTTCATTGTGGATGATTTTTTGTGCCGCATGATTACCAACCCTTGCGCCCTAGATGTCGTTGTCATGCCGAACCTCTATGGCGACATTATGTCCGATGGAGCCGCCGGGTTAATCGGCGGATTGGGCCTAGCCCCTTCTGGCTGCTATGGCGAAGACTACGCCTATTTTGAGTCCGCGCATGGCACCGCGCCTGACATTCAAGGGCAAAACGTCATTAACCCCACCGCGACGGTGCTGTCCGCCAGCATGATGCTGACCTACCTTGGACTTGATGATGCGGCCGACACGATCGAGACTGGGATCTCAAGCCTGTACGCTGCGGGTGAGTGCATACCGGTAGACCAAGGCGGCAACGCCAAGACCAGTGAGTTCTTTCAGGCCCTGAACGACGCGCTCGGCCTCACTTAACCTAAGCGACCAGCACCTTCTCGAGCGTTAAACTGCGGCCTTGAGTGCATACAGCACTCTGCCAATCGCGCACAAAACCTGCCCATCATTGATCACTCGAACTTCAATGGTGCACAGTTGACGTCCGCGTTTGATCACTCTTGCCTCAGCGTCCAGCCATTGGCCTTGCGCCTGCCTTAGGTAGGTGACGTTCAAGTCAGCCGTGCCGGCTGGCTGACTACCCTCTCGGATGTTGGTAAACACGGCCGCGACGCCCGCCATATCAATCATGGTCGCCAGCACCCCGCCGTTCACACTGCCGCCAATACCGGCGGGGGTCGTTGCGGTCTTCTCCAATCGCAGGCGAACGAAATCAGGCATTGCCTCGACGAGCTTTAAGCCTAAATATTGGTGAAAAGGATCCTCATCGAAGGTCCTGAAAAACTCATTCATTACTGTCGCGCTCTTGATCCAAGACTGGCTAAACGATATCAAAACCCATTTTGGATGGACACCACGAATTCATAATCACTTACCAATGGGTCGTCCCTATTTTTCAGCGGCACCGCGAAATCCAGATGGATCATTTTGCCGCGCTCAGCCTTTGTCGGCGCCAGTCGTAATCCCAGCCCCACATCCATTAGGCTTTGCCCGCGGCGACCAGCATTGTCATCAGGCTTCCAAGCCCGGCCCACATCGGCGAAGACAAGCCAGCCCAAATTCATCAAGCCGAAGAGGTTTCGATCGAGGTACTGACGGCGCTCGAGACGCAGGCGCAGGCGCCGATCTCCGGCCTGTAGGCGATCGACGTAGCCCCGCGCACCGGTTTCACCGCCGAGAAA
>JAQWWC010000041.1 GCA_029249645.1 Pseudomonadales bacterium
AGGCACCTGTGCGGGACAAGAATGATTCAGGTTTGGATTTGCTAAAAGATACTCGATCGCAGGCAACCCTTTTTGATTACTTGCCCGGATATCGATGCTGTAATCGCCCTCGGAATGCGACACAACTGCTTGGTCAAGACTGCAGGTGGCAAGCGGAAAATCAATATAAGGATGAATTCTGTGATGAAGGCCGCCTTCATTGGCAACCAAAGGACCCAACAGCAACATTTCGACGACTTGAATGCTGTCAACGAGATCGTTTAAGCGCGCCTTCGTTTGAAATCGCATTTCAGCTTCCATCTCCGTGCCGATAGCATTGCAGTAATCGGTAATTGCCTTTCCGTCTCCAGAAAAAACCGCAGCGTTGTCTCTTAAGGCCTTATAGGCCGGTAGAATAATGTTCTCGCCAACATTTAACAGAACTTCACGCTTCGGATTGGTATCCGATTCACTCACTCCACCGTCACTTGAGGTCACGTCCGCGCTTGCGGACGATTCACTCGCAGATGATCCAACGGGAGAACCAGCCTCAGACACATCCCTAGATTGGTCGACACAACCAGCCAAGGTAACCAAAATCGATACCATGATTAGACGAAACATCTTTTTCTAACTCCTCGAAACAAAAAAAATCGGCTTGGGGAATCCAAGCCGATCGCAAGAAACCGCCCGCTATACATCACCAGTTTTGAACGTTCTCCTCATCAAACCCATAGGCTGCCTGAAGAAGTCCCCTGGCCGTAAGCAAATCAGCATCATAGGCTTCAACCCGGGCTAAATCGGAGCCCACTTTACCGGCTTGACTACCATCGGCAAGAACTGGGCCATCTCCCAACAAGGTCAATACGCTTTTAAGTGACTCAGTGGATTCATCACTCACCCTAAAAGGTGACGCCGGGCTGAATTGCAATCCTAAAGCGAACCCTTTCATTTCAGACCAGTGTTTTGCCAAGGTGGTAAAATTGCCTGCATCGGAAAAACTACCGCCCTCGAAACTACTCATATCGGATCTAACATCGTTAATGTAGTGGACGACTGTCGCCGCCAAGCACTTCTCCCATGTTAAGGAAGCCGTTGTGATTGCAATTTGAAGCGCCTCGGCACCCGCCTCGGTTAAAACGCCGGTCTCAGCGCCATCTGCTAATACTTTTCTACCCGCAATAAACGCATCCATGACTTCTTTGGAAAAATCAGTCGGCGTCGTGTTGCTCGATGTGCCGCGATCCCGCTTGGCACAATTCTGGGAAGCCGCAAAATTGTACTCACTTCTCAAGTCAATTTGGCCATCGCCGTTGGAATCACTATACCCATTACCATAAGCCTCGCGCCCACCTTTGCCCGCTGCCTCGTCATCGGTATAGTCATTGTTGTCCCTCGCTGCGCCATAGTATCCAAAGGCCTCATCAAAATCGTGCTCAGCGGCAGTATAATTTTTTGAATCGCCTTCTCTGGTTCCAATCAGACTCGCAAAATCAGTTTGAAAGTAATCATTAGTACCCTGAGAAAATGTTACCGCCCCAATCAGAAACTTCTGCAGGAGCTGTCGGTAGTCACGACCCAACGCATCCACCGTCGGCGCCTCAATTAAAGTAGCGGGATTATCTACGGTTGCGATCACAACACCCACACCATCGCTAGCGTTGGAGGCAACCCTCGTAATCCATAAATTGATCAGATCAATCGGAATGCCGCTGGTAGTGAGCCCGTCTTCCCATCCGAAAAAATCATCCCCAATGAGCCTTGATGTCTCGCCGCCACCTAAACCGTTTCCGCCGGCTATCTTGCCGTTAAGGTTCTTGCCCGTTGAAACATCGCCAAAGTTCGGACCAGGGATCACGGTTTCGTCGCCTTTAAGCGTAAAACCGTGCGGCGTGTCATCAACGCCATCGCCTGTAATAAAAAACTGAAGCTCAGAATTGATGGCATCCGACTCACCCGCGCGCTCAGACAAACCCACCAACGAATCGACCAGACCAGATATCAACAGCTGGCGAGCTGTCTGTCCGGTATAACTAACGCCTGAAGCTTCAGTATCGTAAACGCCCTTAAAATTATAGGACGTCGGTAGCGCCGCACAGGCGTCGCCCAATGTATTGCCATCCACATCTGCTTGAGCGGCATTAGGCGTATCAACACAGTTATCTGCATTATCACCAACACCGTCACCGTCGGTATCAACAGACTCATCCGCATCATTAGGAAACGCATCACCATTGTCTCCGACGCCATCACCGTCACTGTCGAGCGTTTCATTGCCGTCATTCGGGAATGCATCAGCATTATTTCCAATACCGTCACCATCCGAATCAGTCGTCTCACTCGGATTCGTTGGAAATGCATCCTGCAAATCTGAGACGCCGTCACCATCGGAATCTTTTGGACCGTCACTTCCGCCACCACAGGCCGTTATAAGCAGGGTTATACCCACCAAAAATACGCTTCTAAATTCAATTGTCGACAAAATAATCCTCCCTACTCTTAATGCGAATGATTCTCATTTGCGAACACTAACCTAAATGAGAATCATTCGCAACAAGAAAAAACCGTCTTTGAATGAGCGGTGAAATTTCAGATTGCGTTACCCGACCCCCAACAAAATTCATTCTGTTGGGCCCAGTGCCCTTAAACTGAATAGGATGATTGCAATTGAACGCGCAACAGGCGCCGCGTGCTACGAAGGATGCTCGAGGCAACATCGGGCCTCACTCCATCTGCGCCATCCCGCATGATCAACGCAATCTCAACGCCAAACACAATCGAATGTCTGGCATACTAAGAACACGATAATCAAAAGTTCTGACTTATGGCGCAGCACAGTATTCTCGACCTAGTTCCCATCACCCTGGGCAGTGACGCAGCCTGCGCACTTGAGCGCAGCAAACAGCTTGCTATCAAGGCGGAGTCTTGGGGTTATCATCGGTACTGGGTCGCCGAGCATCACAACATGCCCGGCATTGCGAGCTCTGCCACTGCGGTTGTGATCGGTCACCTTGCCTCGGCCACTCAAACAATTCGGGTGGGCTCCGGCGGCATCATGTTGCCCAACCATGCACCACTGATGGTGGCGGAACAATTTGGTACACTCGCCACGTTATATCCCAATCGCATTGACCTTGGCATTGGCCGGGCGCCCGGAACCGATGGCTTGACGATGCAGGCATTGCGCCGAAACCTTGCCGCAAGCGTCGAAGACTTCCCAAGAGACGTGGTGGAACTTCAGCATTACTTAAAACCCGTCCAGCCCGGACAACGCGTGAGCGCAACGCCTGGGTCCGGCACCGAAGTTCCGATCTGGATATTGGGTTCGAGCTTATATGGCGCACAACTCGCCGCAATGCTGGGTATGCCCTTTGCCTTTGCCTCACATTTCGCGCCCACCTACCTAATGGCGGCGATCCAAACCTATCGTGAGCAATTTAAACCCTCAGAAACATTAAAGGCGCCCTACGTCATGCTCGGCTTTAACCTGTGCGCTGCAGAGACCGACGCGCAAGCGCACTTTTTACGCTCGTCTTCGTTGCAGTCCTTTGTGAATCTTAGGCGCGGCGCCCCCGGGCCACTGCCAGAACCCATCGAGGGATTTGAAGCGAGCCTGGCACCTGCTGAGCAACAGATGGTTGAAGCCATCGGTCAATGCTCGGCGGTTGGCGATCTGGCAACGGTTCAGGCCCAGATCGGCGCCTTTCTTGCGCAAACCGGGGCGGATGAACTGATGCTGGTGTCGTCGATTTTCGACCCTGAACAGCGTTTGAAAAGCTATGAGCTTGGCGCAATCGCCATGCAGAACCTCGCGCAGGCCCTTGAGCCACAGCGGGCGGCGCGCTAAGCTAAATCCGGACCTTCAATTAAGGCATCTTTATGGACCCTTCCCTTGCCGGCAGCCTCATCGTTGTCTTCATTGTTATTCTGGTTGCCTTTCTGAGCGCCAAGAAAACGCCTTCTCGAGACAAAGACCCGAACGAAAACTCTTTCCAATAGTCGGCGCACCATTACAAGCACGCCAAACCAATCTTGTAGAGCCGTTTCGCGTTAGGCAACCCCTGGCCATCAAGGGCCGTCAACAGCGCACAAGCAAAATGCTCGGTAACTGAACCCGCCTTAAAACTCCATCGCTCGAAGAATGTCTTCATCTAGGGTATTGATTTTGGGCTGGGTTAAAAAGGAGACCCCAACAAACAAAACAATCGAAGTCACAAACGCCAAGAACCCAGCACTAATACCGTAAGGCAGACCAATGGATGCCACATTGAACACCACATTAATTGAAAGGCTCGACACAATTGCGACGATCGCGCCT
>JAQWWC010000042.1 GCA_029249645.1 Pseudomonadales bacterium
GTCGTTTGGATGAGCGTATTAAGGACAGCGCGACAGCTTGGGCCATTGGACGAGCGGAAGTTGAAGAAATCGATACGTTGAATATTTTACAAGCCAGTTTGTTGGCGATGACGCGGGCATTTGATGCCCTAACGGTCTTGCCAGAATTGGCCTTGGTTGATGGTAATCGCTTGCCGGACGTGTCCTGTATCGGCCGTTGGATCAAAAAGGGCGATCAGGTTGTTGGTGCGATTCAGGCGGCATCGATTATCGCAAAGGTTGCTCGGGATGCTGAAATGATCGCCTTAGATGGACAATTTCCTGGTTATGGGTTTGCGGCCCACAAGGGCTATCCGACTTTGAAACATCGTGCAGCGCTCAGCGCGCTCGGTTTAACAATCCATCATCGCCGGACCTTTGCGCCTTGCCGATCGATGCTAGCGTCGGCCACGCTTTGAGAAGCCATACAACGTGATAGCATGCATCGTGAGAGAAGGCGTAATACAAGGACGACACAATGGAAATTAAACGGTTAAAAACCAACCCAAGAATGAGTCAAGCGGTCGTCTATGGGGGCTTATTGACGACTGCCGGGCAGGTTGCAAAGCTTACTGCTGGTGGATCAGTCGCTGAGCAGGCGCAGGAAATCTTGTCGGAAATCGAGGTCTTGTTGGCCGCTGCAGGTACCGATAAATCCAAGTTGTTAACGGCTCAAATCTGGTTGTCGGACATCAACGATTTTTCAGAATTCAACGTGGTTTGGGATGCATGGGTTGCCCCCGGCGCGGCGCCAACTCGGGCCTGTGTTGAGTCGAAGCTGGTGGTGCCGGCGTTGAAGGTAGAAGTCGCGGTCACCGCGGCTGTCGAATAAGGAGACCAAAATGCAAGTCGCTGAACAATTAATCGTAGAACAAATCCAAATTGGGCCGATGCAGAATTTTGCATATCTGATTGGGGACCGCGCGACGCGAGAGGTGGTGGTTGTGGATCCTGCTTGGGACATTCTTGGATTGTTGGGTATGATTGAGGAACGTGACTATAAGTTAACGGGCGCTTTGTTGACCCATTATCACCCTGATCACTGCGGCGGTAGTTTTGGACATAATACGGTTGAAGGGGTCAGTCGCTTACTCGAGCATCACAGTGTCCCGATTTATGCGAATGAATACGAAGCGGCGGGCGTGAAGAAAGTCACGGGTATTTCGGATACGGATATCAAAAAGGTGACGTCAGGTCAAAAGCTGAAGATCGGTGACGTTGAAATCGAATTTCTGCATACCCCGGGTCATACGCCAGGGTCCCAATGTTTTCGGGTCAAAAACACCTTAATCTCTGGCGACACGCTCTTTATTGATGGTTGTGGGCGAGTGGATCTGCCCGGTTCCAACACCGACGATATGTTTCGGAGTTTGCAGCAGCTGGCGAGTTTGCCAGATGACACGTTGTTGCTACCAGGCCACAATTACAGTGCGGTGCCCCATGCTACGATGGGCGAAACCAAACGCAGTAATACCTATCTCAAGATCAAGGACCCCGAAACCTGGAAAATGATGATGGGTGGCTAAGGCCTAAAAATCCGCGTGACCCGGGGTTCTTGGGAATGGGATGGCGTCTCGGATATTGTCCATGCCGGTCACATAGTTCAGCAATCGTTCAAACCCCAAGCCAAAGCCGGCGTGAGGTACCGTGCCATAACGTCTGAGATCTCGATACCACCATAAGCTCTCCCGCATCGCTTCATCGGGTATTCTCGCATCGAGGACGTCTAAGCGCTCCTCACGCTGACTACCGCCAATGATCTCGCCGATACCAGGGGCGAGAACATCCATCGCTGCCACTGTTTTTTCATCGTCATTCAGGCGCATATAAAATGCTTTGATATCTTTTGGGTAGTCTAATAAGACGACGGGTCGCCCGACATGGGTTTCAGCGAGAAACCGTTCATGCTCGCTTTGCAGATCTCGGCCCCAAGACACGGGGAAATCGAATTTTTTACCCGAGGCCTCTAGAATTGTGATGGCCTGCGAGTACGTCATCCGTTCAAAAGGCTCCTGGACGACGGTTTCAATACGACTTCGAACGGTGTTATCGATTCGTTCGTTGAAGAAATCGATGTCCTGCTGGCAGTGCTCGAGGACTGCCTTCAAGCAGTGTTTTAAAAGCGCCTCCGCGAGATCAGCATTATCAGCCAGGTCGGAAAACGCAATCTCGGGTTCAACCATCCAAAACTCAGCCAGGTGACGTGAGGTGTTTGAATTTTCAGCCCGAAAGGTTGGGCCAAAGGTGTAGACTTTGCTCATGGCGAGGCAATAGGCCTCGACATTCAATTGCCCAGAAACAGTTAAAAAGGCTTCTTTGCCAAAAAAATCATCTTCAAAACTGCTATTTTTTTGATTAACTAAGTCTAAAGTGCTCACCCGAAACAGTTCACCAGCGCCCTCACAGTCGCTCGCAGTGATGAGCGGGGTGTTGATCCAGTGAAACCCGTTTTGAAAAAAATAATTGTGGATGGCATTCGCCAGAACCGTTCGGACCCGAGTGATTGCGCCAAAGGTGTTGGTTCTGGGGCGAAGATGGGCGACGCTGCGTAGGTATTCGAACGTGTGCCGCTTTTTGGCGATCGGATAGGTTTCTGGATCATCGACCCAACCATGAATCTCAACGGACGTGGCCTGAATCTCAACCGCTTGGCCCCGGCCTTCTGAGGCGGTGAGTTCGCCGATGATGGTGACCGAACAGCCTGTGGAGAGCGCGAGAACCTCGCTGGTGTAATTGAGAAGGGTTGCAGGAATCACAGCTTGAATCGGATCGAAACTCGACCCATCGTGCACGGCAACAAACGAAAAACCTGCTTTGGAGTCTCGTTTGGTCCTGACCCACCCTTGAACTTGAACCTTTTGACCGAGTGGCGGATTCTCCTGAAACAGGTGGGAAATTTGCTGGGTTTGCATAGGGCAATGACTCTCGATAGAAGGCGCCTATATTAACAGTTTTCGACTGGCGAAGATCAAACGAGTTGGTCTGCAAGGCCCAGCCGACTGGTGGCAATCGATCGTAATGCACGCTTGTCGATCTTACCCGAGGCGATTCGAGGCAACGGTTCTGCTTGAAGGTGAATGTACCTGGGAATCTTAAATTTCGCGATGTGGGCCGCGAGTTGCGCCTGGATCTCGGCGATGTCTAAATCTGCTTGAGCATACAAGGTTGCACCAACTTCCTCGCCTAAGCGTGCATCGGGCACGGCGTAAACGCTGGCTTCAAGGACCTGATCAAGCGCGAGTAAAGCGGCTTCGACCTCTGCGCAGCCGATATTCTCGCCGCCACGGATGACTAAATCTTTGATCCGATCAACGATGAATAGATAGCCTTCGTCATCCAAGTAGGCCACATCGCCGGTTTTGAGCCAGCCATCTTCAAAGGCTTCGGCGTTGGCCTCGGGGCGATCCCAGTAGCGATCGATCACCGATGCGCCTCGAATCCGCAATTCGCCGCGTTCGCCTGCAGGGAGTGGTTTGCCTGCGTCATCGACAATTAAAATGTCGAGGACGGCTGAGCATCGACCGGAACTGGCGGGCCGCAACAGATAGTCTTCGCCACCGATGCCAGTACCGATGGCATTGGTTTCGGTCATACCCCAACCTGTGCCGGGTAACGCGTTGTTAAAGGCTTTCGGAATGTTTTGAACCTGAGCTGGCGCACGAGGCGCGCCGCCGCCGCCTACCGATAATAAGCTGCTGAGGTCGGCATCCGATTGTTTGCCAGCTTCAATGAGATCGCCTGTCATCGCAGCCGGTGCGACAAAGGAGGTAATGCGCTCTAATTCAATCAGTCGGACCGCCTGCAATGGATCCCAGCGATACATCGAAACCATTTTGCGTTGGGCTCGGTAGGATTGCAGAAAGACAGCATGCGAGCCGGTTGCGTGAAATAACGGCACTGCGAGGAGTGTTGCGGGTTGGTCGGTGGCTGGCGGTGGCGAAACGCCCAGCTCTAATTGTCTCGCTGCGAGATCAAGCTCCCAAGAGAATAGCGCGCTAATGATGTTTCGATGACAAGATACGGCGCCTTTGGGATGGCCGGTTGACCCCGAGGTGTAAAAAATTGTGGCATAGTCATCTGGACTGACCGAGGCCCAACTTAGGTCCGTTGAAGGGTTTTGTGAGAGCAGTTCCGAAAATGACTGCCAGAGCGGGCTGCTGCCAAGGTTTTGATGGCGGGTTGCGATAATGTGCAGCTCCAGCTTGTTGGCAATCGGTGCAATTCGTTGCAGGCGTTCCTCATCAGCGATGAAGACCTTGCTGCCGCTATGGGTTAAGCCGTATTCAATCTCATCGGTTTGCCAGAGCGCGTTCATGCAGACCGCAACGCCGCCCATTGCAGTTACAGCCATAAACGAGATGACCCACTCTGGATAGTTGCGCATGGAGATTGCGACGCGATCACCGTGCTCGACCCCGAATTCACGGGCGAGGACATTAGCCAGGCGCATGGCTTGATCATGAACCTCTGAAAATGAAAGCCGCTCATTTTCGTAAACCAAAAAGGTTTTATCCGAGACATTGTCGGCAAAGAGTTGACCAAGCGTGCGGGGCGCATGCGTGAAAAATCGGCAGGGCCTATTATTAATAAATCCCTGTTCAAGGGCGTAGGGCATGCCGGTGGTAGTGAGCGACGCGATGGCCTCAGCGCGGGTTGGGTTCATCCGGGTAGCTCCTTTGAGTGATTCTGTGTAGGGTCATGAGATAAATTGTATTGCTTGTTTTTTAAAATCAAGTCGCTTTGATTTAATAAAATGCGGTCAAAGCCTGTCACTGAATAGACCCGCGCGTTGAGCAGGTGCCGATGAAAAGGGTATGGCTTGCTGCAAAAGAGGTTTTGGAATAGCGGTTCGAACTGAGCGCGCTATCAGCCGAGGGCCGCGCTAAGGCAAAGTTAAACACGTAAAAGCGATTCACGTCAGAATCCCTCAAAGCGCAGCAGTGGCTTGCAATAGCCAAGGTTTCGCAGCGGGATCGATACGGTCGCCGAGCTTTTCAAAAACGGTTTCATGATAATCATTCAACCATCGCCGCTCTGCCTCGGTAAGAATGCTCTTGTCAATTAGACGGTGATCAAATGGCGCAAAGGTGAGGGTTTCAAATCCCAGCATGCCAGACGCCAGGCGCACGACCACCATGAGATTTTCACAACGAATACCGTAGTCGTTCGGTTCGTAATATCCAGGCTCGTTGGATACCACCATACCAGGCAGCAACGGTGCGGTGGGGTGTGGTGACTTACCAATACGTTGAGGGCCTTCATGCACGCTTAGATAACAACCCACGCCATGGCCGGTACCGTGATCAAAGTCCTTGCCAATCTCCCAAAGGAATTGCCGCGCGAGTACGTCCAATTGATGGCCCTGAACCCCTTCCGGAAAGCTGGCCATCGCCAACGCAATGTGACCTTTTAGGACCCGTGTAAACAGATTTTTATGATCGGCTCTGGGCTCATCGATGGCGATCGTTCGAGTGACGTCGGTGGTGCCATCGAAGTATTGGCCGCCCGAGTCGCAGAGATACAGAGAGTTCGGGGTGAGCGCCGCGGGGACGCCATTGGTGTGTGAGTAATGGGCCATCGCTGCATTGCTGCCTGCTGCGGAAATGGTGGAAAACGAAAGGTCTTTAAGTTCCGGTAGGGCGCGTCGGAACTGTTCGAGCCGATCTGATAAGACGCCTTCGTCATGATAGTGACCCTTGGCAACCTCCCCATCAATCCAGCAAAGGTATTGGCTGAGGGCTGCGCCATCACGGATGTGCGCCTCGCGAATACCGCTGACTTCAACGGTGTTCTTTTGCGCTTTTGGTAGCTCAACGGGATCTTTTCGTTCAATTAAATGGCAGCTACTAGACAAGCAAGTCAAGGCCGTTAGCGCGTTGGTGCCATCTGGGTCCAGCAAGATTTTCGGTTGCTGAGCCCCATAGCGTTCCAAGAAGCCTGAAAAATCTTCGGCTTCATGGACAAAGACCTGTTTGCCAACATGTTCGTCAAAGCCCTGCGGAATCTTGGCAGAGTTAATAAACAAATGCTGTGTCCCGTCATTGAGTAAAATCGATTGACTGAGCAGGACGGGTAAGTGCGGGACATCATTGCCTCGAATGTTCAGTAACCATGCGATGGAGTCCAGTTGGCTGATGATGGCCGCATCAGCGCCTGCCGCTTTGAGACTGCTTGCAACTCGCGAACGTTTTGATGTGCTGGACTCGCCTGAAAAGGCCTCGCTCAAAAGGATTGCAGGCGATATCACAGCCGTGGGGCGATCAGTCCAAATGTCATCGATTGGGTTGTGCATTAACGCCTGCAATGAGATGTTCAGTTCACCCAATTCAGTTTCCACCGTTTTAAAGAACCGGTAAGTTACAACCCGTCCATCTAGCGCGACTGCCTGACCTGGTTGCAGCGTTTCTTTCAGCCAAGCCAGCACGGGTTCATTGATCAGGTGATGATGCTCAAAGAGCGGTGTTGGACATTGGTTTGCGGCTTGCAAGGTGTATCGGCCATCCACGAAAAGTGCCGCCCGCTCCTGGGTCACGACAAGGGTGCCGGCGGATCCGGTGAACCCGGAAAGGTAGGCCAGGCGTTGATTCTGTTCAGGAACATATTCCCCTAGGTATTCATCTGTTGTTGGCACGATGTAGGCTGCTATGTTGGCCTCGCGCATCGTGGTTCTAAGCGCCCCTAATCGCAGGGTTATGGTCTTCATGCTGTGAATCCTTGAGTGATCGTGATGTCCGGATGCTCGGCACGTTGGTGGTCAAGTGCGAAGAGCGTCTAAGGCCAGATCATCTCAGATCTCAAGCATGGGTAAAAGGCCGTAGCGATCGTGCCTTGCGAAAAAGTTTGGCATGGACGCGACGCTGAGTGACGCGCAATAACGGGGTGATGAGCGGTTCGGAATCAATAAATCTCATCGAAAGCAATCGGTTGGGTGGTAAAATTTTAGGGATTAATGCATTCTGAAATGACTGGAAATCATCAGGGAAATCGCCATGTTAGATTTTGTTCAAATTGAGCAGCATCAAGGCTGGGCGGAAATTATTTTAGACCGGCCAGCGCGCCGTAATGCGTTAACGCCTGGACTTGCGGCGCAACTCACAACGGCGATAGAAGGCTTATCACGCTCCGCTGAGGTTGCGGCGATCATCCTGCGCGGCGCGGATCATTGTTTCTGTTCGGGGATAGATTTAAAAGGGTTGCAAAGCAATGAAGATCTAGGGAGTGAGGATGGTGTCTGGCATCAGTCATCGATTAGAGCCTTGCATCTCGCGCTCTATCGCTGCCCAAAGCCTCTTATTTGCGCTTTAGAAAAATATGCGATCAATGCGGGTGCCGCGCTCGTTTTCGCCTGTGATTTAGCCGTTGCCGGTGACTCGGCCTTTCTTCAAATCGGCGAGATTCAACAAGGCTCAGATATCCCGATCAATGCGGCTTGGTTGCGCCTAAAAACGTCAGAGCAAACGCTTGCGCGGCTAGCTTTATTGGGTGACCGGGTGGGCGCGACGGAACTTGCGCACCTCGGGTTGATTCAATCTGTGGTGCCCGACGAAGAGGTGCTAACCCAGGCGCGGGTTTGGGCCGCTCGATTGGCAAGTTTTCCAGTCGGTGCCGGCGATGTCATTATCGATCGTATTCGAAGTTTCAGACCTATAGATCCCGAAACCGTGTTTCCGGTGTCGACCAACAATGCTTTGCTGACCGCGGGTCAGGTTAAAAACTGAATGCTGTGCGGGGCGCTCAAAGCTAAATTCAATCAACAAAATGGAATAAAACCATGATGCAATCCCCCACGCAATCAACCTGGCTCGGCCATCCGCCTGGATTGTTCGTGTTGTTCGCGACCGAAATGTGGGAGCGATTTAGTTATTACGGGATGCGTGCCCTTTTAATTTTATATCTTACCAAACACTGGTTGTATGCCGACGGTGAGGCCGCAATGATTTACGGTAGTTACGCGGCGATGGTCTACGCCGTCCCGGTATTGGGCGGCATGATTGCCGATCGTTATCTTGGCCTTCGCAAGGCTATTATTTTTGGCGCAGTATTGCTGGTTGCGGGCCATCTCGGGATGGCCTACGAAGGCCCGCCGGCGGTTGTGATTGGCGAGACGGTGAAGCGGTCTGTGGAGCATGAGCAAGCCTTCTATCTTGCGCTTTCGTTTATTATCGTTGGGGTCGGTTTTTTAAAGGCGAATATATCAACTATTGTGGGCGGGCTTTATGGCGAGGGTGATCCCCGGCGCGACGGTGGCTTTACGATCTTTTACATGGGGATCAATTTGGGTGCTTTTGTGGCGACGCTTCTGTGTGCTTATTTGGGCGAGACCTACGGCTGGCGTTATGGCTTTGGTCTAGCCGGGATAGGCATGGTGATCGGGCTGCTAACGTTTTTACTTGGCTCGAAGTATCTCGCAGGGCTGGGCTTGTCGCCAGCGCCCGCGGCTTTGGCAGCTCGACGGTTTGGCATCTCGCTGGAACACCGAATCTATGTCTCTGCAGTCCTTTTTGTGGGGGTGATTTGGTTTGCGATTCAAAATACTCAGGAGATGGGGGTTGTGTTGATCCTGTTTACCAGTGTGATCACAGCCTACGTTATCTGGTTTTCAATGACCGCGTGTACATCCCAGGAGCGAGATCGGATGTTGTCGATGTTGCTGCTCATTTTTCTATCGGTGGTGTTTTGGGCCTTGTTTGAGCAGGCTGGATCGTCGTTAACTTTGTTTACGGACCGTAATGTCGACCGTGGAGACTTTTTGACAGCCGGTATGTTCGGCAGCTTGAATTCATTGTTTATTATCCTATTTGCACCCATTGTCGCGCTGCTTTGGGTGATGATGGCCCGGGTTCAACGAGAACCGTCGACCCCGATGAAGTTTGGCGTGGCGATTATGCTGGTCGGTCTCGGGTTCTACGCCTTGGTGCTGGGTGCGGCTTATGCAGGGCCTAACGGCCAGGTTGCCGTCGTGTGGTTGGTGCTGATGTATTGGCTGCATACTATGGGCGAGTTGTGTCTGTCGCCGGTTGGCCTGTCTATGGTCACCAAATTATCCGTGCAACGGGTGGCCGCCATGATGATGGGGGTTTGGTTTTTATCCAGTGCGTTTGCAGCGTACGTCGGGGGTTGGATCGCGAGTTTGATGGCCATTGAAGGCTCTGGCGGCGACGTATCTGGGACGGTATCCCTTGCAGTTTATGTCGCAGTGTTTGAAAAGTTGGGGTTGTTGGCGATTGTTATCGGTATTGGGTTAATGTTGATCGCCCCGATGATTGCAAAACGAATGCATTAGAGGCTTGCCCGGCTCAGATGAGTGATGCAGCCGGGTAAGCGCTCACCGTGCGGCATTTTGGTGATCTGACGTACGGGTTTTTTTTGCTGCAGTGATCCGGCCCGGTCGGTAAAAAGTCAAAGGGTCTCTTGGCAGCCGTCCGCACGCCACTCGGGCGCCGAGTCCTCTTTTACCGAGGGTGTTCTAAACGGTTTGAAACCTCATTGAGATAGAATTGACGCAGTGCCGGGTGTTTTTTTCGGTGATGCGTTCCCCCTCAAAGACATGGCCCAAGTGACCATCACACTGACTACAAAGGATCTCGACTCGATGACCATCGGCATCAACTTCTCGGCGGACCGCGCCTGATATTTCATCGTCAAAGGCGGGCCAACCGCAGTGCGCCTGGAACTTGTCCTCAGAGCGATACAGTGGCTGATCACATTGGCGACAAACGTACACGCCCGCATCAAAATGATCGTCGTATTCCCCCGTGAAAGGCCTTTCAGTGCCTTTTTGAAGGATGACCCAAGACTCTTCGGGCGTTAAGGGATTTTTGTGATCTGTCATCAGTGGTCCTTTTAAGAGCGCTTGAGTATAGCTGCGAGCAGGTTACCAAAGATTCGGCCGGGAATGAAAGCCTCTGAAAATTGGGGTCGAGTTTACGGGATTCCACTGAAAGTGGGACTTGCCAATACTGAGCTAATGGGTCCTCATGGCATAAGCCCTGTTTGCCAATACAGTCTGTCGTGTAGCGGGGCGCTTGATAAGCGCAAAAGGTGCGCTGGTTGTTTGGTCTGGAATGCTCGGTTGTTAAAACCTTTGGGCGACTCAGCATTGCGTTATCCAATTTGGATTGACTGCAATTAAAGCTTACAGTGTGATTGTCGGAATGCGCTTGACGCGGGGCTTGACCCAATCGGAATCAAGGCTTGGCAAGAGGGGGTCCGCGCAATAACTTTTTTTGTTGAGACTAAATTGTCTTTTAATGGACAGGCAGGAGCGCAGTATGACGTCATATTCAGGTCAGTGTCTTTGCGGTGATATCACCTATAAAATTTCCGGAGAGCCCATGATGGCAGGGGTTTGTCATTGTAAAAACTGCCAGCGGCAAGCCGGTTCGGCATTCTCGACACTATGGGGCGTTCCAAAAACCAGCATTACGTTTTCGGGTGCTGAACCCAAGCTCTATTTAGATGCTGATACCAACAGTGGCAGCCAAGTTGAGCGGTATTTTTGTGGACGTTGCGGGTCGCCCTTGTATTCCTTGATTCCAGCTCAGGCCGAGATGTTGTTTTTGAAGACCGGCACGTTGGATCAAACGGATAGCTTTGCACCGCAGTTCCATGTCTGGTGTGATAGCAAACAGAACTGGGTGGAACTGGCCGAAGGAGTGCCGCAGATGGCAACCCAAAGTTAAACCGCGGGTACGCCCGGCAGAAT
>JAQWWC010000043.1 GCA_029249645.1 Pseudomonadales bacterium
CTAGAAGATAATCAACAAGAAACGGTAATCGTCAACGCTTGACCCATATTGAGCTAACTCATTCCATGGCGACCTCAGCTGCTCTCATTCGGAAGTAACACCTGAAACACCGCTCATGCCCTGAACAGCACAGATCCTCGTAGTACATGCCTAAAACTGCCTATTGCAGCATCCCAACTTGCAGCATCCCAACCGGAATATTTAGCGCCATAAATAATATTTATGGGTTTTATATAACTTTTCATAATTTAATTTCTTTATTTTAGGGATAATATTTCATAATTAATGCTTAATTATCTATTTTTATAAAAATAGCACTTGAAATATTATAAATTTAAATTTTTATTATTTTAATATTAATTTCCCTTATTAACTGCATTTTATTGCCATTGATATAATCAATTACCCAAAAATACTGCATTTAAGAGTATATATATCTGTATTTTGTCTAATAAAAGCGAAATAGCTATCCAAGTGGTTACTCAAATATCGAAATCAGCAGACTTCTCAGCGTAGCGCTATTCAGCATGACGCCATTCACGAGAACCACTCTTCACGATGACGCTATATATTGAACGGTTGCTTTCGATCTAAACACCCTTTAGCTTTTATGCCCTCGCAACTCGAAAGCTGATTTTAATCATGGCACAAACTTTCCCAGGCATCTTATCCTTCGCATTTTTAGCAGCCTTGCTCGTCTTTGGTACGATTATCCGGGCGAATCTTCGGTTCTTTCAAACCAACCTGGTCCCGGCGAGCCTGATTGGTGGCACCCTTGGTTTCGGCCTTGTCGCCCTTGATTGGGCTATGGGGTTCAAAGCAGCCGACTTTACCGCGTTTGCATTTCATTTTTTTACGCTCAGCTTTATGTCACTCGTGCTTACCAGTCGAACTCAGCCCATTGGGGGCCAACAGCCTGTAGCGCTCGGCGGTTTGTGGCTGTCGCTCATCTGGGTAACCTGCCTCGTGTTACAAGCCCTTGTTGGACTCGCGGCCATTAGCGCCTACAACACCATGGCATCAGAGCCACTTTCCGGCTTTCTCGGTTTAATTGCCACGCATGGCTTTACGCAGGGACCGGGCCAAGCCTTGGCTCTGGGCGATTTATGGACCACACAATACAACATTCAACATGCCGTAGACTTTGGGCTCATTTACGCAAGCCTCGGCTTTGTCGCAGCTTTCGTCGTCGGAGTTCCAATGGCGCGGTGGATTCTCAAAAAAAACCTGCATAGCGGAACAGGCGGGTCGCTAGATCAAGATTTCGAACGCGGACTGTATACTGGCCCCGCCGCCCCTACTTCAGGCAAGCTGATAACGCATTCAGCTAATATTGATTCATTCGCATTTCATATCGGCTTGCTCGGGTGCGCATACCTCATCACCGATCAATACCTGCAATTCGTTCACCCTTTCGTGGCCGGAACCCATCTTGAGAACATTTTCAGCTATAACCTTTTCTTTTTTCATGGCCTTATGATTTGCGTAGGCCTACGCGCACTCTTGGACCGCTTCAATCTTGGCCAATTTGTGGATGACGAAACCCAAAAAAGGATCACCGGATCCTCGGTGGACCTCATGGTCACAGCAAGCCTCTTAAGCATCAACTTCGCGCTATTGACCGAGTTCTGGCAGCCCATCTTACTGGTCGCGAGCCTCGTAACCTTGGTGACCGCTGCACTGTGCTTTACGGCAGGCCTGCGCCTCAAAACATTGGGTGCCGAACGCGGCCTGACGATTTTCGGCTGCTGTTGCGGATCAACCGGCAGCGGCATTCTATTACTCCGTATTCTGGACCCCAGCCTTGCAAGCTCTGTCGCAAAAGAGTTGGCCTTTTTCAATATCGCAATTTTGTTTCTGAGCTTTCATGTCCTTGCCGTTATGGCACCAATCCTGCCCAGCATTCCGGTTTTCTGGATCATCCTAATTTACCTCGCAACCGCAGGCTTAGGTTTAATCATGGTTCGCTTACTCGGCTCAAAGATGAGCCGAGATTTTTCTCAGAGACTTGAATCTAAATAACCATCGCACTACCGAGCTAAAGATCAAACCGGTTACCGACTCGCGCGATCCTAAACCCTAAAGCTAGGACCGACTGAGTTTCTTTCGAGCCGGGGTCCAACAATGGGTTTGTGTGGTTCATGTGCGTAAACACAACCCTTGAGCGCACAGACCGAGGCAGGCTCTTTAACAGCGCCATCGATTCCAAAACGGTTGGGTGAGGGATCAAATTAATATCGCGGCCCGGTAATTCATCTCCACTGAAAAACGTTGCATCAAGCAATGCGATATCAACCGTTTTCAGAATGGCGACCAAGTCTTGATCCCACTTTTGCCACTTATCAATGTCTGGCAAGTACAATGCGCGTCTATTGGGCCCTTCAATCAAGTAACCGACGGTTTCGCTAAATTCGTCTCGATGGGGCACTAACCATGGTGTTACCTTCGCTGCCCCAATCAAAACTGACGTATTGGCCGTTAACTGATGCACCACAATATTTTGCGCTGATACCAATTGGCTCCAAGGTCCGTTTCGCGCAAGGAACGCGGCCATCCTCGGCATGGCGTGTACTGACACCCCGTGAGTGCTGGCGGCCTCTTTACCAAAATACAGCAACCCTGCGTAGTGACCCATATGAGCGTGCGTTAACCAGACACCCTCCAGATCACTCAAGGTTAAGCCGGTCTCTGTCCAAAACTGATACAACCGGCGCGGCAGAGTCGGCGCCGCATCAAAGAGGTGAAATCGACTGCCGTCAATCACCAGCGCCAGCATGCTTGCGCCTGAGGCCAACTCGGGCCGCGCCCAAATGGGCAAACACCGCGGCTCATAACAATTAATCTGAGGATAACCAGCGTCTTGCGCGACCCCCAAAACGTGCAACACCGCCTTGGAAGCGGTAGACGGAGGCGGCGCCACATCTTCGCTAAAAGCAACCGAACTGACAGCAAATAAAACAAGTAGTGGCAGTAAAACCTTCATAGACAGAGCCTTATTAACACCATGACGCGCATTGCCAGCACGCTTCCACGCCGACTAAAACCAACGAAGCATTTCATTTCATTCACACTCAGACACCCGCTTTGATTGTGCAAAAGATTCCGTTCGGATAACTTAAACAGACTTTTTAAGTAATTAGAAACCCGACATGAGCCAAATCATCAACTACGGATCCTGCTGCATCGATCACGTTTTTCAAGTTCCGCATTTCGTTCGCGCAGGGGAAACCCTTAGCAGTACGGGTTACGCAATTTTTCCCGGCGGGAAAGGTCTTAATCAATCCATCGCGGTTGCCGAGGCAGGCTGCGCGGTGAATCATGTCGGCGCCGTGGGTGAGGATGGACGATGGCTTGCAGAACTTATGACCGCTCACGGGGTGGACATTACCCACCTCAGCATTATTGACAGCCCAACCGGGCAGGCGATTTTACAAATCGATCCCCACGCTGAAAATGCGATCTTTATCTCGGGTGGCGCCAATTTAGCGGCCCATGAGCACCTCATTGATGCAGCACTTGACCAAGCTACCGGCGATGAGATCTTCCTCATTCAAAACGAAACCAGCGGCAACGAAGCCGCTATCCGCCAAGCCAAGGCAAAAGGCTTGCAGATTGCTTTTAACATGGCGCCGATGAATGCAAGCGCCCGGGCCCTGCCTTTGGCACTTATCGATTACTTTATTATTAACGAAACCGAAGGCGAAGCTTTAACCGGCAAGAAAAAACCAACCGAAATTTGCGACGCCCTCTTGGAACAATACCCCAATAGCTCAGTGGTGCTCACCTTAGGCCAGGCGGGCGTTCTGTTCCGAAGCGCTGAACACAACCTATCGCAATCCGCTTACTCGGTTGAGGCGATTGACACCACCGGCGCGGGCGACACCTTTACCGGATATTTTCTCGCTACCTTGATAAAGACAAAGCAGGTTGATCTGGCGCTTCAGACTGCCGCCGCTGCGGCGGCGCTTTCGGTCACCCAACCGGGTGCCGCAACCTCAATTCCAACATTACACGACGTCCATCAATTCCTAGCGACGCACGCGTCTTAAAGCCCCTTTAGGCTTGGCATTCCTACCGACAAAACTTTCGATCACGGTCTGCCCTGAACGGCGCCCTGAATGACTTGCGCCAAAGCCTGTAACAGGCAATGGGCAACCCAGCCTGCGAGCTTCAATTGCCCTGAATATATCAACCAGATCAGCACGACAGGACCCTAAAGCCAGCCCTATAGCGGCCGCCTTAGGCCTACCCAGAACGCCCACAAAACCAAAACTGAACAGTAGAAAGATAACAAGACGAGCAGAAAGGAAGGTTATAAATGAGGTCATTCTGGCAAAAACCGACCCCTCACTCTGCAGGCGCCTGCTCCGATGAGATTAACATTCCGCCGCGACCGCCCCCTGTACGCGCTCTAACCACGTGTAAGGGAAAAGACCCGACTTAGACGAACAGAGCGATGCGTGCGGGCAAATCCTAGGCCAAAGCGGCTTTAATTAGCCCTCAGCCCCTGACCAACCCAGTGCCGCATCCACAGCATCTGTCGGCCAATTTTTTGGCGGCAATGCTGTCGCTCGAATGGTGCTCGCGTACAGAAAGCCTGCATCAAAGGGCACACAAGAACCCTTAGTGCCAAATTGCGAGAGCTCTGCCTCATCAGGCATTGGTAAGAACACTTTCATATTGACTTCCTTCTAGTGGACCAAGACATTAAACCCAAAATCATCGGAGTCAGCAGGAAGGAATCATGAATATTCGGGGCAGAACCCTGTAGAACTGATGGAGCCTGCTATAACATAGACCTCTGACGCGGAAAGTAGCCCTTCCACACTACCCGCGAGCGAATGAATGCTTTAACTTAATCAACACCCAGCGCTAGGAGGACTGATATGGCAAAAAAAATCGTCATCGTTGAAGACGACATCGACCAAAGAAATAACTATATCGATGCCATCAGTAAAAAAGGATACCAAGTTCGCGGCTTTTCAAGCCGGACTGAAGCGCTGCTCGGGTTCGATAGCGAGCTCCCCGATCTTGTCATATTAGACATCATTCTTGGCGACGAGGTTGATGCCGGATTTGAGCTCTGCCGTGACCTTTTAGCGCGGTCTCCAAACCTACCGGTCATTTTTTTAACCGAACGCATTGCGGAAATCGATAAAATCAGCGGTCTGCGCTTGGGCGCCTGGGATTATTTACCAAAACCGATTTCGCTGGATTACCTTTCAGAAAAAATTAGCTCCCTACTTCGAATTCATGAGGCCCGAAACCTAGCGGCTCAAGGCACCGCGGAAGCCAAAATAGTCGGCGACATGTCGATCGATCAAGACGCTTTGCTAGTCTCTTGGAAGAATCACCCCATTAATTTATCTGGAACCGAGTTTAGAATGCTGGCAAAACTCGTTCGCGTACCCGGTCATGCCGTCTCTTACGACACCCTAATGAATGCGACCATGCAGTCCTTGGTGACCAACAATACGATCAACACCCACATGCGAAATATCCGCAAGAAGTTCGAAACTATCGATCCAGACTTCAAATGCATTAAGAGTGAGTATGGTTTTGGATACCGGTGGTCGACGCAATAACGCATGGGCACCCTGACCTATAAGGGCCCAAAGCTCGGAACCAAGCTTTTTATTCTGACCAGCTTTATTTTAGTGGTCATCCCTTGGTTTAGCTATCTCTACCTAAGCGAGATGGAAGAAATCCTGATTGATAGCCAAGCCAATGCGCAACTTCTCACGGCAGAAGGGATTTCAACGCTCTTAAATGGCCGATCCGATCTCTTTGACGAACTACCGATTAGCCCTGACGGCTACGAAAAACTCTATGCGCACCCACTCGAGCAACCGATTCGAATCGATGGCAAGAATTCAGACTGGGAAGACGTCCTAGATTTCAATGTTGGCTTTGGACAGGCGCCATCGCTTAACACCAGTGACGCAGGGGCTTTTAACCAATTCTACCTCGTGTTAGGCGAACACAAGGGGCAGGTCTATGCCTTAGTGCAGGTCCTGGATGATCAGATGATTTATCGTGACAACGACATTCTGAGACTCGATTTATCCGATCATATCCGAGTGACCTACACCGACCAGGCCGGGCAAACACAACAACTGGTCATCACTGCAACCGAAGAAGGCATCACAACCGCCTACAGAGTTGACCGGAACTGGCGCTATGCCCTTGATGGAGAAGCTGATAATCGGGTGCCGGGCGTCCTGCTAAAGACCGAAAATGGCTATGCTTTAGAGTTCCGGATTCCGCTTGATCAGCTCGGGCCAACTCGAAATTTTGGCCTTGCGGTCGTCGACGTAGACAACGATTCAACCCGTGCGATCGAGTCCATCACCGGGACCTTACCCTCAGGCGAGCGTGAAGCATTCGGATTGGTCTTACTCAAAACACCGGAGGTTTTAAGAATTATTGAGGGCCTGGGATACTCAGGCGCCAACATCCAAGTGATCGATTCCCAAAGCCGCATTCGCGCCGAGGTCGGCAGCTATTATTCTGATGACGCGGCCCAGGACAAAGGATCGGTCCGCGCTGGCTTTGGGCTCACCGCGATCAGTGCCTGGCTATTGGACCCATTTTATACATTGGTCGAACAAACCTTGAACACAACTCGCATCGGGCAAGAGGACAATATCATTACAGCGGCGCTTGCCGGCGAACCAACCGTTGCCTATTTTATTTCACCCATGGACGGTGAAATTATCGTCGCGGCACACCCCATTATTGACGAGGGGGCAATATTAGGCGTGGTTGTTTTAAAACAAACCACCGATCGAATTCTAAACCTACGTCGAGATGCCTTAAAACGGATCGTTAATTTTTCCGTCATCTCGGTGATTATTTTTGCAGGCATCATCCTCCTTTTTTCAGCTCGCTTAGCCCGCAGAATTCGCAGGTTGGGCAACGAAGCCACCGGCGTCATTGATCGACATGGTCGACTGACCTCGAGCCGATTAACCTCGGAGACAGACTCTGGCGACGAGCTCGGTGATTTGGCGCGCGGGATCTCGAACATGCTGACAAGACTCCACCAGCACAATCAGTTTCTCGAAAACATGCCGCGGACGCTTCGCCACGAAATCAATAACCCGCTCAACACCCTCTCAACGTCACTCGATAATTTGGCGACTGAGCAAACCTCTGAGGGTCGTCAAAAGTACCTAGACAGCGCACGCCGCGGTCTCAATCGCATCGGGCTAATCGTTCAGAACCTTGCCGATGCCGCAAATCTCGAAGAGGCTCTCATTGGCGATGATCTTGAATGTATTGACCTCAAGCTGCTGCTGCAATCCTATGTGAGCAACTGCAAGATGCTGCAACCTGGTCGAATATTTACCTTCAACGCACCAGAGGAGCCGCTGTTTGCCTGGATATGCGACTACCGAATCGAGCAACTCCTAGACAAACTCATCGACAACGCCCTCGACTTTTCGGAAGTGGGCAGTACCATCTGCTTCGATCTAAAGGCTGTTGGTACGGACCTGAGCCTTGACATCACAAACGTCGGCCCAGGTATTCCAGAGAATTTGCTCACCAGCATTTTTGATTCGATGGTGACCGCCAGAGCGAATAATCCTGACAACCGTTTGCATTTCGGGATTGGTCTGTATGTTGTCCGGGTTATCGCGGACCACCATGGCGGTTCTGTCCACATCAATAATTTAACCGACCCCTCTGGGGTTCGAGTTGGTGTCACCCTGCCTAGAGCCGCGCCGCACGCAACCTAAGCCTTGGCGATTTAATTCACGATTTTAAGATTTTGTTGCGCCAAAGGGTCGACTGACGCTTGAATTCGCCAATCGGCTTTCGTCGCTGCCGAATGCAAAATTGCCGTGATCGATACTGCAATTTCATGATTAAAGATTAGGTTAAGTCCCTCACCCGTCTTGGGAAGCAACGATACGTGAAGTTGATCTGCTTTCATTCGATAGGTCAACTTGTAGGCCAGTTGGTATTCTTGCGGCGCGCTGACTTCAGCTTCGGCGTCACCGGCAGCAGCAAACGGCGTCTCAAAATTTGCCCGGTCCAGCGCTTGACGCTCTTTATAGTCTTGAACATCCTGCCGATCGGCCGCCGAAACCAGCGTTCCCACGTCAGGATCGGCGGCGGCGTACTGCGCAAGCGCTTTTAACAACAGCTGTAAATACCGCCGAGTGAGTAAGATGCCGTGGGCTTGCGCACCATCAGTTCCCACCCGAAGCAACAGCCGATCTTCTTCGGCATCGTATTTTGCTTGTATTTGCCGAATCGAGGCCATAATCAATCGGCTCCTTCCTTTATCAATTTATTTTGATATTTAATTGCACTCTGCGTTGTTTTGAGTACTATATCGAAAAATTTTGATATAGCTTGATGAAAGCCCAACCTTTACCAACCCAGAACGCGCCAGCGGCCATCCTCACGTTGTCGAAAGCCTTCGCCGATCCCTTGCGCCTAGACGTCCTGCGACTGCTCCAAGACAACTCTTTCGGGGTCATGGAGCTTTGTCACATTACCACGACACCCCAATCAGGCATGAGCCATCACTTGAAAATTCTCACTGGGTGCGGTCTGCTTGAAACGAAGCGTGAAGGTACGTCCATATTTTATCGTCGGGCGATGTTACCGCAGAACGGTTTCTTGAGCGATCTGACAAAAACCTTCTTAGACACGCTTGACCAAACAGCCTTGCCGCCGGCACTACTCAAAACGCGTCAGGAGATCTATGACGACCGCAGCCAACAGTCGGCTGATTTTTTTAAGCGCTGCGCAGCACAACTGAAGGAAAATCAAGATCTTGTCGCATCCTTTGAGCACTACTCAGGGTGTGTGGGGGACCTGATCCGGAACGAAAACCTTCCAAAAGAAACCCGCGTTATTGAAATCGGCGCGGGCGAAAGCCCTTTACTCACAACCCTTTCTGAGACCTTTAAGTCCGTCCTCGTCGTGGATAACTCGGACGAAATGCTGATGAAGACCAAAGCAAGAGCGCACCAAGAGCAGCTTAAGAACGTGCACTTCATGCTTCAAGATTACGACAGCCTCACACTTGATTTCCCGGCAGACCTGCTGGTCTGCAACATGGTGCTCCATCACTTACCCGCGCCTGCCGCCTTTTTCCAAAGAGCAGCCGGGCTCATCAAGCCAAAGGGCAAGCTACTTTTGATTGACCTTTGCCCACACCAACAAGACTGGACCCGGGATATTTGCGGGGACCTTTGGCTTGGATTCGAACCTGACGATCTCGACCTTTGGGCCACCGCATCTGGATTTCAGCGCGGGCAAGGTGCGTTTCTTGGATTAAAAAATGGTTTTCAACTACAGCTGAGAATTTTCACAGCACATTAACTTTAACGACAACCTTAGGAGTCATAATGACCGATTATAAAGTAGCAGATATTAGCCTGGCCGAATTCGGCCGAGCAGAAATCGAACTGGCTGAAGCAGAAATGCCTGCATTGATGAAGCTCCGAGCCAAATATCAAGACGAGCAACCCTTAAAAGGTGCCAAAGTACTGGGCTGTATCCACATGACGATTCAGACCGCCGTACTCATTGAAACGTTGGTTGATTTGGGCGCAGAAGTGCGGTGGTCGTCTTGCAACATTTTTTCAACGCAAGATCATGCTGCCGCCGCAATCGCAGCCAGTGGTATTGGGGTTTTTGCGTGGAAAGGCCAGACCGAGGAAGAGTTTCTGTGGTGCATTGAACAAACCATCTTAAAAGACGGCAAGCCTTGGGATGCCAATATGATCCTAGATGATGGCGGCGACCTGACGGAAATGGTTCATAACAAATACCCCGACCTCTTAGCCGCCATCCACGGTATTACCGAAGAAACCACCACAGGGGTCCACAGACTTCAAGAAATGCTGAAGGCTGGCGAACTCAAGGTCCCAGCCATCAACGTCAACGACTCTGTTACCAAATCCAAAAACGATAACAAGTACGGTTGTCGACACAGCCTGAACGACGCAGTCAAGCGCGCAACCGACATGCTCATGGCGGGTAAAAAGGCTTTGGTTATCGGATATGGTGATGTTGGCAAGGGCTCCGCTCAGAGCTTGCGCCAGGAAGGTATGATTGTCCGCGTTACGGAAATCGACCCCATTTGCGCCATGCAAGCCTGCATGGATGGCTATGAAGTCGTGTCCCCCTATATCAACGGCATCAACACCGGCAAAAAAGAAGATATCGATCTGCGATTGATGCAGGGCACCGATATGATTGTGACCTGCACCGGGAACGTTAATGTCTGCGATGAAAACCTGTTGGCAACCGTTGCGAGCAACGCGGTCATTTGTAACATTGGACACTTTGATACTGAGATCGATACGCAGTTCATGCGCGACAACTGGCGCTGGCAAGAGGTTAAACCTCAAGTTCATAAAATTTTCCGAAGCGATGATCCAAGCGACTACATTTTACTGTTGTCGGAAGGCCGCTTGGTCAACCTTGGCAATGCAACAGGTCACCCGTCACGCATTATGGACGGCTCTTTCGCGAACCAAGTATTAGCGCAGATGTATCTGTTTGAGCGCGCATGGGCGAGTCACGACCCGATGCAGCGGCAACCCATAACGGTTGAAGTCTTGCCCAAAGCACTCGATGAAGAGGTCGCACAATATATGGTCGAGGGTTTTGGCGGGACGATTACCCGACTAACTCAAAAGCAAGCCGATTACATCAACGTGCCTGGAGAAGGGCCTTTTAAATCAGAAGAATACAAGTACTAGGACCTTACAAACCCAACAATCGTTGGGTTTGGACTCGGCGCCTGAAGTCGGAGACAATAGTGTTTCGGCTTCAGGCACCTTTCCTATGAAACAAGCGCTCTCAGATCTACTTACGCTTTTAGACCTCGAACAAATTGAAATGAACCTCTTTCGCGGCGTCAGCCCCGATGAAGGTTGGCAGCGCGTTTATGGCGGCCAAGTTATTGGGCAAGCGCTGGTCGCGGCATCCCGAACCGTTGATGATCAAAGTCGGATCGCGCATTCCCTACATGGTTATTTTTTAAGACCGGGCGATACTACTTGCCCTATTCTGTATCAGGTCGATCGCATCCGCGATGGCCGAAGTTTTACAACCAGACGCGTCAAAGCCATTCAAAAAGGCCAAGCAATTTTTAGTATGTCGGTTTCGTTTCAGGTGATGGAGACAGGCCTTGAACACCAAATGTCTGCGCCGAGCACACCGCCACCTGAGGACTGCAAAAGCGAAGAAATGCTGATGAACGAATACCTTCGCGACGTACCGGACGCCGACCCAACCTTTCTAAAACGGCCCCGCCCGATCGAGATGCGCTTCGCTGACCCAATGAACGATGCCAACCCAAAACCGTTGCCTCCAGCGCAAAGTGTCTGGATCAAAACAATCGACACAATGCCCGATGATGTTCGCTTGAATCAGTGCCTGCTCGCATACGCCTCTGACATGACATTGATCGATACCAGTTACCGGCCTCATGCGATCAATTGGCGCCAGGATAATTTTCAAGTGGCAAGCCTTGACCATGCAATGTGGTTTCATCGCCCGTTCAAAACCGACGAGTGGCTTTTGTATCATCAAGACAGCCCCTACTCTGGGGGCGCTCGAGGTTTTAGTCGCGGTACCTTTTATGACAAAGATGGCCTGCTTGTGGCGTCCTGCGCACAGGAAGGTCTTATTCGATTGCACACTTCATGATTCGCTATATCGAGCGCACCAAAGCCTACTATCGAGCGCAAGGGTTTGAACAGGACTACCAATGGGCCACGAATGTGGAAACGCCGTTCAGCAAGCCCGCAAGGCCACTCAAATCAGCTCGGATCACGCTTGTGACCACCGCCGTCGTTGAGCCCAGCATCCCTAAACCGATCAGGACCGCCAAAAGCTATGCTTTTTCTGACGCGCCCGCCGATTTCGACACCGCTGAGTTGTCCTGGGACAAGATTACAACCCACACCAACGACCGAGAGTCCTACTTCCCACTGCAGGCGTTGAACGCGCGGGTTGCCGCGGGGGAGATTGGCTCCCTTGCGCCGAGATTTCATTTTATCCCGACCGAGTACAGTCAGCGCCACACCCGCAACGAGGATGCCCCGTTGATCACCGAGCATTGCTTAACCGATGCCGTCGATCTGGCTATCCTGATTCCGTTGTGACCGGTTTGCCACCAAACCGTCAGTTTGACGGCCAGAGCCTTAGAAACCGCCGGAATTGCGACGGTTGTGATCGGATCCGCGCTGGATATTTTGCAACGGGCTGGGACGCCCCGAATCGTCTTTAACGACTTGCCTTTGGGAAACCCCGTCGGTAAGCCGTTTGATTCAACAATGCAGAACGAATCACTTTCTGCAGCACTCAACCTGCTTTACCAGTCTCAAAGTCCCGGCGCCGTTCAACAACTGCCAAACCAATGGTCAGCGTCCGAGGGCTGGCGAGACAACTTTATGGCCATCACACCCCACAATCGAGAACAGCTGTTGTTGCTCGGTGAAGAAAGCAGGCGCCAGCGTCGGCTCAATCGAGAACAGGGCTTGTTTCGGCCTTAATCATCAACGATCTCACGATTTTGCATCAGCGATCGTAACGCAATCACTGTTCCGAGTATGCCCGAAATGACGGCGGGTCATAGGTCGACGGATAATCTGCAGCACTTGAAGCGCTCAAGGCAATACCTGCGATCAGCAGCCAAAATTTTGTCATGAAGCTCCGCCTAAATTTGTCTCTTAATTAGAAAATAACAGCTTATAAGGCAAATCACGAGGGAGGGTTTACCCGATTCAGCAAGGCCCTATCGGACGCAATCCGCACGTTACACATATCGAGCGAATCACACTTTTAGGTCAGCACGGGCCCTCGCCTTGGTAAGCCGTGATAACCGCTGCGCTGAGGGATAAGTCCGCGCTCGAGCACGTCACCTATCATTTAACATGATCCATAGGGATCGCCTTGAATGATAGTCTGACTCTGCCTGTACAAGTTATCGTGGTCTTTACATAATGCTTGACGCATTATTGGCCCGCGCCGCGCAACAACTGCCTGTCGCATCACTTAATCTAATCAAAAGGGGATCACCGTTGACCTTAGACCGCGACGAGCACCTAGCGACCATTGAGGCCATCCATACCGGACTCGCCGGTTTGAACTATATATCCAATGAACAGATCGCAACGGCTGTTTTCTTGGCCTACCACTTAGACAAGCCGGTACTCATTGAGGGTCCTCCCGGCGTTGGTAAAACTGAGCTCGCGAAATCCGTGGCCAATATGCTCGGCATCGCCTGTATTCGATTGCAATGTTACGAAGGCCTAGACGAATCAAAAGCGATCTACGAGTGGAAATACGGCAAGCAGTTGCTCTATACCCAAGTTCTAAAAGAAACCCTTGGTGAGATTTTGGACGGCGCAAAAGGCCTGACAGAGTCGGTGGCGAAACTTCATGAATTCGGCGATGTCTTCTTTTCAGAAGAGTTTTTAGAGCCTAGACCGCTGATGAAAGCTTTGAAGGAAGAAGCGGGCTGCGTTTTGTTGATCGATGAAGTCGACAAAAGTGATCACGAATTTGAATCCCTACTCCTAGAGATGCTGTCCGATTACCAACTCTCGATTCCTGAAATTGGTACGATTAAGGCGAACCCCGACCGTAAGCCGCTAGTTTTTTTAACCAGCAACAATACACGAGAGATCAGCGATGCTTTGAAGCGGCGCTGCTTGCATCTTTATATCCCATTTCCGGACGCCGATTTAGAAAGCCAGATCGTTCAAGCTCGCGTGCCGGAGGTGCCAGAGGAACTCAGGCGACAGCTGGTTACTTTTATTCAAGCTCTGCGAGAGATGGACCTTAAAAAAGTGCCCGCGATCAGTGAGACCATTGACTGGGCGAAGGCTTTGATCCTGCTCCATACCGAATCCCTCGATGCAGAACTGGTCAAGCAAACCCTTAACGTGATCTTGAAATTTCAAGAGGACATTGAGTCCGTGACCGGCGAGGTTCAGATGTTGACGAACAAGGCACTCAAGGGCAGTTAATGGAGCAAACAATCGTCGATTTTGTGAAGGTTTTGCGGACGGCCGAAGTCAAGGTTTCGCCCGCAGAGACCCTCGATGTGATGGCCGCCATTGAGTTTGTTGGCTATGAAGATCGCGCGCTATTTAAAAACACGTTGTCGATGCTGCTGGCCAAGAACCCCGAAGAAAAAGATACTTTTGAAACCTGTTTTGAAAAGTTCTTCACCTTTGACGATGTCATGCAGGCCCCAGTCACCGGCGGCACTTCCGATGACGCACAGGATAGTGATGCCTTTGAAGACGAAAATTCCGGCGACAATCCCCAAGGGCAGCCCGGAGGCAAAGGTTCAGGCCAGGGCTCAGGCAATGCCTCCGAGGCGGCCGATGCAGAAGCCAGTGATGAGGAGACCCCCTCGCCCACCTCAGCCTTAGGTCAACTGCTTCTGCAAGGCACCCGCAGCGACTTGATGGTCTCGATGGCCGAAGCCGGGCGGGCAGTTGAAGTCAACGAAATTGTTGTCTTTACCCAAAAGGGGCTCTACACCCGGAAGATCATGGATCAAATGGGCCTGAAGGGGCTCCAAGAGGAGATCACCGAGCGCCAAGAGACCGCTGATCGCGGCGAGCAACGCTTGGCTGGCAAACTAAAACGCGCACGGGATCAACTTCGAGACCAGGTCCGCGATTATGTGGAAAAGCAATTCTTCCTCCATGCCGATGAACACGGCAAACAGTTACGAGAAGAACTGCTAAAAAAAGTTAAACTCAGCAATCTTGAGAAACGCAATCATAAGGACGTGCAGGAAATTGTCTTTAAGATGGCCAAGAAACTCGTATCCATTCATTCAAAGCGTCGCAAAACCCACAAACGGGGGCAGCTCGATATTCGAAAAACGCTTCGGCATAACATGCAATATGATGGTGTGTTTTTCGATCTAAAGTGGAAATCAGTGAAAGTTGACCGACCTAAGGTCATGTGTATCTGCGATGTTAGCGGCTCGGTCAGTAATTACTCTCGATTCTTGCTGATGTTTTTGTACAGCCTTGCGGAAATTATCCCAAAGGTGCGGAGCTTTGCCTTCTCCTCTGACCTTGGAGAAGTGACTCGACTATTTCAAAGTAGCAACCTTGAAGACGCTATGGCAAAGACGATGCGCGATTACGGCAATGGCTCGACCGACTACGGTCAAATGCTTGAGGACTTCAAGCGCAACTGTATGGATGATGTGGACAATAAAACCACCATTATTATTTTAGGCGACGCCCGCAACAATCACGGCGACCCAAAGGCTGAAATTCTCCGAGAAATGTACGAAAAATCCAAACGGGTCATCTGGCTCAACCCGGAGCCTCGATCAAACTGGCTTGTGGGCGATGCTGAGATGAAAAAATATGGCCCAAACTGTCATCAAACCGAAGTCTGCAACTCGCTCACCCACTTAGAACGCGTTGTCTCCAATCTATTAAAATACGCGGCCTGAGCGCTTAAGCCACCTCAGCCATTCGGACAAACTAGAACCCCATGTTAGACTTCGATTTTCACGACATCGAACCAATGACCATGCCAAAAATTCTTATTCTGACGTTGCTAATCGTCGCTTTTACAAACCCCGTCATGGCACAGTCAGTCGATGCTGCCGCCCAAACTGTCAAAATTGCGCTGGCTCAAGAACCACCGCAATTGAACAACATGACCGCGACCGATCAGGTATCCATTTTTGTACTTGGACATGTCATGGAAGGTTTAACGCGGTATGACCGACGTGGCAACTTGGCTCCCGGCGTTGCCGAGCGATGGGAATTAACAGAGACTTCCGCCACATTTTGGCTACGAAAAGACGCTAAGTGGAGTAACGGCGACCCAGTGACTGCGCACGATTTTGTGTTTGCCTGGCGCAACGTCGTCGACCCTAAAACGGCCTCACAATACGCTTTTATCCTCTACCCAGTTGAAAATGCCGAGGCTATTAATCAAGGCAACAAGCCCCTAACCGATCTCGGTATCCAAGCCATCGATGACTTTACCCTCAAAGTTACGCTGGAACGCCCAACCGGTTACTTCCTCAAATTAACCGCCTTCGTGACGACCTTTCCCGTCCAAGAAAAATTCTACCGCGCAACCGGCAGCGCCTATGCGGCAGACAGTAAAGACATTCTGTATAACGGCGCCTTCAGGATTTCGGACTGGGTCCACAGCGCCTCGCTAAAAATGGAAAAGAACCCAAATTATTGGAACAGCAAGGCCATTTCTTTAGAAGTGATTGACGCCGAATACATTACCGCCGACACGCGAGCCCGCCTTAATCTCTTTATTGACGAGAAAATCGCCTATACCCAACTCGATGGCGAGACCTACAAGGACGCCTTAAACAATCAATTTAGAATTAAGAAGTTCGTAACCGGCAGCGTCTATTTTCTGGAATATAACTACCGTCCAGAACGCATTACCCACAACAAAAAGCTCCGCCAAGCTATCCAAGCAGTGTTCGACCCCGACGAATTCGTCAATAAGGTTCTGCAAACGCCCGGCAATTTACCCGGCGCTAGCTTATTCCCCAGTTGGATCATGGGTGTGAACAAACCTTTCCGACAAGAATATCCTGCGGTCGTCACTCGACCGGATCTGGCTAAAGCCAAGCAATTGCTCCGTGAGGCAAAAGCGGAGCTTGGTTTAGAGGATATTCCGCCCCTGATTCTGTTGGTCAGCGACAGTCCAACCGCGACCAAACAAGCGGAATACATGCAAGGCATGCTGAAGACCAAGCTTGATCTTGATCTTAAAATAGATGTTCAAACGTTTAAGCAACGATTGGCTAAAATGACCACCGGCGACTTTGATATCGTCGGAGCAGGCTGGGGCCCGGATTTTGATGACATCATGACCTTTGGTGACTTGTTTGCATCTTGGAATTTAAATAATCGGGGGCGCTACAACAACCCGGAATATGACCGCCTGGTTCGACGAGCAATGAACAGTAATGACCCGGAAGTTAGGATGGCGGCCATGGCCGGTCTTCAAACCATTGTGCATGAGGATGCGATTATCCTTCCCATGTACGAGCAGGGCGTGATCTATCTGCAGCATCCTAAGATCAAGGGCATGCGTCGCACGGTCGTAGGCTCTGATCCTGACTTCACCTACGCCCGCATTGTGCCCTGACCGCGATGTTGAAATACACGTTTGGGCGCATTTTATCGGGACTGGTCACCATCTGGTTCATCGCAACCGCTACCTTTTTAGCGATGCACGCCGTGCCCGGCGACCCATTGATGAACGAAAAAGCCACGACCCCCGAAATTCGAGAGAACCTCGCGCGAAAATACGGCTTAGACAAACCGATTGCAGAGCAATACGTCATCTATTTGGGCAACATGGTGCAGGGTGATTTCGGCATCTCATTCACCCAACAAAATAGAAAAGTAAACGACATCATCCAAGATCACTTCCCCGTCTCAGCGGCCCTTGGCATCCTGGCCATTACCTTTGCCGCGTTGGGGGGCATTCTCTGGGGCGCTTTAACTGCCCTCTACCGTAATCAGCTGCCCGATATCATCATTATGTTCTTGGTGATTCTTGGCATCTCAGTCCCGAGTTTCGTGTTTGCGGCCTTGGGCCAACTCCTCCTTGTCAACATTAACCAGTGGTTCAATATCTCCTTTTTACCGGTGGCCGGCTGGGGCACCTTTGCCCATATGATCGTGCCATCTCTCGTGCTCGGACTTGGCACGATGGCGCTACTGACGCGGCTGATGCGCTCTTCTATGCTCGAGATTGTAAACGAAGATTTCATTCGAACCGCCCGCGCCAAAGGCCTTTCCCCGAGCCGGATATTTTTTCAACACCAGCTCCGTAATGCTATTTTGCCGGTCGTCACCGTTTTAGGTCCGCAGATTGCCGCAATTACGACGGGCGGCTTTGTCGTCGAGCTCGTTTTCGCGATTCCCGGTCTGGGCCGATATTTTGTCCAAGCCGTTCAACAACTCGATTACACTGTCATTATGGGAACCACCGTGTTTTATGGCGCCTTCCTGGTTTTTATGGTCATTCTAGTCGACATCATTTACGGCTTTATTGACCCCAGAGTGAGGCTGAAATGATTCCTCATCCTGAGCTTCAAGCAGCCGATTTCACGCCAGAGCCCTCGACTGACAGCCTCGAACAGCTTTCAAGGCCATCGCTATCCTACTGGCAAGATGCCTGGATTCGGTTAAAGCAAAACACGCGAGCCATCATCTCCCTGTATCTAATTATTGGTCTTGCGTTCTTTACCGTCCTTGGCCCCTTCCTCTGGACCAAGGACCCGAGCGCTCAAGATCTCGATCAAATATCGCAAGCCCCGGCACTGCCCAAAACGGCGCTTTTGGTCAGCGACTATGAGCCCTGGACGCCGCCCAACGTACAGGGGCATCCCGCCGAACCAGCAGGATATCCCGATAATCTCGATGCCGTAACGAACTTCGCGACGGTGGGCACGCCGAACACCCAATCCGTTCGATTCACTTGGTCGCCGGTTCAGGATGCTGGCGGCTACAGCATCTATAGAAGCGAGTCCAAGCCAAACGGTCTGCAGGGACTTGGGTTGCCCCTTGAGACACTTACCGCAGGCAACATCGTAGGCTTTGAAGATCGGCTCAATCTTAAGTCTCAAACTTACTTTTATTCGATCATTCCAACCGACGGACTCGATGAGTTTGAAGTTGTCACCACCCTTAAGGTGACCCCCGTTCAATCGATTACCGTGAGTCAAGCCCTAGAACGCGGCCTCATTGAGGCATCAGACGCACCAGGACGCTCTGTATCGCTCGCCTTCCATCCTTTTGGAACCGACTACCTTGGTCGAGATATGTTGGCAAGACTGATGCAAGGCGCTCGAGTTTCTTTATTTATTGGGGTTGTCGCACCGTTCATCTATGTACTTTTTGGTGTTTTTTATGGCGGATTTGCCGGCTACCTTGGTGGCAAGGTCGATCAATTTTTAATGCGTTTTGCTGACTTTGTCGTCGCCTTACCCTTTCTGCTGTTTATGATCCTGTTTAAGATCGGCTTCGGCATCGGACCAGGCGAAAGCGGGGTTCTGCCGATGCTGGTTGCGCTGATACTGCTGCTCTGGCCGAGCACCGCCCGCTTGGTGAGAGGTCAGGTTTTAAAGATTCGGGAGCAAGGCTATATTGAAGCGGCTCGGCTGCTTGGCGGCAAACCAAGCTATTTGATTGCAAGGCATATCATTCCAAACACGATGGGCGTGATCCTGGTGACTTTAACCTTTGCAGTGCCCTCCGCAATATTCACTGAGGCCTTTCTATCCTTTATTGGCATGGGCGTCGCGCCACCCACGCCTTCCTGGGGATCAATGTGCAACGAAGGCGTCAAAACGATGCTCAGTCACCCCCATGAGTTATTTTTCCCCGCCCTCTTCATCAGCATCACCGTACTTGCGTTTAATCTGCTTGGCGATGGACTGACCGAGGCCTTAGATTCAAAAATGAGGTCGCGAGAATAATGGGGATGCATAAATTGCTTGAGGTCAGCAACCTTTCCGTTGAGTTTGAGACCTATGGCGGCGTCGTTAAAGCCGTCAGAGGCGTTGACTTTAGCGTCGACGCGGGCGAAGTCTTAGCCATCGTTGGCGAATCCGGATGCGGCAAGAGTGTTACCGTGCAATCAATCATGGGCATCATTCCAATGCCACCAGGCAAAATCACGGGCGGCTCCGCAAAACTCAAGGGTTCTGAGATTTTAGGACTCGATGCTCAGGCCGCGAACCAATTTAGGGGTAAGGAAATCGGGATGATTTTCCAGGACCCTATGACCTCCCTAAATCCGACCATGACCATTGGTGCTCAGATCGCAGAAACCTTAAAAGTTCACCGTGGCCTGAGCACTAAACAGGCAAGCGAGATTGCCAGCGAGCTCCTGATCAGAACGAGAATTCCAGAGGCTCAAAAACGCCTCCACCAATATCCCTTTGAGTTTTCAGGCGGCATGCTACAACGCGCCATGATTGCCCAAAGTCTCGCCTGCTCTCCATCATTACTGATTGCGGACGAGCCGACCACCGCGTTGGATGTGACCATACAGGCGCAAATTCTAGACTTGTTGAAAGAGCTACAATCACGCGACGGTATGGCTATCATCCTGATCACTCACGATCTTGCGGTTGTCGCCAGAACAGCCCAGAACGTCTGCGTCATGTATGCAGGCCAAATCGTTGAGCAAGGCAGCGTCGATGAAATTTTCTATAAAAGTGCCCACCCTTACACCCTTGGATTGAAGTTAGCGATGCCAAGTAATGTAAGCCAACAAAATAAAAAACTAGAACCCATCCCGGGCAGCCCCCCGGATTTGTTTTCGCCGCCAAGCGGCTGCGGCTATGCAGCTCGGTGCCCACATGCCATGCGCATTTGTCACAAAGAAAACCCGCCACTATTCAGCGATCCGCGCGAGCCCCATCATGCCGCTCGATGTTGGCTGCAAGCCCCGGGCGCACCTAAGACCGAAGGTCTGCATCAGCTTCATCTGATTGCGAGTCATGGCGAATGATCGAAACCATTAACCTTAAAAAGCACTTCCAGGTTGGGCGCAACCAGACGCTTCATGCCGTCGATGGCATCTCTCTTTCAATTGCGGAAAATGAAATACTGGGCCTGGTGGGAGAAAGCGGATCCGGCAAATCTACCTTTGGAAAAACCTTGATTGGCTTGCACGAGCGAACAGCGGGCGACGCCTTTTTTGACGGCTTACCTTTGCCGCAGAAATTTACCGCAAAAGATCACTTGCGGTATTCAGCTGATATTCAAATGATTTTCCAAGACCCTTATGCGTCGCTAAACCCGCGTATGACGGTGCTCGATATCATTGGGGAAGGCCTCGCGCTCAAGGGCATCCCACGAGCTGACATTCAAGAAGAAGTGGGCTTTTGGCTACGGCGAGTTGGCCTTCATCCTGATCACATGTCGCGGTTTCCGCACGAATTCTCCGGCGGTCAACGGCAAAGGATCGGAATCGCACGCGCCATGATCATCAAGCCTAAATTTGTGGTGTGTGATGAGCCGATATCGGCACTTGATGTCTCCGTTCAAGCCCAAGTGGTTAACTTGCTCGAAGACCTTAAAGATTCATTGGGCTTGACGCTATTATTTATTGCCCATGACCTCTCGATGGTGCGTTATATCTCCGATCGAATGGCCGTTATGTATTTGGGAACGCTCGTTGAAAGCGGTCCATCGGACGCTGTTTTCTTCGAACCTAAGCATCCTTACACGCGGCTGCTGATTCAATCCAATCCAGAAGCGGACCCTATCCTTGAACGCAGCCGCCCCAGCGCTGAGCTGACGGGCGAAATTACCTCACCGATCAACGTGGGGCCTGGATGCCGGTTTGCCGACCGCTGTCCTGAGGTTATGCCGCAGTGCAAAGCTGTAACACCCCAGCCGCGACTGATTGTCTCGGATCATCAGGTTGCCTGTCATCTTTATGACCAAACGTGAGCCGGCCCGTAAGTTAGCCCGTTTTTCGAACCATTCTTAAAATAGAATCCTCATTCGTGTAGGTCTCAATCGTCGACAGTGCCGCCCAAGCCAGTTCATTCGACTCCTCGCTAACCGTCAAAGCGGGATCCCCAGCACACTCAAACAGATAACGAACATCATAATGATAATGCGCCGGCTCATCGCCGCGCTCGGGAATCAAATGCACGTCCAGATCAAAAATCTCGGAACTCACGAGCTGCAACGCTTCAAGACCAGACTCTTCATACGCTTCCCGGGTCGCAACTCGCGTAATATCGTTATCACCATCCGCGTGGCCGCCTAACTGCAACCAACGATCGAGTTTGCGGTGGTGGGTCAACAAACAATGTTTATGAGGTCGATCTACAATCCAGGCTGATCCTGTCACGTGCCCCACCGCGAGCGTTCTTTCAAAGCAATTTTCATGACTGCGAACAAAGGCTTCGAAGGGCTGAATAACATCGCCCTCTTCAGGATAACGGCGACCGTAGCGATCAATCAACTTCAGTAAGGCAACTCGAGACACCGACTAACGCCTTTGAACCGGTGAGCCTGGCTTTTGCTCGTCAAACAAGCCAACCAACTGTTCGGTCATGGCATCGCCAAGTTGTTCTGCATCCGTAATCGTGACCGCACGCTCATAATGGTGCGTCACATCATGACCTATTCCAATAGCCACCAGTTCAACACTATCGGTGTTTTCAATTTGATCGATGGCGAACTTCAAGTGCTGCTCTAGGAAATTACTAGGATTTACCAACAGGGTGCTGTTATCAACCGGCAAGCCATCCGAGATAACCATCAATATCTTGCGATCTTCGGGCCGACCATGAATACGGTTATAGGCCCAGAGTAACGCTTCACCATCAATATTTTCCTTCAGCAATTCCTCGCGCATCATCAAGCCCAAATTCCGTCTTGCACGACGCCAAGGCATATCCGCAGCCTTATAGATGATATGTCGTAAATCGTTCAGGCGTCCGGGCTGTTGCGGTTTCCCGCGCTGCAACCATAGCTCCCGAGATTGTCCGCCCCGCCAAGCTTTCGTAGTGAACCCTAAAATCTCGACTTTTACCGAACATCGCTCCAGCGTTCTGCCCAAAATATCAGCACACATCGCTGCAATAGAAATTGATCGGCCGCGCATTGACCCAGAGCTATCGATCAGAATCGACACCACCGTATCCTTAAATTTCGTCTCCTTTTCTTGCTTAAACGCCAGCGAGGAAAATGGGTCCATAATGATGGTTGGCAGTCGCGAGGTATCTAGCACGCCCTCCTCAAGATCAAATTCCCAAGCCCGACTCTGCTGCGCCATCAACTTACGCTGCAGTCGATTGGCAAGCTTGCTGATAATGACCTGAGAGTTCTGCAACTGCTGATCTAGTACCCCTCTCAGGCGATCCAACTCTTCGCTGTCACAAAGCTGATCCGCGAAAACCACCTCATCAAACTCTGTCGTGTAGGGTTGATACTCAAAGGTCTTCGGGCGAGCCCAATTTTTTTGCGTATTAGCATCAGGCGGCGCACCACCATCGTCTTCAGACCCATCGGATTCCGCTAGATCGGATGTATCCATGTCAACGGGCACATCGCCTTCGATGGCATCCGAGAGGTCTCCTTCGGCGCCCTGGTCTTGATCCGTCCCATCATCTCCAGCCTCCGCTTCGGCCTCTTGCTCCTGATCATCAAGATCATCCTGATCGCCGCTTTGATCATCCTGGCCAAAGTCTTCGTCCAATCCAAAATCAGCGATCAAACTGCGCGCCAGTTCCGAAAATGCCACCTGATCAAAAACCTTCGCTTCGAAATCCTTTAATTCTGTACCGACCCGATCTTCAATATACGTTCGCCAAGGATCCAGCACGCGAGCGGCGGACTCCGGCAGCTCGGCTGCAATCAATTTTTCACGCAGAAACAGTCCCACCGCTTGACCAAGGGGCGCGTCTTCCGTTGACGTAATGTCAAAGACGCCCTGCTGCTGCAAGGTATCATCCAGCTGATAATGCAGATTATTCTGTACGCCGCGCATGAGATACGAACCGACCGCTGCAATCCGAGACTCCTCGACCGCATCGAAGAGGTCTTGGGCAACGCCGGCCGCAGGCCGACCCTGGTCGTGCAAATCTTCATCATGATACCGCGTGCGCAGCGCAAACCGATCCGCTGTACCCCGCAAAGCCGCGAGAGCGGTTTCCGAGCCACCAAGCTCCGGCACCGGAATCCTCGCCTTATTGCCATGAATAAAAGGTTTACCCCGGCCAAAGGTCACCGAGAGTTCATCATTGCCAGAGATGGCCCGCATCGTTGCGGTCACCGCTTGACGGAAAACTTCTGTTGCATCATCCAGCTGGGGTGACATCAGATCATCAACCCGCTAAAACCACATTCGCCGTTGATTCTGGCAGATCGGTGCCCATACAACGCTGATAGTACTCCGCAACGATCGCGCGTTCGGTTTCATCGCACTTGTTCAAAAATGTCAGTCTGAATGCGAAACCCAAATCACCAAACAACTCACCATTTTCAGCCCACATGATCACGGTTCTGGGCGACATGACTATCGAGATATCGCCGTTAATGAAGCCTTGTCGCGTCAGTGCTGCCACTGAAACCATATGCCCGATGGTCTTTCGATCTAGGTTTGGCTGTTTTGCTGCCACGATTTCAACTTCTTGTTCATGGGGCAGATAATTCAGGGTTGTCACAATGTTCCATCGATCCATCTGACCCTGGTTGATTTGCTGCGTTCCGTGGTAGAGCCCGGTTGAGTCGCCTAACCCGATGGTATTGGTGGTCGAGAAAAGGCGAAAGCTCTGGTGAGGACTGATGACGCGACTTTGATCCAGCAGCGTCAGCTTGCCTTCAACTTCAAGCACGCGCTGGATCACAAACATAACGTCCGGCCGGCCGGCATCGTATTCATCGAAAACAATGGCGCAGGCACGTTGCAGCGCCCAGGGCAACAACCCTTCCTTAAACTCGGTAATTTGCTTGCCATCCTGCAGCACAATCGCATCTTTACCCACCAAGTCCATGCGAGAGACATGTGAGTCCAGGTTAATCCGAATGCAGGGCCAATTTAAGCGCGCGGCGACTTGTTCAACGTGAGTCGATTTTCCAGTGCCATGAAACCCCTGCACCATGCAGCGCCGGTTGTGCGCGAAACTCGCCAAGATCGCAAGCGTTGTCTCTTTATTAAAAATATAGGTTTCATCGATGGCCGGGACATGTTCAGCGGTCTGAGAAAATGCGGGAACTAAGAGATCGACGTCTATACCGAAGGTTTCTCTCACTGAGACCTGCGTATCTGGGATCCCGTCTCCAGCCAACGCGCCTAATTGCTTTACCATAATTTTAACCTTAAAAACTGAGCGGCTACTGCCTTGTAATGATCCCGCGGGGCTACAACAGACCTGCTTGGAATCGCTAAGATAAACCCCGCGCCAGATCAGGCCACAAGGTTTTGGTTCAACCACACTGGCAACGCATTTAGCAGGCCACCGCAGGCTTCTAAGAATAGCGATTTGTCCCTTAAATTGCCACGACGGGACCTCTAACTCTGCTACCATAAGTGCCACTGATAAGAGAGCCTTAGCATGCCAAAGGTCTATATGGTTCGACATGGCCGAGCCGCTGCCAACTTTACGAGCGATCGCGATCCAGGACTAGATGATCTCGGTCGCAGCCAAGCAATGCAGGCCGCGACTGTGCTTGCAGCCCAAGCACCCCTTGCGCTGTTATCAAGTCCCTTGAAGCGTGCGCAAGAAACTGCAGCGCCAATAGCCGAACGGCTCAAGCAAGCCGTAACCGTTGATTCACGAGTTGCCGAAGTACCCAGTCACGGCATCGCACTCGAAGATCGGGGCACTTGGCTTCAAACCGTTATGCAGGGCCAATGGTCCGAGCAGTCCGAGGCACTACAGCAATGGCGAGATCATATGGCGCAATGCTTGATGGCTTGCTCGCAGGATACTGCTATTTTTTCACACTTTGTTGCCATCAATGCGATGGTGTCCTACGCGACCCAACTTGACGAGGTCTTGGTTTGTCGACCAGACAACGGCAGCATTACCCTCTTCGAAGTTCAATCTTCAGGCATCACTTTGATTGATCGGGGTCGTGAAGCCTCAACCCACATCAACTAAATACCGTGCAAGATGTCTTTTGGTTCGGCTGACCGTTTTTATTTTGGGAAGGGCACCCCAATTCGATGTCCTGATAACCGGACCGACACATTCGTCATGACATCCCAGGGCTCGCCTGGCTCGACGCCTTTGACGATGGCATCAACCGCTCGTACCGCTCCATGAATGGCCTGCAACTCATCAAGGCTAAGACGTTGAACCACGCGACTGATTAAAGCCTTGCGCTTCGGCCAAATACGCGCGCCCTGTAGCGCCGCGTCTAAAGTACTGGCCTGCGATTGCGCTTTGATTCCAATCAACGTGCGAAGCTCTCGAGTCAGGACGCCAGCAACCAGTAAGACCTCGGTGCCTTCAGCCTGCAGACCATTGAGAACACGCAAACAGCGACCCGCCTTTCCCGCAAGGGCTGCATCCAGCCATTGGTACACATCATAGCGTGCATGATCGCCAACGGTTGCTTGCACCATCTCAAGACTGATTTCGGCTGCGGGCGCCGACAGAATCAATCGATCAACTTCCTGAACGGCCGCCAACAAGTTGCCTTCCACCCGCGCCGATAACGCCAAAACGGCATCCCGGGCGATCCGAAAGCCCTTACCTTTAAACCGGTTTTCAATCCACCGCGGCAAATCTTTTGACTCAATCGGCCAGACTTGAACCAGTACCCCAACAGCCTCAAGCGCCTTAAACCATTTAGACTTCTGAACGGTCGCGTCTGCCTTCGGCAGACTCAAAAGCACGATTAAATCCTCGCCAACGCTTGCGAGATCCAGAAGCGCCTTCGCCGCCTTTTCTGGCTGTTTTGCCGCGCTCAATCGAACTTCGATCAACTTCTTGTCTGCAAACAACGACAAGCTATTCGCACTATAATGAAGCTCCTGCCAATCAAACCCTGGCTCAACATGGAACAAATCTCGCTCTACGAAACCTGCTGAACGGGCGTTTAAACGAATCTGATCACACACTTCCTGACGCAGCAAAGGCTCATCCCCAGAAATTAGATAGACCCTCGCAAGCCCTTTTTTGAGTTCTGCCGCCAACTTTTCGGGATATATTTTCATGGTTGACGCTGCCCGCCCCGCCAGACCATACCCTGTAGCTCGATCACTTTGACTCACCCGCATCAAGCCAAGGCTGCATTCGGTCGCGCAATTGACTTGCTAATTCAGCACGCAATTGCACTAGACGAGCCCTTTCCGTTTCGCTTGCAGCAACCAAGCGTTGGTTGTGTCTTGTCAGCTGCGCGTTCGCCGTGATGCGCTCGGCATCAACCAGCCGTTCACCCCGCTTGTTCTTCAGCGAAAATATCCATTGCAACGTGACGTCAAACTCGGTCGTCTCATCAAAGGCTGCTGCCGCAATTGGATACTTTAAGTAAATTTCTTCATGAAGGATTAACGACAACGGGTGCGCGCCCTTCGCCGCCGCCTCGCCTTTCGCCCGCGGCGCTGGCTCCAGTAAGCGCAACACGTCCGAGTCGATGCCTGCCGAAACCGAAACATCAACACCTTGCAATGACACAGGCGCGCTCAGCTGATAGCCGCAACCTGCAAGCATGAACAAGACAATTCCTTGGCAACCCGCCCAGAATATCCGCATCAATTCACCACAAAGTTAATCAATTTTTCAGGCACATAAATGACCTTCCGGATTTGTTTACCGTCAAAGTACTGCGTCAAGTTGGGTAGCTCTGCCACCTTTTGGCGAATGCTTGATTCATCAATATCTGCCGCAACATCGAGCTTCGCCCGTAATTTCCCATTGATCTGAACCACAAGCTCAATGGTGGTTTTAACCAACGCACTATCATCTGTTGCCATCCACTGGGCATGACTCAAATCTTCTCCCGTCAACTTGCGCCATAAAGCAGTCGAGATATGGGGGGTAATCGGGGATAGAACCAACACAACCGCTTTTAAGGCTTCGCGCAACACAGCGCGAGATTCGCTGGAATGCCCGTCAAACTTATTAATATGATTCATTAGTGTCATGGCGGCCGCAACAACGGTATTGAACGCCAGCCGGCGGCCGTAATCGTCGAATGCCTTGCTCAGCGTTTCATGCGTCACTCGCCGAAGCCCTTTATCAAGCTCATCCAGACGCGCAGTGTCAAAGGCATCCGCGGCACCCTCGGCAACGTGGTTTTGCACCGTCGTCCAAAGCCGAGTCCGGAGCCATTTAAATGCGGACTCTACGCCATTTTCAGACCACTCAAAACTTTGCTCCGGCGGCGCCGCAAACATCATCGCCATTCGAACTGCATCGGCACCAAACTGATCGAGAAGATGCTGCGGGTCACCGGCGTCGCCAGCGGACTTCGACATCTTACTGCCGTCTTTTAAAACCATTCCGAGCGCCAAAAGATTCGTAAACGGCTCATTGGTTTGCACAAGCCCCTGGTCTCGCATGACTTTGTGAAAGAAACGCGCATAAAGCAGATGCAGAATTGCATGCTCCTCGCCCCCCACATAATGATCCACTTGCCCCCAATAGGTCGCCCGATCATCCAGCATCGCAGCGTCAGCATCGCTCGACATAAATCGCGCGTAATACCAGGAAGACTCCATGAACGTATCAAACGTATCGGTTTCGCGCTCACCAGGCCCGCCACAGTTTGGGCAGGGCACGCTTGACCAGTCAGCCAGGGTCTTAAGTGGTGAACCAACGCCTTGGAACTGGATATCGGTGGGTAAGACAACGGGTAAATCCTGCTCAGGGACCGGCACAGCGCCACATTGCTCGCAATGGATGAATGGGATTGGACAACCCCAATAGCGCTGCCGTGAAACCCCCCAGTCTCGCAATCTATAATTGACCCGCCGCGCGCCCAGACCTTTTGCTTCCAAGGCGCCCGTAATCGCTGAGAAACCCTCATCAAACCCTAAGCCATCGAATTCGCCAGAGTTGATCAATTCATTTTTATCGGTAACGGCTTGATCGAGGATCGAGATGCCGTCGGGGCCACTCGCTATGACCTGTTTAATCGGCAAGTCATACTTTTTAGCAAACTCCCAATCCCGCTGATCGTGTCCCGGCACGGACATCACGGCCCCCGAGCCGTATTCCATCAAAACGAAATTTGCGACCCAAACGGGAACGCTTTCGCCAGTGAGTGGATGGGTTGCAACGTACCCAGAATCAATGCCCAGCTTCTCCATCTTCGCCATTTCAGCTTCAGCAACCTTGACGCGTTGCGCATCTTGGATAAAGGCGTCAATCGCCGGATTCCCGGTTGCCGCGGCCAGCGCAATCGGATGCTGCGGCGCAACGGCCAAGTAGGTGACCCCCATTAAGGTATCCGGCCGAGTCGTGTATACCGCAACACCACCAAACTCAGGCATTGGAAACGTAAGCTCAACGCCTTCTGATCGACCGATCCAGTTCCGCTGCATCGTCTTAATTTTGTCGGGCCAGCCCGGCAGATGATCGAGCTCGCCCAACAACTCTTCAGCGTAGTCTGTTATTTTGACAAACCACTGAGACAGTTGCCGGCGCTCAACCGGGGCTCCTGAGCGCCAACCTTTACCATCGACTACCTGCTCGTTTGCAAGAACGGTCTGATCCACTGGATCCCAATTCACCAACGCCGCTTTTTTATAAACGAGCCCCTGCTCATACATTTTGGTGAAAAACCACTGCTCCCAGCGATAATATTCCGGATCACAGGTTGCAAACTCCCGAGACCAATCGTACGCCAGTCCCAGCCGCTGCATTTGGGTTTTCATGTGCGCAATGTTTTTTCGAGTCCAATCGGACGGTGGGACCTGATGCTTAATCGCCGCGTTCTCCGCCGGCAAGCCAAACGCATCCCAACCCATGGGCTGCAGAACCTGTTTGCCATTGAGCCGTTGAAAGCGAGCAATCACATCACCCAGTGTATAGGTGCGAACGTGACCCATATGGAGCTGCCCGCTGGGATAAGGGAACATCGCCAAACAGTAAAACTTTTCCTGACCGACTTGCTCTGAGACTTTATAAGTCTCCTGCGACTGCCAATTCGCCTGTTCAGCGGCCTCCAGGACCTGCGGATCATACGCGTCCGGTACATCTTGCCAAGCCATAGTCACTCACCTATTCAATGAGTTGGTATTCTACCTTACGCGCCAGAGCCTCGGCGAGCCTTGACGCTTAAAGTCGGTTCCGAATCAGCGCCGCGATCATCATCCCAAAAAACAACGCAATGATCGGCGGTTGTCCAAACCGACTATAGGGGGTCTGGCCCGTATAGAGCGGGACCGATTGCACCATCACGCCAGGTTCATTTTTCGGCAACCGGGCCAGCACGTCACCCTTGTGCGAGATCAACGCGGTTACCCCATTATTGGTCACTCGAACGACCGAACGCGCAAGCTCGGACGCGCGCATTGCTGCAATCTGCAAATGCTGCTCTGGCCCAATTGATGCGCCAAACCAGGTATCGTTGCTAACAGTGACTAAAAGCGCCGGATCCTGCGCCGTACCCCGTACGAGCTCTGCATCGGTAATTTCATAGCAAATCGATAGAGACAACTCATGCGAGCCAAGCCGAATGGGCGCCTGCACGGCAGGACCCGGCTGATTCCGAGACATCGGCAGATCAAAAAACTGGATCAACCCGCGCAAAACAGACGCCATCGGGACAAACTCACCAAACGGCACGAGATGTCGTTTTAAGTAGCGACCCTCGGCAAGACCTAGACCTTGCACCGTATTGTAGTAGCCGGTTTCATCCGCCATCGGCAAGCCAACGATCAGGCCAACCCCCGCCTCATCGGCCCAATCTTTCAGCCGCTTTAAGGATGCTTGTCCCTGGTGAGCAAACCGGGTGAAAGAGGCTTCCGACCAAACCACCAATTCAACTTCCGGCAAATCAGCCATGAGCCGAGTATGGGCATTCAAATTACTCATGAACTGACCCGGTTGCCACTTCGTGTGCTGATCAAGGTTCGCTTGAATCCCAGCAACCTTGAGGCTGCCCGCTCGATCAACAAATTCAAGGCTGCCAACGCTGAGAGACAGAACGAATAAACTCGTCACAACAAACGGTAGCCATTGATTCGGAGCGCGCCACTGTCGAACCAGGAGCTCAGCAAGAAGCACCACGACGAAGCCAACCAGCAACACCCCGCCAATAGGTGCCCAATGCCCCGCCCAGGTCTCTGTGTGGCCATAACCGACATAAAGCCAGGGAAAGCCCGTCAGGAACCAACCCCGAAACCACTCACCCAGAACCCAGGTCATTGCCAACCAAGGCGCATTAGGCCACCCGCCTCGCACGCGCAAGTAAGATAGCAAATACCCTTGGGGTATAAAGGTCAAAGACCAAAGTAAGATAAACGCCCCAGTTAGACCGCCCGCCAGCAGGCTCGAGGCACCGCCATAGGTATGAATACTAACGTAGATCCAAGCAACGCCTGAGCCGAAGAGTCCCAAGGCAAAGCCGTAGTGAAGTGCAGCAAGTCGGTGCCCTCTAAAGTCTGCGCTGACCACGCAAAATGTCACCAAGCTAATCAAAGACAGCGGCCAGTATCCGAAGGGTGCAAAACTGCCAACCAGCAAACCGCCCGCGAGCACACAAATGAGCCAAGCGGTCTTAAATCCGAGACTCGCCAACTTAATCTGTGCTGCGACGAGCAACCTGGAGCAAATGAATTCTCCGGTTGTCCGCATTGAGCACTCTGAACTCAAAGCCTTCGATGACCACCTGATCATCACGGTTCGGAAGACGGCCGATTCGATTCATCATCAAGCCACCGATCGTATCAAACTCATCGTCATCAAATTTACTACCGAAAGCACGATTAAAATCCTCGATGGTAGTCAACGCTTTGACGGTGTAGGTGCCATCGACATGCTGCTTGATGAAATCGTCTTCATCATAATCAAACTCATCTTCAATATCGCCGACGATTTGCTCGAGTACATCCTCAATAGTAATAATTCCACTCATGCTGCCGTATTCATCATAAACAACCGCGAGGTGATTTCGATTGGCTTTAAATTCTTGGAGCAGCACATTCAGGCGTTTACTCTCTGGGATACCCGGAGACCGCCTCAAAAGATCGCGAAGATTAAATCGTTCGGAGCGGTCGGGATGCGCCAAGAACAGCATGTCTTTTGCCAGCAAAACGCCCAGCACATCATCATTACCATCGCCCAGAACCGGAAATCGAGAGTGCCCACTTTCAATCACCCCAGTCAGGATTTCGCCGGCGGTTTGGTCAATCCTGAAAAAAACCACCTGAGATCTTGGCACCATAATCTCACGGGCTTTTAAATCAGAGACGGTCAGCGCGCCTTCAATAATGGACAGCGCTTCGGCATCCAGCAATTCTCGTTGCTCGGAGGCCCGCAGCACTTCAAGCAGCTCGGCTCGACTGCTGGGCTCACCGGTCAACGCCATCGATAAGCGTTCCAACCAAGAGCGGCTTTTTTCAGATTTCGAGTCGCTTTCACTCATCGACAGTCACCTCATACGGATCTTGAACGCCTACTTCTTTTAGCACGGCCACTTCTAGCGATTCCATTGTCACTGCGTCGGCTTCGATTTCGTGATCATACCCAATCAGGTGCAGAATGCCATGCAAGACTAAGTGTAAAAAATGATCCGATACCGTTTTACCTTGCTCTGCCGCCTCATCCACCAAACACGCCCCGCAAATCACCAAATCGCCGAGATCTAGGCAGCGCACTTCATCCAGCATATTGGTTGTAAACGACAACACATTAGTCGGGTAATCCCGACCTCGATAACTTTGGTTTAACGCACGCGATTCAGCGGGATCAACAAATCGGATACAAACACTGAGAAGTTGGGCCTGCGACGGATTCGAAGCCAAGGTTTGTTGCCAAATCGAGTCCATCATCCTTTGAATCAGAGGCATCACAGCATCACCGGAAATACCCGCCGGACAAAGGTCACTTTGCTGAAAATCGATTTGAAGGGGCATCATGCTTTGAACCAAACTGCGATTTAATCGCGATCTTCAAAGGCTTGATACGCTTCGACAATCCTTTGCACCAACGGATGTCGCACAACGTCTCGAGACGAAAAGTGCGTAAAGGATAAGCCTTTGACACCATCTAGCACCCGCATCACATGTTTGAGCCCAGACTGGGTTCGAGGCGGTAGATCCACCTGCGTCACATCTCCTGTGACCACCACGGTCGAGCCAAAGCCAATCCGGGTCAAGAACATTTTCATTTGTTCAACAGTTGTATTCTGGCTTTCGTCCAGAATAATAAAAGAATCATTTAGGGTTCTGCCGCGCATATAAGCCAGCGGCGCAACTTCAATGAAGCCCTTCTCAATTAACTTCTCAACCCGCTCAAAACCGAATAATTCGTAGAGCGCGTCGTACAAGGGCCTGAGGTAGGGGTCAATCTTTTGGCTCAAGTCGCCCGGCAGAAAGCCTAACTTCTCACCCGCCTCAACTGCCGGCCGGACCAGCAATATCCGTCCTACCCGTTCTTGCTCAAAAGCCTCGACAGCACATGCCACGGCCAAAAAAGTCTTTCCTGTTCCTGCCGGCCCGATCCCAAAATTAATGTCGTGCGTCCGGATAGCACTTACATATACATTCTGATTATCCCCTCGGGGTTTGATCGATTTCTTGCGAGTCTTGATCAGTTGAACGGATGCGTCTTGGCCATCTGTAATCGCCTCAATACCCGACTCCTGTAGAAACAAATGAAGCGTTTCGGGACTCAGTTCGCCGCCATTGACCACTTCTCGATACAACTGCCTTAGCAGCTCGAGGCAGGCGCCCACCGTTTTCTTATCTCCTTGAATCTCGAATTCGTGTCCACGATTCTTAATTTTGACATCTAAGCGAGATTCAATCTGTCTAAGATTTTTATCGAAAGGCCCGCACAGAGCGGACAAATGATCGGAATTGTTGGGCTCAAGCTTAATGACTTTCTTAACGCGAGCATCAACATTGGAACCTGGAACCGGTTGAATACTCAACGGATCGCACCTGTATCAACCGCACTGACCCAATCTCCTCGAAGGGAGTTAGGTAAGGCCTCAGTCACATTGATCCGGCTGAACCCACCAATAAGCGCCGCATCATCCGATCTAAAATTCACGACACGATTATTTTCAGTTCGCCCTTGCAGCTGCCCTGGGTCTTTCTTGGCCACTCCCGTGACCAGAACGACTTGTTCCGTGCCCACCATGCGCCGGCTAATTAGCATGGCATGCTGCAGAATCCGAGTTTGCAGTGCACTCAATCGTTCCTTTTTAACACCCATCGGGGTCTCATCTGGCAGCTCTGCCGCAGGCGTTCCCGGTCGGGCACTAAAAATAAAGCTAAAGGAGTGATCAAAACCCAGCTCTTCTATGAGGCCCATGGTGGCTGCGAAATCCTCATCGGTTTCTCCCGGGAAACCAATTATAAAGTCTGAGGACAAACTGATATCAGGCCGTATCGCTCTCAGTCGTCGTATCTTGGATTTGTATTCCAAGATCGTGTGACCCCGCTTCATGCGGGCCAGGATACGATCTGAGCCACTTTGAACCGGCAAATGCAGGTGACTGACCAATTCTGGCACCTCAGCGTAGAGGTCAATTAGGCTGTCAGTAAATTCCATCGGATGTGAGGTTGTATAGCGGATCCGATCGATCCCGGGGATCTGCGCGACGGTTGCAATCAAATAAGCCAAATCCGCATATTGATCGCCTTCCAGCTTGCCTCGATAGGCGTTGACGTTTTGACCCAGCAAATTGACTTCGCGCACCCCTTTTTCTGCAAGCTGAACGACTTCTCGAACGACATCAACCAAAGGGCGACTGACCTCCTCACCCCGTGTGTAAGGCACAACGCAAAATGTGCAGTATTTACTACAGCCTTCCATGATCGAAACAAACGCGCTTGGTCCGTCGACAGAGGGTTCAGGTAGCCGGTCGAATTTTTCAATCTCTGGGAAGCTCACATCGACCACAGCTTGCGCGCTATCTCTCTGCGTCTTCAGCATCGCTGGCAGGCGATGGAGCGTCTGCGGTCCAAAGATTAAATCAACATAGGGTGCTCTGCCCTGGATCGCTTGTCCTTCTTGACTGGCAACACAACCGCCAACCCCAATTTTCAAAGACGGCTTAGCCTCCTTGAGTTTTTTCCATCGGCCCAATTGATGGAAGACTTTTTCCTGAGCCTTCTCTCGAATCGAGCAGGTATTCAGCAATAATAAGTCAGCTTCGGCCTCAACGTCAGTGAGCACGTACCCATCGGTTGCGCCCAACAAATCGGCCATTTTAGAGGAATCGTATTCGTTCATCTGACAGCCATGGGTCTTGATAAATAATTTGGGTTGAAGGCTCAAAGTCTGACACCGCGCTTGATTAGGAACCGCATTATATTCCGGACGGTCTCGAACCACTAGCGCCTTTAAAAATCACTTGTCAGACCTGATATTTCCCCTAGGTTCGCGTTATACTGACCCCGCACAAGCCTTGCTTTACACGACCGGTCTATTGAAATATTGAGCATTCAAACTATGCCTAGCTTCCCCACGTACAAAGTCATTTTCTATAATCAGGGGCAGATTTTCGAAATCTTTGCTCGCCAAATCTACCAATCGGACCTTTATGGTTTTATTGAGATTGAGGAACTGGTTTTTGGGGAACGCTCCGGTATGTTGGTCGATCCCAGTGAAGAAAAGTTAAAGGCCGAATTTGATGGCGTAAAACGCAGCTACCTACCCATGCACTCAATCGTCCGAATCGACGAGGTTGCTAAAGAAGGGGTCGGTAAAATCTCCGAGGCTAAGGGCAATATTGCGCCCTTCCCGATGCCCGCCTTCAATCCCAAAGGCAGTGGCAAAGACTAATTTCGATCGATGCATCCCGGCCTCCACAGTCAACTGCGTCCCAATAAGCTCGCTTTTGTTTCTGACGACGGTGAGCAACAGACCACCTATCGCCAATTGGACGAGCAGTCCAATCAAACCGCACACTTTTTATCCAGCCTAGGTTTAAAGCACCGAGATGGCATCGCCATCCTTTTAGACAACGACCTTCGATTTTTAACCATCGCCTGGGCCGCTCAACGCTCCGGTCTGTACTTCACGCCCATCAGCACTTTTTTTCAGGCTATGGAAGTCAACTATATCCTTGAAAACTGTGAAGCCCGCGTGCTGTTCACGAAGCAATCCATTTTGGACCAAACGGACTTAACCTTGCCCCCACATTTGACTGTGGTAACCCTTGATCGGGGTCCAAGCCTTTCTTGGGACACGGCCATTTCAGACTTTCCGGTAACCCCTCAAGCTGACGCGCGTGAGGGCGCTGAGATGATTTATTCCTCCGGCACGACGGGCCTTCCGAAAGGCGTGCGGTTTGATCTAGCCTTATCCCCAGTGGGCACAGTGTCCGATCTGATTGCGAAACGCATCGCGATGCATTGCGTTGATGACAACACAAAATACCTCTCTACCGCGCCGCTCTATCACTCAGCGCCGTTACGGTACAACCTAATGGTTTCGCGCCTAGGCGGCACGTCGGTCATCATGCGGAAATTTGATGCCCAACACGCCCTTAGACTCATCGAGCAGCATCGCATCACCCACAGTCAATGGGTCCCAACCATGTTCAACCGATTGCTGTCGTTACCCCAAGCGGTCCGCGACAGCACGGATATCAGCAGCCTTCAGTATGCGATCCACGCAGCAGCCCCGTGCCCCATTGAGGTTAAACAAGCAATGATCGCCTGGTGGGGCAACATTCTGTACGAGTATTATTCAGGGACAGAGTCGAACGGCTCAACCGCTATTACCAGTGCCGAGTCGCTCACCCATCCTGGCAGTGTCGGTCGTGCCTTTCATGGCACCGTCCGAATTTTAGATGATCATTATAATGTTTTGCCCGCAGGCGCCATCGGTGGTGTCTACTTTGAAAACGGCACCGATTTCAGCTATTTCAAGGATGAGGCCAAAACCGCCGCTGCAAAATCACCTCAAGGCTTTACAACATTAGGTGACCTGGGATACCTAGATGATGCGGGCTACTTGTATTTAAAAGATCGTAAGTCCTTCATGATTATCTCTGGCGGCGTTAACATCTACCCGCAAGAAATCGAAGACCTGCTCGTAAGCCATGAGGCAGTCCTCGATGCCGCCGTGTTTGGCGTTCCGGACGCGGATTTCGGGGAAGCGGTAAAAGCAGTTGTTGAGCTAAACCCGCCTTATAAAAACCAAGAAACAGACGCTCTCGCCGAGAAGCTCATCGCCTTTTGTCGCGCTAACCTCTCCCATATCAAGTGCCCTAAAAGCATTGAGTTCATCGAGACTCTGCCCAGACACCCCACGGGCAAACTCTACAAAGCAAAACTCCGCGCGCCGTATTGGGAAAATCGTTCATCGCTGATCATTTAACCCCAGAGCGCTATCACCAAATTAGGCGCACGCCGAATCAAGACACTCAAGCCTTCGTTGATTCCCGGAAATCGAAATTCCGGCGCGATATCCTGAAGCGGCTGGAGTACGAAGCGTCGATCCAAAGCCCTGGGATGCGGCACTGTTAGCGTAGACGTCGAAAGGGTCTCGTCTCCGACGGCAATTAGATCAAGATCCAAGGTCCGCGCCGTATTTTTTCCATGATCTTTTGGACGACCAAACTCCGCTTCAAGCGCTTGTAGGTTTAATAGCAAGGACTCAGGTGGCAGACCACTTTTAAACGCAACCACCGCATTCGCAAAGTCCGTCGCGTCGGCTGTCATATCCACCGGTTCCGTGCGATAAATCTCGGAGGCGCGAAAGCCCTCCGGGAATTGTTGTGCCAGACACACCATGGCCTTTAAGACATTCTGATCCGGCGCACCAAGATTACTCCCCAAAGCAACAACAACCTCCCGCATAGACCCTCCTGACCGCTGCCCGAAACTTCTCAAGTTTCAGCTCGCACAGCCTTCGTTTTGTGTTAATTTTAAGCCTCGTATGTCATTCATGCTAGGACTCAACATGAAAGCAGCTGTATTGAGAGAACAAAATAAGCCTATGGAGATTGAAGAAGTTCAAATCTCAAAGCCTGGCCCAAGAGAAGTCCTGGTTAGACCTATTGCGGCTGGTGTCTGCCACAGTGATCTACATTTTTTAGATGGCTCATATCCTTACATGCTACCGACCATTTTAGGCCACGAGAGCGCGGGTGTCGTCGAAGAAGTCGGCAAAGATGTGACCTATGTTAAAAAAGGCGATCATGTCATCACCTGCCTCTCGGCCTTTTGTGGGCATTGCAATAAATGCTTAACAGGCCATTTATCGCTTTGCCAAAGCCCTGAGGTCTCTCGAGCACCTGAAGTCGAATCTCGGCTGAGCATTGGCGGAGAGACCGTCCATCAATTCTTAAACCTTTCATCCTTCGCCGAGCTGATGCTCATCCACGAACATGCACTGGTTAAAGTTCGAGAAGATATGCCAATGGATAGAGCCGCTTTGATTGGCTGCTCCACAACGACGGGCGTCGGCGCTGTTTTTCACACAGCGGGCGTCGAACCTGGGTCGATTGTTGCCGTGATCGGCTGCGGCGGCGTTGGACTTGCTGCGATTAATGGCGCGGCAATTGCGGGCGCGTCCATGGTGATTGCAGTTGATATGGTCGACAGTAAGCTCGAATTGGCTAAAGCCGTCGGCGCAACCCACACGATCAATGCGCGCTCCGGCAATGCCGTCGGTGAAGTCCTCGAGCTCACCAAAGGCGGGTGCGATTATACTTTCGAAGCGATTGGCTTAAAGGCTACTGCCGAGCAGGCCTTCCAAATGCTCTGTAGCGGCGGTACCGCAACCATTATCGGTATGATTCCGGTTGGCACGATGGTTGAGCTACATGGCGTTGACTTCTTGATGGAGAAAAAAATACAGGGCTCTAATATGGGTTCCAATCGATTTAGAATTGATATGCCGCGCTTCGTTGATTTCTACCTGAGTGGCAAGCTCCATCTCGATCAAATGATCTCAAAGCACATCAAATTAGCAGACGTAAATACCGCGCTAACTGCGCTCAAGAGTGGCGAAGAAGCGCGTCATGTCATCATGTTTGATCAATAAAAGGA
>JAQWWC010000044.1 GCA_029249645.1 Pseudomonadales bacterium
TACGCCCAAAGAACGGGACGAGACTTGTCAAATCTGCCGTACTACATTGCGTTTAACCGCTGGAAAACGGCCTGTATCGTGCACGGCGTCTATGCGCGCTATATGGAAGGCAAAAAAAGCACCGAAGGGGTTGATCTCGACCTGCTCAAATCTCGCATCGACCTGTCATTAGAGCTGGCCGACGAGGCAATCCAAAAAGCGTAATACCCAGAAGAGGCCGTTGACCGCCTACGAGAAACCGTTTTGAACCGGTTTTTAAACGTCTCAGTGGCACGCCCGACTTACTACTCAGTCGCGGCGCCAAGCCTTAAACGGGTCCCGTACGCCCAAAAGATGAAACGACTATGACCCGTTATCCAATCTTGGGATTTATTCTCCTGACCCTCGCCCTACCTCTTTCTGCAGAGGACGCCCCACTTCGTTTATCCCGGTCAGATTATGCTGACCGCTTACGAGGGTTTTGGCTTTCGGTCTTGAGAGAGTTGTGGCACCAGCATTACGCCTTAGGCTTTGGGCTTTGGGCTTTGGGCTTTGGGCTTTGGGCTTTGGGCTTTGGGCTTTGGGGTTTGGGTTCTAGGTGTCATCAGCCCCTCCAATCACCCCTGAAGAAAAACCTAAACCGCTGAAAAAAAGCCTTTGAGCGAGGGTTCTGCGGTGCAGCGCAGCAAATTGATCCGCTGGTTAGGCATAGTAGGGATTATGTTCTGATTTTAACTGCTTCAATAGCCGAGACAGCTGCCAGCCCAATCTGATGCGTTCCCACCACGACCCTCCGCCAAACACCTCAAGCATATTAGACGGCAAGACACTGCGATATGGCTTGATGTCATAGCGCTTACGAATATCATCGATAGAATGCTGCCATTCAGCCTCCCATTCAATCTCCATCATCGCCGGAGCTTGCCGTCCATGCCGCCACGCTTCCAATATTAACTGCAGCAACAAGGGAAAGGCGCGCGGCGTATCGACATGCGCCTTCATCAAAACCACCGCAAGAAACATAGCGGAATAGTTGTGACCAAATTGTGCTAATTGAAAAGCAGAAATTGCGATTTCATGAGAACCGCTTGTGCTGTAGCCGGCAGCCAAGTGCCAAACGTCGTGCATTTGCAGGATCCGCACATTGAGATAGCGCAGCGCGGGAGGCAGTTCGGAGAGCTGAATCGCATCACGATCCAAGACCTCAAGGTCATACCCGTTATCAACGACCATCTGATACAGCGTATACCCTAAGCTATTTTTTGGCGCAGCACCCAACGCCTTTAAATCCGTATGCCCCGGTACGGGCCGCGTTGTAGCGGCGCCCGCCCCCGGGTGCTGTGCTGCAGCCGCTTCACTCAGATCCCGCATAGCGCCGTGAACAGCGCCACCAAGACCCGCGACAGCCGCGGTAATGCTCATCGCATCAAAATTTTTCTGATCAATGACAGACCAAAAGTCCTGCCAAAAAGAGGGTTCTAACGGCGCACTCGACAAGTTATCAGGCTTCACGAACGTCGAGCTGGCGAGCCCCTTTTCCTCCCCGAGCCAGGCCTTGGCCACGACATCAAATATCGGGGTAATGGCCTGGGGACAAGCGAACGCACACCAACATACCGCCGCTAAGACCTGTTCACGCCCGATGCGATCCCCCTGGCGGACCTTCGCAACCGCCCGGGCAATGCCGTCATAATCCGGCTGCCCAACCATGCGTTCAAAAACTTGGCGATTTTGCATCATCTTGCTCCGCTAATCCTCGCATCTATTAAGCCATGGCTGTCCACCCTCTGCCAAGACGCTTAACCATGCCCTATGAAATCCTAGCAAGAGGTAAATGCAAGAATGTTTTCGCATACCCTTTATTCTCCGCCAGCCGTTAATTCCATCGGTCAGTCCTAATCACAAAGCTCAGGCGCGAATTGCCTCAACCGAAGCCTTATGACACGCCAACCCTTTCATCTATGCCGACCGCAACCGGGACGCTAATGCTGACCAAGACCTTGAATCATTCATCCGCCGTTGCGTCTAATCGGGCGCTTGGGGCCCTCAAAACATCCTGCAAGCCACGCCCGCCGCCCTTTTATTCAGAGCGCGTTCATCGCGGCCCTATAACGACGGACGCGTCACAGGTTGACAGGCGGGGGTGCGTTGCCCGGACTAGGACAAGACATTTTCATACAGAATCACGCCCCAAACTAAGACAAACAAGAGTAGCGCCATCAAAACCGCTGCAGAACCAACATCCTTTGCTCGTCCCGAGAGCTTGTTCTGCTCTAAACCGATGCGGTCAACAACCAGTTCGATCCCCGTATTCAAAAGTTCGACCATTAAAACAACCAACATAACGCCCAGAAGCAGAATCAGCTCCAGTGCGTCCTTCGCAACCCAGAACGCAGCTGGCCCCAAAAACGCAATCGCCAGCACTTCGCAACGGAAAGCCTCCTCAGAGTTAAACGCAGCCCTTAACCCTCTTATTGAGTGCATCGTCGTTTGGATACCCCGACGATACAGCAGACCCAACAACCCTTTCTCTGACATGCCATACACCGTTTTAAAATATGAATTTGGCTCACCTTTACGGCAGGCCGTGTTTTTGGCAGCTCGGCCAACCGCAAACAATTGATGGCGCATCATTACATAACCCAGCCTTTTGCCATGACGCTCATCTCAAAACAGCCCTTAGTCTTGCCCAAAGTCGTCCATCAATTGCAGCTAAGCCAAGCCCAATCAACATCATGCCAATGAAATATCGCCCGTGAAGCTGCTCGCCCAAAATGAGCCAGCCTAAAAACGTTGCCGTGACTGGAACCAAAAACGTCACCAAAACTACGTTCGTCGCACCAGACGACGATAGTATCCGAAAATACAAAAGGTAGCCGAGCGCCGTGCAAAAAACACCCAGGCAGACCACGGCTAACCAGGTTTCAGGGCTTGGATTGGCAAGCTGATCTGGACGCTCAGTGAGATAGCTCATCGGCAACAGAAGAATTGTGGCCGCTGTGACTTGACCAACCGCCGTACTGAAAGGGCTAACGCCGAGCGCTTTGAAGCGTCTACCAAAGACTGATGCACTGCCATAAGAGATCGCCGCACCAATAATGGCGAGTTGCGCAAGGGTTGTCAGGCTCATGTTGAGACCGAGTTCGGTCAAGGCATCGGCACCGATCAGCACCACCACGCCAACTAGGCCCATCACAACCCCGACCCCTTTCTGCGGCGTCATATGTTCATCCACCAAAAAAGCACCCGCGATCAGCACAGTGAACAGGGGTGTACTGGCATTAATAATGGCGGCCAGACCTGCCCCGATGTAGTTTTGACCCCAAACGATGAGGGAAAATGGGATCGCGTTGTTGAGCAGTCCGAGCATCAAAAAAGCGCGCCAGAGCTTAAACGACTTAGGCACGTCATAGCCCTTGATCAGCAAAACAGCCCAAAGGACGATCGCCGCTATACCGACCCGCAGCGTCACTATTGTTAAGGGCGGCAGCTCGCCAACGATCACCCCTATCAGAAAAAAAGAGCCGCCCCAGAGAAAAGACAATAGAAGCAGCATTGCCCAGTCTTTGGCATCCATCCTTTGGTTTATCAATGCCCTGTCTCCCATTCCAATGCTAGACGATGCAACTGATCGATAGGCGAGGACAAACCCACGCCGCACCCCGACACCTCATCGGGATTAGGCCCAAGCACTCGCCACTTTTTCATCCGTAATCGGTTTGCTGTTAGCCCTGCTGACGATGACGACTCAAAAAGAAATCGAGCGTCAACGGCCAAGCATCAGCTTCACGATATTCATGACCCATCTCCAAACGGCAATCGAGTGCCCGCACGTTTTGTCGTTCTCCAGGGCAATAGGCACGGCAATCAAATGGCGCAGGCGCGTCGACTGGCGCCGCTACCGCGCCAACTCGACACCCGGATGCTGTAGACCACGCGCGTATCGTCGCACTCGCGGACTCATAGAAATAACGATCGGTTTGATTGCTCGTGATGGTGACACCAAAATCATCCCAGGCACCGGGGGGATCGGTTTTATCTTTTGTTCCGGTAATTAAGAGCGCTGGCGGCAGGGCTGCAGCCTTAGCCGGTGCCAAATACGATTGATGCGGCAACCCAATCCAAGACGCGATCGCAGCCAACTTGTTGCCTAACCGAGGCTCCCGAGCAACATCCCAGATCAAGTTACCACCGTTCGATCCGCCCATTAAATACAGGCGGTCTGAGTCGATGCACTGTTCGGTTTCCAGTCGGGTTAATAAGGCCACTAAAAAATCAAAGTCGGTGTGCGATTGCGTCTGACAATGAGTCCAGGCGCAGGTCGTTTTCGAAACACTTGACGCTTTACACGACGGATATCGATAGTCTGGCGTGCGCTCAGTATCACAAATTGGCAACCCAGCCTCGGTCACGCCGGTTCCCGAGCCACTGAACGCCCACGAATTGTACCCAAAGTCTGGCGCCCCACTGCCAAGGCCCCGCGGCGCGACCAAGACGACGCCGCGTGCATCAGCCGTTCGACGAAGAGCATCCTGATCCAGAAAGCTGTCCTCATCTCCGCCCCAACCATGCAACAGAATCACCAAGGGATTATGGGCCTTGTCCGAATAGCTGGCTGGATAAACGATGCGAAAATAGCGTTCCATCGACCCAATTTGATGCGCCTGCAAACCATCAGTGAACTTGGGCCTATCGCAACTTGCGTCGCTTAGCAGCGGCGCCAACAATAATCCAACGATGGCAATTTTTCGCCAGCGTCGAGCCGAAAACAGGTTTAAAAACGTTATCACATTCATTCCTAATAGGTTCGCGTTTAAAGCTGCAGCGTACTGATAAATGACAAAGCAAGAAGGGCCTTGTATGGAGGTCGAATTTTATCCACAAGCAAGATCATACGTTAAATCCAAGACCTGGTAACGTCATCAGACTGCCTGATAATTTTAGCCCGTCTGGCAACCCAAAACCGCGCCGAAAAAGCGTAACACCTCATCTTTATTATTTGGTTTCTTCAATCTCCCAACGTTTCGCAATCCTTTACGGCTGCGTCAGACACCTTGTCTAACGCACGATCATAATCGTTCCGGATCTTTTGAAAAGTCCTCGCTCCAAGGCCTCTGAGATAGCCCCTGTTTCACTAGACCCGATGTCGGGACCATGGCAGGGTCTCCGATTAAGAGCCAAAGCATTAAACGCCGAGCTGATAACCTCTAGCAAAAGCCTGGTGCAAAAAGTTTATTGTTAGATAGCTGCCCGCGATTGGCGCGCTCTTTACGCCATTTGCCTGGCCGATGTTTACGCGCGTGACGGCAACGCACGGAAGCTCAGAATTTTTACGCGCCTTTTCGAGCCGTCGCGTCAGTATCAATACGGATCGAGTGTCCGCTGCATGCTTGCCAACGAGGCCTCACGGCGACAGTCTTGGCCGAAGCCGGCCGGACCGGTAACCCATGTCCCTAGTTAACCGGTCTCACATCACACTGTCAGTCCCCTAAACGCTGTAGTAGGTTGGCGATGGGCGAGAAACCGGCACCTCAATAACGCCACCGAAAGCATCCCATCCCTGTTTAAAATCGGCGTAATCATCAAGTGGGCGCTCACCTGAAATTTGCCAAGTCATTAATATACGCTCGGCACCTCGAGAGAATTCCAGCAAGTAACAATCAGCCGCCGTGTCATGCTTTTTGACAAAAATTGCATCCCCTAAAAGGTGGAGGAAAAATTGCAGGGCTCTAAAGGCAGGACGGGGGGCAAACCCGTTTTGATCGTCAACCAAGCCATAACCACGTGCTGACAAACGCCACCAATAAACCTCTTCAACATGACCAGAACAGACCGCCAATGCTAAGAACCGCAGCATGAAATTTGCATAATCTATTTCAGTCTCGCCTGGCGCCTCAAGACGCCATTCCGCTTTCTCGTAAGTGCCTGTAATCGGCGACCAAAGGCCAGCACCTTGAATTGGCCAATTCACCTCAGAGACTATGACCCTGCCATCGACTCGACTCGAGTGATTCGCAATCGCCTTCAAAAGTGCTGATTTTTCAACTGTTGAGAACCCCGCCTGTTTGTTCTCGGGTGCGCCCCGGCGATCAACATACAGTAGATGTGAAAGCCCGTTTAGACGTAACCCTTTTGGTAAGTCTGCTAATCCAGATAAAACTGCTAAATATTCAAAATCAATACACGCTGGACCGACAAAATTAACCTTTGGGAATTCCTGACGAAGTTCCAGCACAGGTTGCATCAACGCCTTAAACTCCTGATTCGTCCAGATGCCCCATTTAGACCGGTTCTTCGCATGGGTTACTTCGATCTGGCTGACCTTATCGGCAATCGCACCAACCACCGTCCTTAAAAAGTCCCGCCATGAAACAGGGTTCAAGACAGCTTGACGATCCTGAAGGATTTTTACCATTACAGGATTTTTTTCACGATGTAGTCTTTCGACCAAAGCAATTCCAGTCTGCCAATCTTCTGGCGTCTCGTGGTGACAAAAGCGCAGAAGTACTGGCGGGCTACCCAAGGCTTTTAGTAAAGCCCATTCTTGCTCTATATATTCAGTCCGAGGATGCAGCGCAACGCCGAACCGGTTTTTCAAGGTCACCGGTTTCGAATAGCTTTCAGACAGCAAACGACGATACTGGCGGTACAATGAGGGGCTCGCAATGACGCCTCTGCATAAGGTTATAGCAATATCCCTCAGGCTACGAAGTCGACGCTTTTCCGACCGGTCTAACACAACGACCGGTTGTGCGGTTTTGTCATCCCACAGCCATAAATCCTTGTCGGAGGGGTAAGGCGAGGCTGGCTGCCCCTGACTCAGACGTTTCAAAAATCGAATAGGATGCCGCCAACGGCTTCTTCGACGATGGCCCCAAAACCGCTTGCGGGCTTTTTTTTCAAGCAGCGCCAAGGGCTCTGGCAAATTCTGATCATTGTTATAAATCATCTGAAAGATATCGAGATAAGCCCCTGGTAGGGCGATCCTAGCGAGATCATGCGCCCGCTCGCGGTCGCCTAACGGCGCCGAAGGATACTGACTACGATTTAAATCAATAAATAACGGAGCCAAGTACGCTCCCGATGAAGACTTTGGCACTAAAATATTTTGATTGCCCAGATCACCATGCATAAAGCCCGCCTCATGCAGCTGACGCAGAGCGGGCGCCACCTCATACAACAGCGCCATCATCCCGTCGTTGTTTTGCTCTTGTTCATAGATCTGTATTAACGCGTCCCGGAAACAAGGTGCCGCTACATGGATACACAGATAATAACTTTCGACCAAGCGACCGTTATCCCAGCGGTCCAACCACGCAATCGGCTCGGCTGTGCCCAATTCCTGCCGATATAAAAATTCACCGGCATTAAAGGAGCGCGCCGCTTTAGACTGATTGCGACGATCAAACCAATCTTTGAAAAAAGACTGCCTGCCAAACACCTTAATCGCGACATTTACAATCTTGCCACCGATCACAAGGTCAGCCTTCAGGACCTGATCATGTCCTTCAGAAAGTGGAAGCACCTCACCTGCTTCGAGCCATTTCGGCACCGATGCCAACTGCCCCATCAGTTCCGTCGAATCAAAGCGACTCGAAATGTTGCCGACATATCGGCCAAAAGTCATGGGCATAACCATTTACTTAGACTGTCTAGAAGGACTCAATATTACCTTGTTATGGCAACATGGGTCGAACAGACGCTCTGAGAGACTTCCTGGGACCGGCCGTGTTTTCGCATCGCACAGGCTGATCCCAATTTAATGACCGTTGGGGTAATTCATGCTCGAGGCGGCGCCCCAATGGGATACGCAACACTAGACCTTACGATCGCCGGTATTACCTGTATAGCCCTATCTCGCCGCCCGCCTGGTCTACGAAAGATTCATTTCGTGACACTCGACCTCAATTTTTTAGCCTGCCTAGTGAAGAACACTGCTCTGTAGCCACACAGGTTGTGACCCTACGCGCGCCACTACTAACCAGGCACACCACATAAAAATACCGGGATGTATCGCACATAAGAGCGACCGGAAGAGACTGACAGAAAATGTTAAGAAAACATTAATTTTCTATAAAGATGTTATAAAAATTCTTTATGAAGCTATTTTGTCACTAAATATCAAAAAAGCGCATATATTTTTAATTCTGGTCCTTTTTGTCTCCGCCTCTTTACTGCGCTCAGCCGAATGGTTTTAAATTGAATATATTCAAAAAGTACTCATGGTTACCAGCTTTAGTGCGGTCTTTACGCTGGAGATTGAGGGCATTTAAACAATGAAACAGTCACAACTATCTTGAGGTGTCCCATCAGTAAATTATTAATCGTTTTATGCCTGGTAATTCTGCCAAGAGCCGACCTTGCTGCGAGCGAGCGTGCTTTAGTTTCTTATGCCGGCATCAATCTTGCCATGAGCGTTGAAGACCGGCTTGCCAAGCTTAAGAACCAGGGCTTCAGTTGCCAGACAAGAGAATTCGTTCCTTATCTAGGACATTGGGAGTGCAATCGAAAGAATGCCGACATCATCTTTGATGAAGCGGAGATATTGATGAACTGTGCCGCATTGCGGAATTGCAACAAAAACCTTGAGGAAATCGCCCTCTCCGTATTGGCAGACAACGACTTCGCTGCAATGAATCAAATAATCTTCTACCCACCAGTTGGTAAAGTACGTTGGCACTGCGGTGAATCAGAAGCTCGTAATCTCAAAGTTTGCGTACATCAATTGGTGTCCGTAAATCATGAGATGGTCGAGATTGAGCGGGCCAGAGGGCACGCAGAGGCGATAGAATTCTTGTTGAGTAAGCGGCGCCCCCACCTGCATATCACGCAACTGGAAGCGCCAATGCAGCGCCAATTGGACCGTCAAGCACAGGGGGGGGAGTTAGCAAGTAATCTCGACTGAGCGTTCAGCGCAGAACACCCTAGCCAGAAAAAAGTTTGTACACAGCGACTCATACTCGCGCCAAGAAACCGACATTTGAGCACCGCCTCAAGCGTTTAAAACTCGAAGCTTGGCGAGTCTCAGACGACGACATTCCACCGAAGCCTTCCAGGCACTATCATGACTGTTGGGAATACACAGAAGTGGAAGATCGATATGAAAGTAGCGGTTTTTGGCGGCAGCGGCTTGGTCGGTCGCGCGGTGCTCGAAGATCTCACGACCGACGGCATTGCCTGTGTGGCACTATCTCGCCGCCCCCCTGATCTATCCAATATTCACTTCGTGGCACTCGATCTCACTGATTCGTCACAGTGCCAAACAATCGTTGACTCGCACCTGAGGGACGTCACCCATGTAGTTTACGCGGCGCTGTACGAGCAGCCTGGACTGATTGCTGGCTGGCAGAATGATGAGCAGATGCAGAAGAACCTGACCATGCTATCGAACCTATTGGCACCGCTTTCTAAGCATAGCAAGCAGCTTCAGCACATTACCTTATTGCAGGGCACCAAAGCGTATGGTGCCCATGTGGCTCCCATGAAAATACCTGGGCGCGAGCGTGAACCCCGCCATCCCCACAAAAACTTTTACTGGCTGCAGGAAGATTTGCTGCGCGAGCAGGCATCCCAACACGACTGGGCCTTCACGATCTGGCGACCCCAAATCATTTTTGGGCATGCCCTGAACGCGCCAATGAATATGCTCGCGGCGCTCGGCGCCTACGCCGCGCTGCAGTCGCACCAGGGCCTCAGTCTAAGCTACCCTGGCGGACCATCGGGCGTTATGGAGGCCATTGACGCCGATATGCTTGCCCGAGCAATCCGCTTCGCCTGGTCAAACGACGCATTCGTGAATGAAACTTTTAACATTACCAATGGGGATGTTTTCAGGATGCAGGATATCTGGCCGACCTTATGTGACATTTTCAATCTGGAAGCCGGACCCGCGGCGCCTCGCTTACTGTCAGAAACCTGCTACGACCAAGAGACAATCTGGGCTTCGATCGTTGCGCGTCACAATCTAAAACCGCACAGTCTTCGCCAGGTTGTCGGGGACAGTTTTTTCTATGCGGACGCACTCTTGAATGCGGGCAGCACCCAACCCCCTCCGCCATCATTGCTGAGCACCATCAAGTTGCGGGACGCCGGGTTTTCTGAATGCGTGGATACCGAGCGCATGCTGAGACGCTGGTTTGCTAAACTTCAAGATCTGGCGATACTGCCGAAGGCACGAGGGTAACGAAATTTCAGCCTTAAATTGTGCTGACGTCTACTTGATCGGAATAGGTGGCTGGCTGGTGCCACAGAAATGAGGATTATGCTGCTCGTGGTAGCCAAACCGGTTGCGGTCTTTTCTAACACAATTAATTACAAAGGCCGTGAGGAAAGAGATAGACTCATCACCTAATAAATAAAATTTTACGATCAAAGAATTTCGACTATGTCATCTAGAATCTCTTTAGTATGGGTCGCAGCCCTCATCCTCACATCGGCACTGCAAATTCAGGCAAGCTTGCTTAACGGTACGGCGACAACGACAAACCTTAGAACAGGCAACTGCAACATCAGCGAAGCAGAAATGCACTTCGCCATTGACGAGGCCTTTGGCGAACCCTTACTGACTTCATCTCTGAACTGGAAAGCTGGCGCCAAAACATCGATCAATTGCCTCCCAGAAAAATCCTCAATATGGATTGAGCTGCAGACCAGTACTAATGATCCATACTTCATCTTATTCAATCCGAAAATCGGTCATAGTGGTACCAGAGGTCAGGAAACAACCTCATCACCAAACTGGAACCAGTTACTTTGCACCACGACAAGTGACAACGCTCTTTGCCTGTCGCAAGACGCCGCCAGAAAAGTATTAGAAGGAAAACCAAAACTTCGATCCCTGAAAATTGGATCGAGGACCCGAATAGCCCGCTTAGATCAATCCTCGGCTTCAGAGGAGAAGCCCCAAAGTAAAGTGCCTAACCAATTCAGTCGCAACTTTGAACAACAGTTGCTAGCGAAGATCGACAGTGTCTTGAATCAATCCACTCCCGAACCCTCAGCACCACCCGCCTTGCCAGAGCCCGCAGATTCCGGGACGGGCGCCCTAGCCCAGGAAAATGCCACACCTTCAGAACCTTTGTTAACAAATGATGTTCCGAAAAACATTCAGGATGTTGCCGAGCATATTGCTCATCTCATGTCCAAAGATCTAGCCTTTCATACCGTTCGAGGTAATTCCTGCTCATCTGAAAAATCAGTCTTTCATACGCTAACCAGTACAACGATCTGTGGCTTGAGTTTCAGCAGCAAAACCAGCTTCGATTTTCTTTGTGCCGATGACCAGATGCCGCAGTCCGTCATAACAGATCACGCTATTGGGTTTGATTTAGCGGCAGATAATCTAAACAAACCGTTCATTCGAGTCTCTTCCGAAGGCTGGGCTTCTCTCATACTGTCTAAGGCAGCAACATCCAGTGGCTTGGGCGCCGGGCAGAAGATGTCAGCACAGTTTCTGTTAAGCAGCCAGAACAACAAAATAGAGGCCCTGTCATCGCTAGCCAGACAACTCATTGTTCTGCAGGATTACTGCCATACAACGCGCTCCTGATAACTGACAGACTTGTCTGTAAAAAAAAATCGCAGTATTTTATTAACGTTACGTCAATTTCTAATTTGTCGGGCCACATTTTCAAACAAGGAGCGACCAGCATTAAACAGATATCTATACCCAGCCTCTTTTTATTTTACCTGCTGTGCACCACGGTGGTTCATGCCGAGTCAAATACGATCAGTGAAGGACTTCCCCTGGAGGTTCAACTGGATTTGCATATGAGCGAACTTGGCAGATTGCTACAAATCGATGATAGTGTCGGTATCATTGATCTAATCGCCCGAATGCGAGCCCTGGATACACCAATTCCAGATGCGCTTTATTTCCTAGAAGCCACCGCCCTGCATAAGACCAACGATTCCTTAGCAGCTCAAGACCGATTATTACGCTATTTAAAAAATACAGGACGCGACGGTCGGTACTATGATCAAGCCACCGAGTTACTGCTCAGCGTTAGGGAGAATGCGGCCAGACAAGAAACGGCGCTCCAGGAAATGGCCGAAAGAAACCGACTACAACAGGTTGAGGCCGAGAAAAAGGCGCAGTCTTTAAGGACCCGAGAAGCCCAGAGGCTATTGGCTCAGGTCGGTTTTCCACTAACTCGTGAGTCAGGCATCTTAGATCAAGTCACGCGCGAGGCTCTGGCCGTCTTTCAGGTCCGCAAGAACCTACGAGTTAATGCTGAGATCAATCGGGAAACAATCGAAAAACTCAGGGCATCTGTGCCGGGGTCTGATGACTGCGATACCCTAGCCTACAGAGCCCGACGGCCAACCGAAATTAGTATCAAACTATCCGCTATAGCCCATCAACTCGCCGTACCGGCATGCAATAAAGCTCTTCGACTTTACCCCGATGCCGCCAGGTTTCAGATCCAATATGCGCGCGCATTACTCGCAGCAGGGCGCGCCAGTGATGCTAAGTCTGCGGCAGATAATGCAGCGCGCCTGGGCTACCTAGGCGCCATGCATCTGCTCGGCCAAATCTACGCAGACGGCGGACTCAGTGATGAGGGTGAAGCCGATGAGGAAAAGGCCTTACAATGGTTTCTTGATGCTGCGAACAGAAATGACCCAGAGGCGCAACTGAGCGTCGCCGGATATTATGAAATGGGTAAAGGCGGCCTAAAAAGAAACTCATCGATGGTCGTCGAATGGCAAAGCAAGGCCGCAGCGCTTAATTATCCCCCAGCACAAGTCATCCTAGCCAAACGCTATATGAGCGGTTCCTCTGTACGCCGAGACTATGACAAGGCAATGACGCTATTAATGGGGGCCATCGATCGTAATTATCCTGTTGCTTACTTCCACGTAGCAGAAATGTATGAAAAAGGCAGAGGTACTCAAAAAGACAAAGCAACCGCCTTAGAGTTTTATCGGCAGGCAAAACTACTCGGCGTGCAAGCCGCCACTGCCAAAATTGAAAGACTGGATTAGCCTTTAATTAGGATTGGGTCGCAACTGCTTCAGACGGTTACGCGCGGCTTCATTTCCCTGCTCGGCCGCCTTTTCATACCAGAAGATAGCCTGGTCAACGTTTTTTTCAACCCCAATACCCAAATGGTATAAACGTCCGAGGTTGATCTGTGAAACAATTTGGTCCTGCTCAGCCGCTTTCGTATACCAGACCACCGCCTCGTCAAGGTTGATCTCCGAGCCAGTGCCGCTCTCATACCGAAAAGCGATCATGGTTTGAGCATCAGGATCACCTTTTTCAGCAGCCTTTCGAAACCATTCCGTCGCTTCTGGATCTTCACCCAGCAGAGACGCGAGTCTAATCATGGCTTTAACATGCGCCATCTCAGCAGCAGCCCGGTACCATTTCTTAGCCGAAAGCAGATCTTTTACAACATGCTCCCCATTTTCGTACATGTACCCAAGGTAAAACTGGGCTTGTATATTCCCCTTCGACGCAGCCTTAATATATCGCCTCGCATAATCCCCCAGGCGTTCCTCGGCGCGGACCGTCGTATCCTTATCGACGGTTACATCCTTTTCTACCTGCACCGCTCCATCAAGCCCTGCATCTTTGGCAGCGACGGTGAGCACCCCTGACGATTCAGTTTCTTGCTGGCCAGACGCCTCTTTAGCTTCTGGTTGATCTGCAGCCACGACTTCGTTGTTCTCGGATAGAGACGGGCCTACCGAATCTGAGGGCTGCTCCAGTACTGAAATTTCAGACTGGACTGTTGCGGACAACCCAACATCGTTGTGCCCTGATGCCTTGGCCAGCATGTTGGCTTCTGCCGTCACATCTAGGGTTTGCGTTTGAGCGTTTGATTGGGGCGCTTGCGAGCGCTCGATTGAGGCATCCACATTAGCAATGTCGACCGTTGCCACGATTCCAGTCGACTCCTGAATAATTTCCAAGGCGGCAGACCGATCCGTGAACGCGTCAGCAGCCGCTGTTTTTTCAGCGTCGACTACCGCTTCGGGTTCTTGCACCAACGCATCACTAGCCAGTAGTGTCATCCCAGATTCTCCACTGCCGGAGTCGTTGTCCTCTAATGACGCTGAATCCATCTCAGCTGGCGCGTCTAAAAGTCGATACATCATTTGCGACAACTGATCATCCAGCCTGGATGAATCAGACAGATCCTCGCTGCTATCAATGAGAATAAAACGATCGGTTTGTTCTGTAGATTGCAGCTGGTCAACCGAGACAAATCCAAGCCGAACGCCTGAATGCGATATGTCAAACCAGTCACCGCTTAAACTTTTATATTCACCTAAGGCCCAGACATTGGTACCCGCCGCCAACTGACCCACAATATCTGACGCCATATTAGGAACCGCTCGCACAGTCGTTTGCTCAATCGTAACCAGGTCACGATTGATCGGCTTAAAATCGAAAGATCCCGCTTGGAGGAACTGTTCTCTGGGTAGATTTAAGTTAGCCGATTGCTGCAACTGGCGCTGTCTTAACAAGGCCTGCTGGGCAAACTGGCCATTTGGGAACTGGCTGAGATATGCTGAATATTCACTGCGGCTGCCCGTGTCTTTAATCGAGTTCCAGAACACAATTTCGTTGCCCCGAGCGCTTTCATCTGAACCCATCAAGGGCGCCGTTGGTAAGGCAAACACAAAATCGCCACGATCAAAATCTCGATCTCGCAACTTACCATAACGAGGCGTCTGGGCCGATTCAGTGAGATTCGTCACCCGATCTCCCAAATACATTCCAAGTTCTGACGCCGTGAGATAACCATCAGCATTGGCATCAGAGCGCTCCTCTCCACGTATTGCTCGTATGAACAAATCACGGAACTGGCCATCATCGGAAACCGTCTGATCCGCATCACCGGAGGTCAGAAACTGGCGCACCGGTAACGTCGTCGCTCGGGTAATCGCCGCTGGTGGCATAGCACGCTGAGAAGAGAAGACCGTACCGGCAAAACAGGAATCGAAAACAGCATACACGTGTTTGGAACCCGACTGACGCATATAGGTGCCAAAGTCGCGAAGCGCCAGCGAAGAAAACTTGAAATCAGCGCTTTGTGATAGGGCGGGCGCATCCGCTGGGACCAGATAACCCTCACCATCAACCGTTGCACCGTGCCCTGCAAACCAGACAAACAGCCTCGTGTCGGGTCGCTCGCCCTTCAGAATAAAAAAGCGCTTAAAAACCTGCATCAATTCAGCGGAATCGAGGTTTGTGTGCAGATCAACTTCGAAACCCTTTTCCTCTAGCGCTTCGGCAATCAGTTCGGCATCCTTAACCGCATTACTGAGTTTAGGCCATCCTTGCGTGTATTCGTCGATACCGACAACCAGGGCATAACTTTCGCTATACATGCGGATTTCACCAACTAACTCAGCATTTTTCGATTCTGATGCTCGCAACTGCACAGAAATGCCACGGCTGGCAGATAAGGCATCTGGTACCAGCATTAAAAATGCTATGAGAAAAATAATTCTAGAAACCATGTTCCTCGCAGTCATTCTAGTCCGCTGTCGTGCCCGTTTGGGCCTATGCTTTATCGTCAAACCATAGACTATCAGATATTCCTGCAAAGGATCACTCCTGAGAGCAGGCTACCCACCAACCGCAATCTCAATAAAAACAATCATTCGCGTCGCCGCCATCGGTTAAAAACGGTTCAGGCGGTCCTATAACCAATGTCATTCCCAATCAAGACTGCGACGTAAAACCATCACTGCACAGTCACATCAATTTGCGAGAAGCTCGGTTTTCCGACTGTATGGACATCAAGGGCCTGCCTCAACCGTATCAGGCAGGCTATGCGGCATCTCGATTTGCCTCGAGCTGCCAGGTCGAGCCATTAAGATTTGCTTAGGTCACCCGCGACGGTCCAGAACAGATTTATGCTCGAATCAGCGTCTGATCGTTTACCATGGCGTCCAACTGTTTTTGCACGGTCTTAGCCCAGTGCGGGTGCGTCAGGATCCAAAACTTTTCTTGCTCAATGGCTTTCGCAACCAGTTCACCCACCTCATCTGGGTGCATCCCATTCTCCAGTGCCGACTGGATGTTGCCGGCCAACTTCCCGGCCTTTTCCGAATCCCCCTTTGGCTTTCCCCGACCTGGCCGAAAATCAACGGAGTGGCGACTGATATTGGTGTTGATAGGTCCTGGGCACAACACGGACGCCCGGACAGCGCTTTTCTTAGCCCGCAGCTCGCGCTCCACGGCCGCCATCAAGGCCACCACGCCATGCTTGGCCACATTATAAGCCCCCATCATTTGCGAAGAAACCAAACCCGCCATCGAAGACGTCGCATTGATATGGCCAAAGCCCTGCTCCTCTATGAGGGGTAGAAACGTCTTCACCGCGTAAATTGGCCCCCAAAGATCGACATTAATGATCCATTCCCAGTCAGTCAGCTTAAGATTACGTGCAGACGTTGGCAGGCCGACCCCAGCATTACTACAAACCACATGGACACCGCCGAAATGATCCAGCGTCACTTCCGCCAAGCGCTCGACGTCTTCGAGTTTCGACACATCACAGACCTGGCAGACAACCGAGGTCCCAGCCTCCGAAAGCTCCTTCTCCGCTGCTTTTAAGAGTGTTTCATCCAGATCCGCCAACACGAGATGCATGCCGCGCGCAGCGAACGACCGCGCCATGCCGAGCCCGATACCACTCGCGCCGCCGGTAATGACAGCAGTTCGTCCTGTAAAATCTTGCATCGTTCACTCCTCGATTCCGTGACGGGTTGCGGTTAGCAAGGCTGCCTCAACATCCTGAATCTCCGCATCAGACCAATCCAACCATTGCTTCAGTACAGCCTCATTGTGTTCGCCGAGATGCGGCGCACCAGCTCGAACCGCTGACGCTAAATGCCGAAAGTTATAGGGTGATGCGGGAATCGGTCTCGTGCCCCCTGCTCGGTCATCAATCTCCTGAATAGACGCACGCGCTTTAACAGATGCAAGCTCTCGGATTTCATATGCCGGCCTTACATCGCCCCAAGCAATATTCATTTTATCCAAAGCCAGAATCACTGCGTCGCGATCGCCACAGGTCTTCGTGAAGAAGGCTTTTGAGGCTGCTCGTCGCGCTGCGATTTTGTCGGACAAGGTCACGTCTTGCGCTGGGTCTAGGCCATCACTCACGTGATAAACAGAACTGAGTAATTTCCAAATATATTTGAACTCACCCGCCAGCATCAGCAAACCAGCGGCCGTTTCATGCACTTCATTGGTAACCCCCATCGATTGTCCTTCCAGCGCATAATGCAGTCCGTCATTGGTTACAATCGTTGCGTCAACCATCGAGATCTCAACATGATCACCCCGACCCGATTGCGCTCGCGCATACAACGCAGCAAGCAACCCGACAAGACCATGCAGGGCCGCATTCGTGTCTGCGACAGAGAGCGGTAACTCCGTGGGAAACGCACCAGTCAACGCAGCCTGCCGAGCAATCAAGCCCGTCTCCGCGTGAATAATCGGCGCGTACGCTGCGCGGCGACTATCCGGGTTGTTTGCACCGAAACCAGAGATCGACAGCATAATAAGGCGCGGGTTGATTTCGGCCAGCGTCTCGTAATCGATCCCTAACCGCGCCATGACATCCGGCCGAAAGTTCTCGATGAGCACGTCCGCCTGCGCAACAAGCGACTTTGCAATTAGCACCCCTTTTGGGTGTCTTAGATCGACCGCAATATTCCGTTTTCCAGCGTTTTGCTGGTGATAATAACCAGAGATATCACCTCGCTTAACGCCCCAATGCCGGGTCACGTCGCCTTCAGGCGGTTCAAGTTTTACGACATCCGCCCCTAAGTCGCTGAGCATCCTTCCCGCGAAAGGCCCGGCTAGAACGCGCGATAGATCAAGGACTTTAACCCCGGATAACGGATACGACATGTCCTACTCCTTGTCTAAGGACGATGAAAGCTTCCTTGAAGCGAGATGAAAATTCTCTGCCATTTTTTCTCTCACCTGACCCTGGCATTCGAAATACTGGCGGAACCCTCCGTTATAGTTACCATCCTGCCGGCGCTGTTCATTGCCTTCAAAGTTGTAGTAACCAGGCGTGCATTCTTCCGATCGGTTGGTCTTACCGCGGTGTTCAATAACCTGCTCAACCCACCACGCTTCAGCCGCGTCTGTTACATCCAGCGTATGATGCCCATTGCGGCGCACATGATCGATGCATTCAGCAATATGGTCGCCCTGGGTCTGAAGCATATCGGTAAGGTTGAATTGGAACGATGCCTGATACCCACCCATGATAAACAGGTTGGGAAAGCCGGCGGTATGAATCCCGAGCAGCGTGCGAATGCCATCTTTATACTTATCCTGCAAATTTAGGCCACCCTCGCCCTTGATCTCATTATAGATACCGGTCTGCTGAACCTCAAAACCGGTGGCGTAAATTAGAAGATCCAATTCGTACTCGTGTCCTTCGAAGACCGGCCCTTCAGGGCTGATTTCTGTAACACCTTGACCTTTGGTATCAACCAAATGAACGTTCGGTAAATTAAATGCCGGTAAGTACTCGTTATGGAAGCAAGGCCGCTTGCACATAAACATATACCAGGGTTTTAACGCATCAGCGGTTGTTTGATCATTAACGATTTCATCGATCCGTCTGTGGATGCGCATCATGTAATCGATGTTCGCATTTTCCTGCTTTGTCAATTTTTCTTCAGGCGATGTCGTGCCTTTGCTCGCTCGTTTCTCAAGCGTATTTTCAACAGCGGCGAGCACTTTTGATCGTCTTTTATTCTGCCATCCTGGCTCAAGTTTACGCGCCCAATTCGGATCCGTTGGCCAGTCATCCCGGACATCAATCGATGAGGGCGTCCGCTGAAATACATAAACCGCCTTCGCGGTCTTCGCCAGTTCGGGCACAATCTGCACCGCACTCGCGCCGGTCCCGATTATCCCAACAACCTTGTCTTTCAAGTGTTCAAGGTTTTGTCCCGTGTACTGGTAGTCCCATCGAGAGGTATGAAAAGCGTGGCCGCTAAAAGTCGTCATTCCCGAAATGGCTGATAATTTCGGTTTTGCCAACGTGCCATTTGCACAGATAACGAATTGTGCGCGCATCACATCACCACGATCTGTCGTGACCTGCCAAAGCTGTTCAGTCTCGTCCCAGCGCGTCTCCGTAACGGTGGTGTTGAAAACGGCAAGGTCATAGAGATTATATTTATGGGCAATCGCCTGACAGTGACCGAAAATTTCCGGACCCCGTGAATAATGATTGACCGGTACGTAGTCGAGTTCGTCCAGAAGCGGCAAATAATCATAGCTTACGACATCACACGCTGCACCGGGATACCGATTCCAGTACCAGGTGCCCCCAACATCTGATCCCCGCTCCACAATACGAACCCGCTCTATTCCGCGTTCCCGCAATCGCGCAGAGGTCAACAGCGCCGAAAACCCCCCGCCAATGAACAACACTTCTACTTCGTCGGTGATCGGCGCCCGATCCGGGACCTCTGCCGCATAGGGGTCAACCGCATACTTCCCTAAATCGCCACTAAACTCTGATGTAAATTGATCTGTGCCCGGAGGACGGTAGCCCAAGCGGAGATTTCGCGCATCCCGGAACTTAGCCTTGATGTCATCGTAGTATTGCTGCGGTTGTTTTGGTCTAGGCATTGCAGGTCATCAATTAGAGGTAGAGTGATCAAGAAACACCAACTGCCGGGGCATGTCAAACGAGCGACGTTATGCTTGGTTACGTTTTTGCCGCAAGCGGTCTCGAAAGCGGCGCATTCCCCTTAACCAGCGCTCGTAGTCATTGGCTTTGTTGGCGAAGTATTTTGCAACAACCTTGTGAGGCAGCACTAAGAATTGCTCAGCGATAATTGCCTGAATGCAATCATCCGCGACGGTTTCAGGCGCCAGAATGCCGTCTTGGGCCGCCTGGTTTGAGTTTGACTGAGTACTGCGGTGACCAGAGGGCCCGCCCAGGATATTGGTTCGCACAGCCTGCGGACACAACACAGAGACGCCGATACCTCGATCCGAATAGTTAATAGCAAGCCACTCAGCAAGCGCAACAGCCGCATGCTTGGAGACCGCATAAGGTCCCGAATCCAATTGGGTTAAAAGGCCAGCGGCAGACGCCGTATTGAGCAGGTAACCACCCCCCCGCTCTATCATTCCCGGAATCACCGCGCGCGCCGCGTTCAAGTGCGCCCAAAGATGTACTTCCATCATGTCGCGCCACTGATCTGTATCGAGCTTTAAGCCGCCGCCAAGCGCATAGCCTGCATTGGAGACAAGTAGATCGATCCCACCGTAGGTCGACTCAACACGCTTAACGAGATCTTCGATCGCCGTCTGATCAGTAACATCCAAAACCTCAGCAGATGCCTTTGCACCAATCAAGTTAGCGGTTTCTCGTGCAGCGTCTTCATCAATATCGGTACAAACCACAAACCTTGCTCCGGCATCTACAAGCCGGCAGGCCAAGGCGCGACCAATACCCGAGCCCGCACCGGTGACCACTGCCAATCTCTCATTAATGTCCATGTGAATAGGCCTCGAATTTTTTGAGTTGTTACTTCAACAAATATCGACTGTCTCGCCAAACTATTCAATCAAAATCACGCGCCGCTGGTGAGGCTGCCGGCGCCTCTTCCCGAGGGCATCGGAGCACCCCCTGTGGGCGCAGTCGATTAAAGTAAAATCCTGCGACCGTGCTCACGAGCCAATCGTTGCATCATCAACCCCCGTGGTAGCTCAAAGACCGAGCATTGCATAGCCACGGTTCTAATTCGGGTCGACGCCTAGCGAGGGCGGTAGGATGTATTTTTACAGGCTGTTGTTACGTCGGCTCATACCGAACACGGGTTTATCAGCGCTGTCTAAGAAGACCGGTTCTTTTGACCTGGGGCTGGAATAATCCACGCAGGCTTGCTGTCGCGCACCTTGGCCCAAGTCGCACCACTTTCATCCGCCATAAACAACATCAGGACTTCCCCCGCTACATTTTCAGGGGTCATAAAGACAGCCTCTTGGGTCCGTTGGGCCTGCGGAATGATGCCCGTATCAATTCCAGCGGGACACAAAGCATTGATGCGAAGCTGCTGTTCGCCGAGTTCCCGCTTTAGGCTTCTAACCAATCCCGTCACGGCATGTTTTGTCATGGCGTACAAGGGATCAATATCGTAAGGCGTAATACCAGCAAGGGATCCCGTGACTACAATGCTCCCACCCGAACGCATCAGTGGCAACAGGTGATACAGCCCATAAACCACCCCATCGATGTTAACCCCAGTCATTTTTTTGTAACGCGCTAGATTCATCGCGCTGAATTGATAATCTGCCAGGGGCGCGTCGGGGGAAGCAATTTGAATACCCGCATTTAGATGCAGATGGTCAATTGTCCCTAGGTCGCGACGCAGCATGCTAGCGGTTTCTTGCCAACTCGTAACATCGCTAACGTCACAGTGATGGAATCGGCCCCCCTGGGCATTGACCACCGATTCGCCTGACGCTCTGTTGATATCCAATCCAACGACCTCTGCACCCAGCGCAGATGCCAGGCCGACTACTGCCGCACCGATGCCTGACCCAGCCCCCGTCACAACGATGTTTTTCCCGGCGAAGTCGCTCATGATCTTTCCCAATTGTTTTTAGTTGTTTGAGTATCCTACACACAACCACAAGACGTCGTATATTGAGCAGGTAATGCTGAGCCAGCTTTTGCCGCGCGTTTGAACCATTCTTACGCCAGGGTGATGGCCCTTTTAAGCCGGATGAGTCGTCCCAAAAAAGACTCCCCCCTGCTCCCGCGGTGAGGCTCAAACCTCTGACAGCACTCGTTGCCCGCCAGGCGGGTTGCGCGTTCCAATCAGGTAGGCCAGAACCAGCGCAAGCTATCGGCCAGTAAAGCCCCGCCGTGCCGCAACGTATGCCCGCCTTCCCCAAATTCGAATCGAACGTCATATCCGGCATAAATCAAGGCCTTGAACATCGCTTGATTGGCCGTCGCCCAATCGCCAAATAAGGTCTCAGCATCGTTCACGCCGCTTTGCAGGAACACCTTTAACGGCTTTCTGGGCGTCGTGCGAACCAGGTAGGGATAATTGTGCCCCCCCCAGATATTTGTGAAGGAGCCACAGTGGGACAACACATTTTGAAACCGCTTTGGTTGGTGCCATGCCGCTGTAAAAGCCGCAATACCGCCGCTACTAATACCGCATAGCAAAATATCTTCCGGCGCGGAGGACCACCTGACGTCCAACTGGCTTGCTGCAAAAGGCATCACCTCATCCGATAAGAAGAAACTGTAGTCGTCCGTTAACCGATCATACTCCCAGCTGCGTTGCGCCTCAGCTACACCATAAGAGGCTAAGGGCGAGGCCGGCGGCATCACTTGCCCTTGACCTGCCTGGATAAAGACCCCGAAGGTGTTGGTCAGTTCAGCCGTTTGATGCAGCGTATCCAACACTTTCGTCGCACGGGCTGCGCCTTCTCGCGCCAGGTAAGCGCCGCCATCATTAAAAATGATTAAACGATTGGGCGCACCCACCACTCGCATGTGCGGGGCATACAGCCATAGTTTTCGGCTGGTACCGGGGTACCGAGCAGATGTGAAGTCGTCAACGGATATAACCTGGCCCGACGCCGCATCAACGCCGCTTTCTAGACAAGGCACATACTGCTGATCTAACGGATGGCCTAACGCGTTTCGGACGTCACCATTGCTTCGGCCGTTACAGCTCGCGGGCCCCATGAGATCCAGACCTAAATCAAGATGATCCGATACACTCAAAGGCATCTATGTATCCTCCCTGCTAGAACCCCTAAGCATCGCCGCGAGCCTAATTCACGCGACGCCATCATTCTGGCGCGCGCGCCGACAGCCAGTTTAAAGCCAAACCTGACAAGGCTCGGATGCCGACAGGCAAGGCTCGATCATTTACATAGAAATATGGCGAATGATTCACACCAACAACCCGATCATCTCCCGCTTCAGGAAACACCCCAAGCGCAAAATACAATCCCGGCACCTCCATCGCCAAATAGGAAAAATCTTCGGCCCCCATAATGGGCGGCACCACGCTGGCGGCATCGTTAGCGGCCCAATTCAAAACCCCCGCCATCTCTTGGGTGAGTTTTGGATCGTTTACCGTCACGGGATAGCCTACATCAATCAGGACATCGGCAGTCGCACCCATCGTCGCCGCGGCAGCGGTTGCGGTATCCCGGATGCGCTCATGAATCTCAACTTGCATGTCTGGATCAAGCGTACGGATGGTCCCGGTCATGCGCACGCCATCTGAAATAATGTTGCCACGGTTACCCCCAGCAATGGTGCCAATGGTGACAACAGCAGGCGCTTTACTGATATCCATCTGACGACTCACAACGGTTTGTAGGCTGTTAATCACCTGAGCCGCACTTGCGATCGGATCAACCCCATGCCACGGCATCGAGCCATGGGTCTGTACACCGGCAACGTTAATTTCCAAATAATCAGACGCCGCCATAAAGCCATTCGGTCGATACATAATTGAACCCGTCGGTCCTGGAAAGACATGCAGTCCAAAAACCGCACCCGGTCGGTCTGGGCCAGCAAAGATCCCTTCTTTCAACATCAATTCAGCCCCACCTTCTTCGTCACCCGGCGGACCCTCTTCTGCTGGTTGAAAGATAAACATCACGGTACCCGGAATCTCAACACGCAGATCCGACAAGACCCGTGCAACGCCTAGCAAGATGGCCATATGTGCATCGTGGCCACAGGCATGCATGACACCGGTCTCAACGCCCTCCCAAAGGGTCGTAACCGTTGAGGCAAAGGGCAATCCCGTTTTTTCTTTAACCGGCAAAGCGTCCATATCCGCACGAAGCGCGACAACCGGGCCAGGCTGACTGCCCCTTAATATCCCGATGACGCCCGTGTGCGCAATGCCTTCGCGCACCTCATCAAAGCCAAGCGCTCGCAGCTCTTCAGCAATTCGAGCAGCCGTATTGAACTCGCGATTCCCAAGTTCAGGGTTAGCATGAAACCAGTGTCTCAGCGCCACAACGTCTGATGTGTGCGTTTCAGTAAGGCTTTGAATATCTGCCTCCCACCGCTCGGCTGACACCGGCGCAATGACGAAAAACACGAACAGCAGCCCCCAGTTCCAAATTTTCATGTAGCCTTTCTCCTAATCGTTTTTATAACCATTGGCTTGATTTATCTGAGCCTAATCGACGCACGCATTCTGGCAGCTGGGCTAGAAACCCTTGCACTATCCTGTCCAGACGCATCAAAACCTAATTATACGCTCCTGACAAATCGGTGCTTTTCGGCCAGAACAGGAACGCGGGCCTGAGCGTCAGGGACGGAGCTTTAACGTTAGAGCATTACCGGTTGGGCCATCGCCAAGCAGGAATGTCCGCGGGGGAAATGTCCAACAGTTGGGTTTCGCCCAGGCGTTTGGTCAAGCGCAAATGGTTACACACCGGGTCTTCCTGCAACAAACTAATGAGCACATCAGAATGAGACGTCACCCATAACTGAGTAGTTTCCGCCGCCCGCAGCATCAGGCGCGCCAGCGCTGGTAGGAGTTCTGGGTGCAAACTGGTTTCGGGCTCGTTCAAAATCATCAGCGTTGGCGGGCGCGGTGTCAGCAGAGCCGCAGCCAGACACAAGTAGCGCAGCGTGCCATCCGATAACTCCCACTGATCTAACGGACGCAGAAGACCACGTTGATGGAATTTGAGGGCAAAACGGCCATTGTCCCGCTCGATAAACACCTCCGCCCCAGGGAAGGCATCTGCCAAGACCCGCCCTAGCCCGTCCCCATCGCCGATTTCCAAAATAGTCTGCCAGGCCGCTGGTAAATCCCGTCCATCATGATGAAGCACCAGTGTGCGAGTGCCAATTTGCGCTTGCCGACTGGGCGCATCGCGGTCAGTCCGAAACTGATCATAAAATCGCCACGACCGAATGTGCTCTCGCAGCGCGAAGGCTTCGGGCGCCAGAATCGGATCGGAGGATCTAGCGAGCATGCTGTCAAAAACCGGAAGATGACGATTCAGCACCTGCCAAGCGCCCGAGTCATCTCTTGCTTTAACCACCGGGCCCGTTCGGTCAATCATTAGCCGAGCATGGTGATAGGTTTCGCCAATCCAGATCACCTCGCGTTTAATTTCCGGATCGCCGTCGAACAGGGTCCGCGCCACGGGCGCTGGCAGACCAAAGTCAATCGCGTAGCTGCTGTCATCCCCGGCGATGCCCAGCCTCAAATTCACCCGATTTTTTCGAGGGCCACCTTGAACCGGCTCATCGCCTTGAATCATGCCGCGACTGAACTGCTCAGGGCCAGCCCAAAGTACCGATGCCAAACTGCCCTCACCAGCGATACTGCCGGCAGCAGAACCGAGCGCCGTGTCAGACAATAACCGAAGTGCTTTATAAAGGTTTGATTTGCCAGATCCGTTGGCGCCCGTCACCAGATTTAGCGACCCCAAAGGCAGCACCAGCGCGCGGATCGATCGATAATTTGAAATAGCCAGCGCTTTGAGCATGGATTGCCTTCAAGACCCTCTTAAACTTGCTGCAGCCCCCGCTTAATGGCGGCTAACACGCGATGCGAAAACTGTTTCAAATCATCGAGCAGCACGTACATGAGCGGCAGCACGACGAGGGTAATCAGGGTTGAGAAGACCAAACCACCAATAATCGTTCTGGCCATCGGGAAATAACTGGGTCCAAGCCCGCCAACCCGAACATCCCCCAACGCGAG
>JAQWWC010000045.1 GCA_029249645.1 Pseudomonadales bacterium
ATCGTGCAAACCAGTCGGATAGGCGGCCGCGGTCATTGGCTAGTGCTTGAACCATACTTTGTATTTGGTCGATGTGTGCATCGGTAATCTGATCTTGTTGCCAAAGCGCCGGGTCCGGATCGCGATAGACCAACTGATCGGGTTCCATGACCAGATCGGTGGCAAGATCCGAGATCATCTCGCCGAGCGTCGGGGCGCGAAAGCCGACCGAATAGGTCAGGCAGTTGTCGAGCGCAACACCATGATGTGCAACCCCGGGCGGCAAGTAGAGCATGTCTCCAGGCGATAACGTGTGTTCAGCTTCGGTGACGAAATCCGCCAGAATACTGAGGTCTGTGCCCGATAGCAGGGCCGTGTCTTCATCGCATCGCTGGCCTATTTTCCAATGCCTGCGACCCTCAACCTGAATCAAAAATACATCGTACTGATCAAAGTGCGGACCGACGCTGCCGCCGGGTGGCGCAAAGCTCACCATAATGTCGTCGAGTCGCCAGCTTGGCAGGAAGTTGAACTGATTTTTTAAGGCTGCAATTTCGGGCACCCACAGATCGGTGCTCTGCACCAGTAAGGACCAATTAGATGCCGGCAGCGTTGCGAAATCAGCGGCTTCAAACGGACCGAAGGCCACCGACCATTGGCCTTGACCTTCAGAGCCTTGCACCATTCGGGACGCGACATCCGGTTCCATCGAGAGTCCGGCGAGTTCGTCACCGGACAAGGGGGACGGCCAATTCGGGAGTGCGTCCCGAACGAGCAAGGGTTGCTGCTGCCAATAGGTTTCAAGGAAAGTCTTTGCAGATATCTTGCCCAGTAGGGTCATAGAAAAGTCACCAAAATGAATAATTACCAGGCGGCAAAGCCGCCTAATACGAAGCCACTGCCGGGCGTAAAGCGTTTTGGTAAGCGGTTGGGCCCACTAGGTGGGCCTAGCCGGTGGTGGGCATTATGCCGCGGCGTGTGGCCACAGTCTTAAAAAGTTGTCCGCATAAAACTTTTCCTTTACCGCAGGATTGGCATCGGTGAGATACGATTCAAACTTGCCGATTGGATTGCGACCGCCCTCTACATGTGGGTAATCGCTCGAGAAAAGGTAGAGATCTTCATTTGAGTCGTCGATCAGATGAGCGACATTCTCATTCGGGAAGGGGGTGAATGCCAGTTGTTGACGAATCTGCTCGCTGGGCGCGCGTTCGAAGCGAACCGACTCATCGACTCGGCTGTAAATTTTAGTTACCCAATCGAGCCGCCTAACCATTTCAGGGACCCAGCCGGCGCCGAGTTCAACGGCGGCGCCGCGTAAACCGGGGTTTCGGTCAAGCACGCCATCGAGGATCAACATCGACAAAAAGGTTTCGGGTGGTTGATGCATCACGGCGGCATCTTTGGTGCGAACATTTTCGCCGCCTCCCATCCAATCTTTGACAGCTGCACGACCGTTGTTGCTCCAGGCCTTTAAAGCTTGCAGGGGCGAGCCGCCTACATGCAATACAAAGGGGGTGCCAGATTCCGCCAATAGAGCCCAGAAGGGGTCTAAATCGACATGGCCGGGCGATCGGTCAATGGGAGCGCGATGGGGTACCCAAATCGCTTCCAAGCCCAATTCCAGCGCAAATTCCAGTTCGGCCATCGCTCTGCTTGGGTCATCCAGAGGAACGATGCCAACGCCCATAAGCCTTGCATCGGTATCGCAGAAATCGGCCATATGCCGATTGTGCGCGCGGGTTGCGCCATAACGAAGCGTGGGATCTTTTTTCGAGCTGGGGTGAAACGGGAAGGCCACACTGTGGGTTGCGAAAACGAGTTGTTTATCGAAGCCGAGTAGATCCAGCGCTTGCGTTCGGTCTTGCTTGTTGAAGGCCCCCAAGGCTTGGATTTCCTTGGAGTGCGCGATGAGGTCATCCCCTAGGGCGATTTGCGCTTGGATGTGCTCGTCACTGTGGCGTCCGCCTTGGGCCATAATGATGGCAACTTCTTCATCGGTGACCAGCGAGGCGCTGTAGCTGACTTCTGGAATATCGTCCCGTAGCTTCGGATCCGCGTACGCTTTTAAAAAATTGGGCAGTTCCATGATGTGGCTGTCTGCATCGAAATACCGTTGCTCGGCTGGCGCGTAGGTCATTGGAAGTCCTTATTTTTGCTTGCCTTGGAGGTTAACCAGAAGTCGCCCCCTCGTCTAGGTCTGCCAAGGTGTTGGTTGACGTTTTGGGGATGCAACAATGATCCGGTGCAATGCCTGCCCTGACAGGTCGGTCTTTGACAATTTGCCTGCGTCGTGGGTGAATTAAGTACAAGACCGGCGCGTTAGTCGCGCCAAACCAGCGGCCAAACCAGCGGAGGTTGCATTTGCAAGCAATAGAGGAAGATGTCGTTGTTATTGGGGCAGGGGTTGTGGGTCTGACCTCGGC
>JAQWWC010000046.1 GCA_029249645.1 Pseudomonadales bacterium
CATGCGATTACTCAAAAGATTCAGCGGTCTTTTTTTTGCTTGCTTAGCACTAACAGCTTGTGACACTAACTTTAAGAAAGCACCAGAGCCGATACCCCTTGCGGATCTGCCCGCTCCAACACCGACCATACTAGACGTTGCAACGGAGGCGGGCGGCTTCACCACGCTTATAGCCGCCATCGATGCGGCAGGCCTGACAAGCACAATCGACGATCAATCGGCAACGTTAACGGTTTTCGCACCCACCGATGCGGCCTTTGCGCTGCTCGGCGAGGCTGCAATCAATGATCTTTTGGCTGATCCTGAAACACTGTCAGACATTCTGCTGTATCACGTCATTAGTGGCACGGCACTGGATTCCGCCAGCGCCGCTGGCGCTGTTGGGACGACGGTTGAAATGGCAAATGGCGATCGGGTTGGTGTTTCAGCCAAAAACGATTCGCTGTTTCTGAACCTATCCAAGGTCACAGCCACCGATTTAGAGGCCGTCAATGGGGTTATCCATGTGATCGATGCCGTACTGATACCACCAGCCGATGCAACGCCGAGCGAAAACACCATCGTCAACATTGCGGCGGCTGACGAACGTTTCACCACCCTTGTTGCCGCCCTCGGCGCAACTGGCCTTGATACCGTCCTAGCCAGCGAGACCGACACCTTCACTGTTTTCGCACCAACCGACGCGGCTTTTGAGGCGATGGGATCGGCCAACGTAACGGCTCTCCTGGGGGATCTCGACAATCTAACGGCCATCCTCCAGCAGCACGTCCTCAAAGACGCTGCCGTCGATGCCGTTTCCGCCTACGCTCTCAGTGGCACCGCGGCCACTACCGTTGGAGGCGCCGACCTACCAATCTCAATTTCTAGCAAGCGCGAATTGCGCGTTGGTGGCGCGAAGGTCGTCATCGCTGACATCTATGCGTCCAATGGCATAATCCATGTCATCGACACAGTCATTGTTGGCGCAGCAGGCTTGCCAACGCCCCCACTCAACGTCGCTGAGGTGGCATCCGCCGCGGGCAGCTTCGAGACACTGCTCGCCGCCCTTTCCGTCGCCGACCTTGTTGGTGCGTTAACCGACGCGGACAAACGTTACACGGTATTTGCGCCCACAGATGAGGCCTTCGAAAAACTTGGAGCCGATGTGCTTAACGCACTCCTTGCAGACCCAGAACGCCTCGCCGACATCCTGCTATATCACGTCTACGCTGACGCGGTCGTGCTTGCCGACACAGCAGCCTCCATTGCGGCATCCGATCAGTCCATTCTTGAAATGGCCAATGCCGGCGACAGAGCGGCACTCTCGCTTGGGGATGCCGGGCTCACGGTTAACTTGGCATCTGTTACCAGCGCAAATAACATGGCGTCGAATGGGGTCATTCACGTCATAGACAACGTCATGCTACCTCCGACTCCGAAGGGCGAAGTCACTGCAAATATTGTAGACACGGCCGTCGCTGCTGGGACGTTTACCACCTTATTAACAGCCCTTGAAACGGCTGGCCTCGTCGAGGCCCTAAGCGATCCAGACGGCGTGCTCACGGTTTTCGCGCCCACCGACGCGGCGTTTGACCTGATTGATGCAAATCAGCTGTCTGCCCTGTTGGCAGACACCGAAGCACTGACATCGCTGCTGACTACCCATGTCATAGCGGGCTCAACAGTCGACTCCGTGACAGCCTACTCATTGAACGGGACCAATGTTGAAACACTCTCTGGTAACACCGTCGGAATCACTATTGAAAATGGTAAATTACTCATCCAAGGCGCGACGGTAATTTCCAGTGACATCTACACCACCAATGGCATCATTCATGTGATTGATCGCGTTATTACCGACGTCGAAAGCGAGTAGGCTCGACCACTCGCTCGCTCTTGATCTACAGATTCTGTAACCGTGGTATTGGGGGTGCTCCGTGCATCCTCAACAGTTACTGGGCTCTTCGAATCATTTCCTGCATTGGTTGGGTGCCCGCGGTCTTTACGCGACCCGGCGTCAGCCACGGCGAGTGGGCAGCCTGATTGAGGATCCAGCGGTTTACTATAGTGAAGCGGGCCTCCTAAGAGCTGCGATCGCGAATTTTATAAAGAACGGCTTTCGCCTTACAATGGCTCATCGATGGAGCCCTTTACCGTGCAAACGCGTTATCAACCATCCCGTGCGCTTTTTCATCCCCGCTACTGGCTAACTTGGGCGGGGATTGCGCTTGCCTTTGTTTTAACCGGATTGTCTCAACCAACGCGTCAGCGACTTGCAAGACTGCTGGGGCGCGGCGCAAAGTACCTCACACCCCGGCGCGTCAGAATCGCCAAGGTGAATCTCTCTCTCTGCTTTCCAGATTTAACCCCCGAGGCACAAACACAATTACTGCAGGCCAATCTTCGCTCAACCGCCGAGGGATTGATTGAAACCGGAACCACTTGGTTACACCCCGAAAAACTTAAGGACTTGACCGTGCGTTTTATCGGCCTTGAACACCTAGATCGAACTGACACCGATCCTGGTATTCTCATCATCGGAATGCACTTTGCTACCCTTGACTTGGCCGGCGCCTTACTCAGCCAAAAAAGACCCTTTAACGTGATGTATAAAACCAATAAGAATCCAGTGCTTGAGTGGCTAATGCAACACGGCCGGGGTCATCATTTCAAACAGGCACTAGACCAACATAATATTCGCGGCGTTATTAGAAACCTTAAGGCTGGCAATCGCCTCTGGTATGCCCCCGACCAAGATTATGGACGACAGAATGCGGTCTTTGCGCCGTTTTTTGGCTTGCCGGCGGCGACCACGACAGCCGCGAACCGTATTGCGCGCTTAACGGGTGCGAAAGTGGTGTTCATGAGTCATTACCGCCACGCTGATGGTAGTTATTCGGTCGTAATCAAAGCGCCGGAAACCCCTTTCCCAACCCAATCCGATCTGGAGGATACAAGCCTCATCAACCGTCAGATCCAGCAAGCCATCACTGATGCACCGGAGCAATATTGGTGGGTCCACCGCCGGTTCAAATCAACCTCCCGCGGACGCTCGACCCTCTACGATGTCTAAGGTGAAACAAGTCCAAGGGCATCACTCATAACTTGAAACGGGTGCAACCCGCAGCACTTCAGCAATGCTGGTTTCACCCTTCGATACTTTTTCAGCGCCGCTTAATCGCAAGGTCCGCATCCCGGCTTGCATCCCGGCTTTGCGAATCTCGCCAGCATCTGCATGACCAACCACCATTTGCTTCACGGGATCACTCATGGTCAAAAGCTCATAAAGCCCGGCGCGACCTTTAAACCCCGTTTCTCGACATTCCTGGCAACCCGCCGCAGCGGCCATTTTGACTGGCGGTTCAACCCCCCAGGGATGAACCAGTTCTGCCCAGCCATCAAGATCCGGTTCAATGTCGTACCGACAATGCGGACAAAACGTCCGCACCAGCCGTTGCGCCATAACTCCCAATAACGTTGCCTTAATTAAATACGGCGCAACCCCCAACTCAAGCATCCGTGTAATGGCTGCAGGGGCATCATTCGTGTGCAACGTCGAAATCACTAGATGACCTGTCAATGCAGCTTGAATCGCCATTTCGGCGGTCTCGAGGTCTCGGATCTCTCCCACCATAATAATATCTGGATCCTGCCGAAGCAGCGCCCGCACGCCTTCCGCAAAAGAGAGGTCAATGTTCGCCTGGACCTGCATTTGATTAAACGCATCTTCCACCATCTCAATCGGGTCTTCGATGGTGCACACATTGACCATTTCGGTCGCCAACTGTTTTAAGCTGGTGTAGAGCGTAGTGGTCTTTCCCGAACCCGTGGGGCCCGTTACCAAAACAATGCCATTCGGCTGACCAACCATTTGTGACCAAACAATCTGCTCTTGAGCTTCTAAACCCAGTTCCGAAAACGATTTCAAAAGAATGGCCGGATCAAAGATCCGCATTACCAGTTTTTCGCCAAAGGCGGTGGGTAAGGTTGAGAGTCGAAGCTCTATTTCCTGGCCGTTGGGCGTCCTCGTTTTCAATCGCCCGTCCTGAGGCCTGCGCTTTTCAGCAACATTCATGCGCCCTAACGTCTTAATACGACTGATAACGGCACTTACAACGGGCATCGGTAATTCATAAACCGTGTGCAGAATGCCATCGATTCTGAACCGGGTTGCACCCTTTTCACGGCGGGGTTCAATATGAATATCACTGGCACGCTGGGTAAAGGCATACTGCAACAGCCAGTCAACGATATTCACAATGTGCGTGTCAGTGGCCTCCATCGAATCCAGTTGACCGAGCTCAACCATTTGCTCCAAGTTACCCAGTGCACTCGCCGCCAACCCCTGGGCTGAGGCTTTTTTGACCGAGTTCGCCATGGCGTAGAATTCATCAATATAGCGCCGAATCTCAGCCGGACTGGCCAGCGCCCGCACAATCGTTTTTCCAATCTGAGATTGCTCAATCATACTGACCCAGCTGGTCACATAAGGCTCACTGCAAATGATCAAAATGTCTCTGGCATTCACCTCAACCGCCAAGATCTGATGGCGCCGGGCAAACTCGCTCGACATGACGCGGGTGACTGAAGGGGTATCGATTTTAAGCGGGTCAACGCGATAGTAAGACAGTTCCGATCTCTTGCTGAGCCAAAGCATCAAGGCTTCAGCCGTCAGGGTTTGCGCCGGATTACCCATATCCGTCAGGCCTGCCGAATCGATTAACTCAATCGGGTGACTCAGTTTGGTCCGACTTTGTCGCACCCCGGCGGCAAACAGCTTTGCATCGGCGGCAGACAGTCTTTGATCCGAAACCAGATCCTGAAGTAATCCCGCGACCGTTAATTTCTCTTGTTGCATAGATTCACAATCCTTTAACTGCTGCTCAGTGCTATTAAGACATGCTATCAATATTAGCAGGGGCTTGATCCACAGCGGTATTGGTATCGGCTACTGCGCAACCCCACAACCGCGTTTAGACCCTCTGCCACTAAGCGAAAACGCCCGATGATGAGTATAATGATCCCTCGCAAGCTTAATTCAACTAGGTCCAGCATGAGCGTCGAACAAGATCCCATCCGATGGTTTAGAACCGCATCACCTTATATTTACGCTCATCGCAATAAAACCTTTGTGGTCAGCTTGGATCAAGACGCGCTCAGGCCGAATGCGTTTGCCAGCATTGCGAGGGATTTAACGTTGCTGCATGCCCTTGGGGTTCGCTTGGTCGTGGTGCACGCAAACGCCGGAATGCTGCAAGTTCAAACCGATTCTGAACCAGGTCATCCCGTTATTACAGCAAGCAATCTCGAGGCCTACCTTGAACAAACCGGGGGCACAACCCAACGCCTACTGGCACAGCTCTCAGCAGGCTTGCCCAATGCGGTTAGCCAATCTTCAGATCTCGTCGCGGTCTCTGGCAATTTTATCAAGGCCCAGCCTCTTGGTATTCTCAACGGCGTCGATCAAGAACACGACGGCATTGTTCGTCGCGTGAACCACATTGAGATGGCAAAGAGTCTGGATCAGCACGCTCTGGTGATTGTCCCCCCTTTGGGTTATTCGCTTTCTGGCGAAACCTTTGGCTTGGACCCAACAGTCCTTGCCGGCGAGATCGCAACCGCGCTCCAGGCAGACAAACTGATTTATTTTATCAATCAAGATCGTCTGATCGATGAAACAGGACAGGCCATCAGTGAGCTAACCACTGCCGCTTTGGACCCAGCACAGTGGCCCAGTTTGACTAATCTCTTGGCAACCGCCAAAAAGGTCGTTGGTTCAACCTCCGCAAAATGTCATCTGATTCATCCTGACCACGACGGCGCCTTATTAGAAGAATTATTCACTCGGGAAGGCTGCGGCACTCAAATTGTTCAAACTCCTTCCGCTCAACTTCGAGAAGCTCAATTAATCGATATCCGTGGCATTTTGGCTCTCATTGAACCGCTTGAAGCGACAGGCGCACTGGTTAAACGATCTCGGGAGTTGATCGAATCAGAGTTAGACCGATTTTGGGTTGTCGTTCAGGAAGGTCTGATCATTGGCTGTGGCGCACTGTATCCGTTTCGTCATGGCGCCGAGATTACCTGCCTTGCGACCGACCCACTGCACCGAGATTTAGACCACGGCGACAGGTTGCTTAAGGCGCTCATTCAGTCGGCTAAAGCGCAAGGCATCGATCGGGTTTTTGTCTTAACAACCCAAACGGCTCACTGGTTTAAGGAACGCGGCTTTGAAGCAACGTCGGTGACAGAATTGCCTGAAGACAAGCAAGCTCTTTATAACTGGCAAAGAAACGCCAAAGTGTTTTTCAGAACGGTCTCATAATCTGAGATGGTTTCACTGCCGCAAGACTGCTGATCGGTCGTGAACAAAATCCACCAAGGCCTTGACGTGGTCAACAGGTGTCTCAGGAATAATGCCATGCCCTAAATTAAAGATATGGCCGGGTCGTGCGCCAACTGTCGTCAGCAATCGATCGGCTTCATCCACAACGGCTGCCTGGGTTGCGCACAGGACAATCGGGTCCAAATTTCCTTGCACGGCGGTAACCCCAGTTTCATCCCACGTTGCCATCAAGTCGCTTCGCCAATCAAGCGCTAAGACGTCGCCACCGCTGCGAGCCATCGCGCCTGACAACGCTGGATTACCAGTGCCAAAATGAATGACTGGCACTTGACCACTGATGCCATCAAACAATCGCTGGCTATGGGGTTGAACAAATCGCTCAAATTCACTGGGACCCAGTGCACCCACCCAGCTATCGAAAATCTGCACAGCCTGAACACCAGCATCGATCTGTTCATTAAGATAATCGATCGCAGCATCCGTAATCTTTTCCATGAGCACATGCCAAGCAACCGAGTCGCCGTACATCAACTGCTTTACGTGAACGTAATTTTTTGAGCCCTGGCCCTCGATCGCGTAGGAAGCGAGCGTAAACGGTGCTCCACCAAATCCAATTAAAGGGATGTCCGCCGGTAACTCAGCGCGAATCAGGCCAATCGCTTCACGAATATACGGCATCGACTCTCTGCTCGGGGTCAGCCGAACCGCATCAATATCGGCATTGCTGCGGATCGGATTGGCAATCTTTGGCCCAAAACCTGGCAAGTAATCCAGTTCTAGCCCCATAGGCTCTAGGATCGGGAGTAGATCTGCAAACAAAATTGCAGCATCAACGCCCAGAATCCGCTGCGCATCACAGGTAACCTGGGCGGCCAAATGAGGCGTTTTAAAAAAATCCAAACTCGGCGTATCGCCTTTTACTTGATGATACTCCGGCATATAACGTCCGGCCTGGCGGTTTAGCCAAATCGGTGTGTAGTCGGTGGCCTCACCACGACAAGCCCTCAAAAAAGCAGAATTTAACAGCGCGTCGTTCATAAGCCCGTTCCAAAAAAATAATGATTATACCGAGTCTTGAGCGCAAAAGGGTTAATCGAGTAGCGCGCAATGATTCAAGGGGCGCCTCAAACCAGAAATGTCGGCCGGCGGCCG
>JAQWWC010000047.1 GCA_029249645.1 Pseudomonadales bacterium
CTGGGGCGCCTCAATGACCCTTGGGTCACCGCCAAAATCGTAAACAACGCCTTGGTACCATTTCGTGATGTGCTCGCCTTGATAGCAGGCCGGTGCAAAGTGTGTGGTCATTAACTGTTGGTGGGGTGCCGGCAGGGGTTGGGGCGGCATCCACCGCAATGGGCCAACGGGCGGCGCAGCAAATGGAATGCCCCGAAAGACCTCGATAGTCTCCTTGTTAAGGTTTTCGCCTGTTACGGTTAACGTGCCGAGCATCATGCTCGGCGGATTATCTGACTCTGCCCGCAAGATTTGGCAAGACAGTAAGAGCGCCCAAAGTAGGGCGTGCAGCGCCTGGCGAGGCTGATGCCGTAAAATCCCTGCTAACCCAGATCCTGCCTCGAGGCAGTGCGGCGTGCATGATTGATCGCAATGATCTCGATTACTGGATCGCAGGGCTGCTTGCGAGATTTTCAAATGAATAAAGTTCCTAAATTTCATAATCGCGTGAACGGTTGATTTGAGGCGCCCACGTCGAACTGGGCACTGTGATGATGCGATTTGGTATCCAAAGGCGCGGTGTACTAGGTCTGGGTGTCTTGTGCTTTTGCGTTTTTGGGCCGGTCTATCAATTTGATGCGAGGTGGCTTTGCCCGGTCTCTAAATGCCGCGCAATGAATTCCATTCGATCCTTGCCCCAATAGATTTCATCTTCGATCACAATGGTTGGCGCCCCAAAAACGCCGCTATCCAGCCCTGATTGGGTTTCGTTGACGACGGTTTGGCCCGTTTCATCTGCCGTTAACGCCGCCCGAAATGAGGTTTCTGGAATTGAAAGCTGTTGGGCGAGCGCCACAAGACCGTCATCCTCTGCAATGCTGTCATTATTTTGCTCCCAGTATTGTGTCATGACAGCATCCATAAAGGCGGCTTCTTGATTCCAGGCCCGCATGGCGACGGCGGCACGTAAAATTCGGCTGGTTTTGATTGGGAACCGGTCCGGAATTCTAAACGGCCGTTCATAGTGCGCGGCCCAGCGCATAAGGTCTCGTTTTCGATTCCGCATTTTGGCGATCGGTTCATCGCTTAAGGCATAGCGATTCTGCCGAAAAACGTACCCTAAATTAAAGCAGTGTGGACGGATTCGGGCGCCATAATTTCTGGCAATGGGTTTAAGCAGGTGCCAGGCGAAGTAAGTGTTGGTGCTGCCAGGGTCCCAATGAAATTCAATGTCCATATTGCGCTCTGAATCGATCTTCGCGGTAAGCATAACCGCTTTTTAGCGTTAAATCGTGATCTTCCTTTTTTATGGGAATCAATAACCCGAGCGCGTGGATTGTTCGGGGCGCGAGACGGTTAGCAGAGTTGATTGATGTCGGGCTGATGGCCTAAACAAGGGCTGCGGAGGGCTGGTTTGCGGAGGACTGGTTAATGAAACAAAGCAATGACGTAATCTCAGAATGAAATCAGGGTTTAGCGGGACGTCGATAAATTAACGGAACAAGTGATATCGATTGCCTAGCACAAAGGTAGTCTCAAAGACCGCACCAGGGATCTAAGGTCTCTGAATCGGGTTCAGGCGTGATGTGCTCCATCATCAAGATAGAAGATGTTGCCATCGGGGTCCTGAAACAAGGCTAAGTCGCCGCCCCAAGGCTGGCGGGTCGGAACCATATCAAAGTGAACGCCTTTAGCCGAAAGGGTTTGGTATGCGGCGTCGAGGTCGTCAACGATCATCCCAACACCCGTATGACCGCCAACGAACTGACCCGACAGATCCTCCGCCAGCGCCATGGGCATTGTGGCCCCTTTAAGTGGGGCGTAACCGAATTCGGGCTCGAAGGCGCCGAGTTTGAAACCAAGTACCTCGGTGTAAAACTGGATCGATCGCGCAAGGTTTGAAACAAAGATGTTAATATAGCCGAGTTGCATCGCAGGATCCTCGCATAAGAAATAAGAGCGCGCCTTTTGCTAGAGCTTAAGACTATCAACCCGCGACGAGAAAATTGCAAACCGTCCAAGTGGTTTCCTGATGGACAAGTTTTCGTTGGAAATGTGGTCTTCGAGTTGGGTGCTGGCGGCGATTATCAGTTGTTTGATGACCTACACGAACCTTTGTTTAAAGCGGTTTGCTAAGACCTTCTCTAACTTCGTTGACGCCGTTTACGGGTTAGATCGCTAATAACAACACCTGTAATTTCGCGGCCCTAGACGCTCTTAAAGAGGCTGTCGCCTTACTTAAAAGAGGGCTAGGCTCGTGACCTTAAGATCTGGTAAAAAGAGGTCTTGGTTGGGGGGTAAACAATGGATTGGCGTGCGTTAAATCCAAGAGTTATTGCGGAATTTCGCCAGAATGCTGGCAAAGTGGCAGGATTTGAAGGGCTACCCTTGATCCTATTGCAAACCAAGGGTGCACGGTCGGGTAATCGCTTTGATGTGCCTTTAATTCCGGTACTTGAAGACGGTCGTATTTTTTTATTTGGGACGAATGCTGGATCGGTTAAACAACCGAATTGGGCGCTCAACCTGCTTGCACATCCCCGCGTCGTTGTCGAATACGATGGTCGTATGTTCGACGCGATGATCGAACCGCTCTCGCGAGTTGAGGCCGATGCGCGCCTTGCGCTGCGGGCACAAGACAGCGAGCAACTGCAGCAATACCTTGCGAGTGCCGCGCCCCGAAGCGTGCCCGTTTTTGAGGTCCGCGAAATCGACCAGTAATCGACTCGTAGATGAATGACCAAACTCATCAATAGCGCAGCAATTATGAATCGCCCAACCCGCCACGGTTGGATCTCGTCAAAACAGCCAGCCGTTTAAAGGTGGGAGCGTTTTAAAACGATGTTTGAATATTGCCAGGCTGTATCGAAAGCTGTCTTTACGACTTTTGCCTGCTCGGTCTTGCCCTGTGCCAAAAGCGCTTGGTGTAATCCTAGGAGCGACCAGCCATTATTGTGATTCCATTGCAGGTCCCGGCGATAAACCGCCTCGGCATCTGCTGGGCGCGCCGCTTTGAGCAGAGTGGCGCCGAGATAATGGCGAAGGGGTTGGGGCCAATCGGGTGGCTCGGTATAGTTGTTCAAATCTTCCAGCGCAACACCCGCTTCAAAGGCTTTGATGGCGCCGTCAAGATCACCGGTCGCCTCAAGTAGTTCGCCGCGAAGACTCAGAGCGGCCAACTCCAATATCCGCGCATTTGGGGTAGCCCCAGCCTGACTGGTGTCCTTGCGGCTGAGTTCGACAAGGGCCTCAAGCTGCGTGAGGTGAACACTTGCTTGGGTAAAATCGTTCTGAGCGACGCGCGCGCTGCCCTGAGTGTAGGCCCACATGCCGGTCAGATAGGGCGAGGCATCCAATGGGCGCTTGGTCTCCAGTACCCGGGACCACTGACCAAAAATCTTATGCACTAACCAGGGCGCTGCGATTTGTTTTTGACTCCGTGGATTGCGCGCGGCGCCCTTGGGCAGTCGTGCGAGCGTTTGCTCGGCGGCCTCAATGGCTGTTTGATAGTTACCTTGCACCGTCGCCGCATAGCGTATGAAGTCGATGGCATGGGGTGCGTGAATACGATGAGACAGCGGGTAGGTGCCAAGATTGGGGAGGGGATGATCACCCCAGAGTTCTCTCAAGGTTTCATCCACTGCAAGGGCGCGCTGATTGTTGGTGATTGCGCGCTGAAAGTCGCCGGTTCGAACAAATATATGGGCGGGCATATGCACGACATGCCCAGCAATGGGCATCGTCGCCTCCAGCGCATTGGCTGAAACGAGCGCTCGCTCGGGTTCGTTTGAGGCTTCGATGAGGTGTATATGGAGGTGAAATACCCCAGGATGTTGTCTGCCGGTGGCGATGACGCGCTCTAGCGCCGCCGCAACCTCTGCCGTTTCGGACCTTGGGTTGCCCGCGGTGTCCCAGTAATTCCAGCGTCCGATCGACATGTAGGCGCCTGCATAAAGTGCCGCAATATCGGGATCAGTCGGATACTGCTGGTTTAAGTCTCGCATGGCTTCTAAGTAGGCGGTATCACGGTCTTGTGCGCTCGAGAATTGCGCTTGGTCATACAGTTTCTGTAGCGCTGTGATGAGTTGGGCTTCCTTAGGTGTCGCGCGGGCGATACGAGCAACCGCGGCCGCAATGGCTTTCGCGCCCTCGCCCTTCGGATCATCTGGCATGCGCGCATAACGACTGTTCGGGTTCGGTCCCATGGCATGCGCGAGTCCCCAGTAGGGCATCGGGTGGGTGGGGTCTAGTTGGCTGGCAGTCTGGTACGAGGCAATCGCTTCTGGAAAATAAAATCCCCAGGCAAATCGCAGGCCTTGGTCAAAATATGCCTGGGTTGCGGCACTCTTGGTCGAAATTGGGCGGCTATAAGTGCCACTGTTATCGATCAGCGGCAGCTGCTTGTACGCATTTTTATCGGCTTTTATATCCACCGATCCAAAAACCAACACTGCAAGCACCCAACAAACGCTTTGAAAATCAGCATAGCAATAACGGGTGCTTGGTCTTTGACCCATTGTTCGCATAGCGTATTCCTTCAGTGATGAGCTCGGATGGGACTTGTCTGGCACTTTCGTAAAGGGCGCGACGCCGACGCGCGTCGAGGCCGTCACTGAGTGGAACATCTAACGTCTTGTGAGGTCAACTGGCGGGTGACGCAATCGCCGAGCCAAACTTGAAATTGCGACGTCTCCGCGAAAAGGGGCTTTGCCGGTAAAATCTACGAGCCCACCGGCGTGTCTCTGCGGCGGTTGGGCGAATCCATGCTGTGAACTAGCAGGCCATAAAGCCATGGCGGTTGCGGACTGAGTCAATTCTGGAATGGCCCGTTGCAGCATGAGTTAAGCGTACTGCGCGTTAATCATTTTTCTAGTACTTAAGTCCGATGTTGTTCTGGCTTTTAAGACTTAAACTTTAAGGCTTAAAAGAGTAGTAGGGCGGCCGTAGGTCAGCTGCTTCTTCGAGGACGGCCGGGTAATTGGTTCGTCATAAAGAAATTTGGTTAAAAAGGTCGGTCTATGAAATGGTTGCTTATAATAGCGAGTGTCCTACTGTCGACGAAGGCTTATGGGGTTGCGTTCTGCGCGCTTCGGGATCCCGTTGCGCAAATTAAAACGTTGTATCCGAACTACGTCGCTTACGAATCCGAAGTTAGAAATATTAAGGCGTCCCAAGCGAATGAGCGACTTTCTAAGACGGGTCTGCCCGTGTTCTTGCATGCCAAGGAGATCGGTAAGCACACGTTGTTTTACATCCGCGATGCACAAGACCTGTTAGGTCTGGTGCACGTGCGCAGTGAACCCGGTGATTGGGGTTTAGTTGAAATTGCCTGGGCCTTGAATCCCGCAGGTGAAATCGTCGATTACACCTTTCAGCGTTGCCGCGGTGGCTTTTGCGCGGAAGCAGAAGAGCCCGAGTTTCGAGCATACTTCAAGGGGCTGTCGACAGCAGGGTTATCTCAGTTTTTTAACGAGACTGGAGAAATCGTGCCGCCCAAAGCCGTCTTGAATCAGAATCTGTATGAAACCATGGTGCTATCGGCGGTGAAAACACTGGTTTTGACGGATGCTTTTTGGCAACGAAATGATTAAACGTTGCCAGCCGTGCAATTCTTAATGTCGCACATCTATTTTTTTCTTCGAATGTTTCTGAGTAAGCTAGAGGTCTTACCGCTTTGAGTATTCTAAAACGGCTGTCTGTTCTGACACATATCTTGGTTTTTACGGCATCGTTAATGTTGCCTGCAGCCGGCATTATTTATTACTTTATTTTGGAATTGACCTTGATTGAGTCTCAGTCAGGCAGTCTGGCCCAAGCTAATAATTTGGTGCGAGATGTCGATGAACTCGAGGTGTTTATTCAGCAATCGATGACGACCTCGGACCTGATCTACACCACCGGTGAGATTTACTTGGTCGAGGGTGCGCTCAGACAAAACGCGCTCGTTACCGAGCGGCTTGAGGGGCTAAAACTGGATAACGTCGAAGCGATACTGGCGCGATCGGCAATGTCTCGTGTACGGGCTGATCTTGAATCTTTACCAAGCTTGGATGAAATCGCTCTGAGCAGGCACATCAACGAGTACCTCGCAACCTATGATGCCGAGCTCGAGATTCTAATTGGTGCGATGGCTTCATTACGCGCCCAAAGCGACGTTCAACAGTCGAAAGCGCGCGAGGAGTTTGATCGTTCGCGATCTAGGTTGGCGCGTGAACAGTGGCTGTCAGGCTTCATTTACTTAACTTACTTGCTTATTATCTTGCGGGTGCATTTGAACCAGTTTGTGCGACCGATCACGAACTTGAGTCAAAATGCTCGGGCAGCCATTTTAGATCAAGGGAGCCTTGAAGTTTCCTATGATGGCCCCACCGAGTACCAAGCGCTTTCTTCCTCCTTAGAAGCCTTTGATCGACGACTTGATTTTAGAATGCAGATTCAGCGTTTAGTCAGCAGTCTTTCATTGCAGTTGATGAAGAACGTTGATTCGGAGCGGATCCTTGAGGTTGTGGTCGAAACAACCCGGTCTTTGTTGGATTGTGATGCAGTCGTCTGGGTGCGCGTTGATTCTGGCGCAGCAACAGCGGCTCATCCCGAGGCAAATGACCTTGCCTTGAAATACACCGAAAATGGACGTGCGGGCTCGGCTGGTTCGCTGCCTTTTTTCAAGGAACTTAGATGCTGCTTTAGCATGGGAGACCAGCCACTGAGCACGCCTGCTTGGTCGACAGAGCAAGCAATGGGGCCTTCGCAAAATGTCTTTAGCTCAGATGTTCTGGTGTGCGTGTGTGCGAACGAGACGCCAGTTGGTTTCCTGCAGATCACGGCACTACGGTTGCCGGCGCTGTCCGTTGAGAACTTGCGCGCGTTGCAGCAGATTTCCGATATCATCGCTTTGGTTTATGAGAAGGCTTTGATTGATCGGGAACTCGAGGCACGGGTACTCAGTAGGACCCGCGCTTTGAGCGAGCAAACCCAAATCGCGCAGACTGCTCAAAGGGCGCAGTCTAGTTTCTTAACGACGCTGTCACACGAGATTAGGACACCCTTTAACAGCCTTGCTGGGATGGCGGAGATGCTTGCGGAGAGTGCGTTAGATGCGGAGCAAAAAGTTGCCGTTAATTCGATTTTAAAGGGAAGTGATCGATTGCTGCAGATCATCTCCACAATGTTCGAATATGCAATGCTTGACTCGGGAAAAACTGAGATTTTTTGGAATCGACTTTCTATCGATAACTTTGCGAGTGAAATCAGCTCGAATTTTGAGGCGCAAGCGGCGAAGGTAGGCTGTGACTTTCGGGTGGCGGTGCAGGGCCTGAAAGGTGTCGAGATTGAGACAGATTTGACGGCGGTTCGAAAAATCGCACAGGTCCTCATCGACAATGCGCTGCGATATGGCGCTAGTAAGCCCGTCGTTTGCACGATCGAATCCAGTCCATTGGCGAACGATCGCAGTCTTTTACACCTTGTAGTCACCGATCAAGGCCCCGGCATCGCCCATCCATCAAACGAGGCGCTGTTTGAGCCGTTTGTCCAGGGCGGTGAGGTTGCGCAAGGTGGGCTGGGCTTGGGGCTCGCAACCGCGCAGCGATATGCTCGGCTATTGGATGGTTTGATTACGTATCACGCTTTGTCGAAAGGCGGCAGCCGATTTGAGCTGGCATTAAATTGTGTCGTTCTGCCGCCACTGCTTGAGCAGTTTGAATTGTTAGAGCGGCTAGGCGCTGCTAGTGCATCGCATCATTGGGTTTTTTATATTGATCAAGAAACCTTAAGCAATAGCAACGTTCAATCGCTGTTTGATCGGCTTGAATTACGCTTGTTGAGTTATGAATCCATCGATGCGCTTAGGGCGTCACTAAAGAAGTCGAATGACACGGTATTTATATTAACGTCCGATCAGTTCTCAATGGCGCGGCTTGGGGAAAGTGCTTTTCCGGCTGCTGGCGATGGTCGTGGCCCCCGATTGGTGCAGGTTTTAGCGGCAGACGCGGCGGTTGAGGATGCGCCTGATGCATCCCGCTGGCGGATATGGCGGTTGCCGTTATCAATGAGCCAAGTTGCACAGGATCTTATGAGCACCACAGGTATACCGAATAGTGAAGGGGTGATTTGATGTCGGCATTTTTGGAAAAGGGTAACCGGAAAACGCTTTATTTTTGGCAAAGCGCTCGTTCTAAGCGCGCTCACGTTAAAAGCGCTCACGTTAAAAGCGCGTACGTAAAACGCCTCGGGTGTGCTTTGGCTCTCGCGGCGCTCGCGTTTAGCGTGCGTGCTGATCTGGTTGGTGAGGAAACGCGCTTGGCGTTTGATGTCAGCACTCGGATCAACCTTGATCAAGTGAATGATCGAAGTTCGATGCTGCACTTTCTGGGTGTCGATTTTTTTAAAACATTTTCTGTCAATGGTCGAGATGTTGGCACTTTGCTGCTGCAACCCTACTTGATCCGCGCGGTGCACCTGAGCCCACATCCCGGCTTGTTTGATGACCCAAATGATGTCGCGTTGCAATTTCGAAATCTGTACTACCGGCTACCGCCGATGTTTAATCGGTCGATGCAGATGTCGATCGGTCATGTTGAGTTACCGTATGGCCTAGAGCGGGAATACGAAACGAATCAAACGCTTCAACAGTTTAATAACGCGGTGGATGGCGGTCATAAAACAGATTGGGGATTGATGCTCGATGGTACCGCAGGAAAAATGAAATACGATGTAACGCTTACCCGGGGTAGTGGTAACGAGTGGCGCAATGACGGCGATCCCTATTTGTTCACCGCGCGATTTTCAACCGTTACGAATCATTGGTACAACCTAGGTTTGACTGTTGTTCAAGGCGAGCTCTGGCAGGGCTCTGGGATGACCAGCGCGCGAGATCGCGTGGCGGTTGATGGCCGGATTGACCTGAGACGCTGGACCCTTAAAGGTCAGATATCTAATGGTCACAATGGCCGGGTTGACGCTCGCCGAAGTCTGCTTGAGGTGGAGTGGACCTATGGCTACAGCGAATGGACTGTTTATTTGCAGCGTTTTGTGTTTGAACTCGGCAATCAAAAGTTTGATCAAGAAACCCATTCGTTCGGGGTTCGCTTTGAGCCGACGAACCATCTCCAAGTGGATGTCGATTACTCAAAAGATGCGAACAATTTTGGTAAACCGAACCGAGAGATGCTCAGGGCTCAAATTAGAGTGCGACTCTGATACTATTGCGTCTGAGACAGCGGGCCAGTACCAGTCGTCTGCAATGCGCGAATCAGGAGGCCGTATGAACCGTCCAAAAGTCCTTATTGTCGATGATGTTGAAGAGAACCTGATCCTGTTGGCATTTGCGTTAAAGGCCTTCGATGTTGATATCGTTAAAGCCCATAATGGTTTTGAGGCAGAAACCTTATGCACCGAGCATGAGTTCTTATTGATTGTTCTGGACGTGCACATGCCGGGTCGGACTGGCATTGAAGCCGCTGAGGCAATTCGGGCTGAAACCCGCAACGGTTTGACGCCGATTATCTTTCTGACCGCAGATACTACTGCGTCTGAGATCCCGAGATCGGCGTATAGCATTGGCGCCGTTGATGTGATGTATAAGCCGCTTGAGGCAGCAAGGCTGCGAGCGAAGGTGCAGGTTTTCCTAGACCTATATCTTGAACGAATGAAAGTCGTGGAGCTGATAGCGCGGTTAGAAGCCTCCCAAGCCCAATTGATTGCACAAGAAAAGTACCAAGCGGTGTCGTCGCTAATTGGGTCTATGTCGCACAATTTTAATAATCAGCTCTGCATTGCGGAAGGTTATGCAACCGCACTGTTGGAAGACTCTGATACAGCATCTAGTGGGTCTCTTGTAAAGATCGTTGCGGCGATTGGTGCGTGTACAGAATTACTGGAAAAGATGCAGTCCTTTACTGGGGTGAATCAGGAAACCACCAGTGAGTTAGAAACGGCGGATCGATTGATATTAGAATTCGTAAAAGCCTTAGGCGTGCTCATGCCAGCGGGCACTGAGTTGTCGAGGGATATCAGTGTTGGCGTGAATGAACTCAAGATAGCGCCTCAAGTGTTACGTAAAATCTTCTTGTCGATTGCCCAGTTTATGGCAGAGCAACTGGGTTCGAGTGCTGGGTTACCTGCGGTCGATGTCTCTGGGCTCTCCGCAGACGACGCGCTTTTGGTAAGCGTTCGATGTCAAGGTGTGACGATTGAACCGATGGTACAAGCCGCAGTCATGGACTTTTTTAGCTCGAACGATGTGGTCGCGCAGCAGCAAGGCATTGGCTTGGCTGCAGCAAAAACCATGACCCAGGAATTAGGCGGTCTGTTTACGCTAGATGGTCGGTCAGAATTCTTTGAAATTCATCTGCGTCTGCCGTGGGTCTCGCTGAAACCCGAATCGCTGTCCGCTTGATGTTCCCGCTACGTTATCGGGCTCAAGTGATTCCGTCAGGAACGACAGATACCGCAAGGTAACTCGATAAGACAAATAAGAAACTTTGTGGCATGGACCTGCGCAGCATCTCGCCGCCTGAAGAATTTCGCCGAACACGAATGTTATCGAAAATCCGCTGGGGTGGGCGTTACCAAGTCGGCTTCGGTGATGACGCATTTTGAGGGTTGCTCAAATCGTGCTCACAAGGCAGGCTTAACAAAGCACATCAGGTCAAACAGGGTGGCGGAGTACCGGAATGAAAACGGCGCATCCTGATGCAAACTGAGTGGGTGGTTTGCTTTCGCATCCGAAAGAAGAGGCAACCAACCGCGATGGGTTAGCGGCAATTATTATTCAGCAGATAGAAAAGTCAGGAGAGCATCAATGTCAGAAGCAATATCAGAGGGGCTCGATGGCGGGCAAGTAGATGAAAAGCACCAGCAGCAAAAAAGAGATCTTGCACGGCTTAAGACAGTGGCGTTTCAGCATGGTGCTGTGGCGACTGCAATCTTACTTTTATGGGGCAGTGCCGAGGCTTGGTCCCACGCGAATGGGGGGCTGCTGGTTACTGTGATCGCAATTGCCAGTGGTTTTTTTGGGGGCACGTCGCTCGCTTTTTTATCACACGAATGGGGACACTTCAGCGGTGCAAGACTGAGTGGGGCTGTGTCGCCTGTTCTAAAAGAACGAAAATCGTTCTTTATGTTCAATTTTAAAACAACTGCTAATTCCCGCGCGCAGTTTTTGGCCATGAGCCTTGGTGGGCCGATTGCGAATTGGTCGCTGGTTGCTCTGGTTTTGCTGGCACTACCGGCTGGTTCTTTGGCGCACGCGGCGCTGCTGGCAACCGTTGCGGGCGTTGCCGTAAACGTCTGTGTTTTTGAGTTCCCGGTGATCAGTCGAGTAAGTTACGGCGCAGACCCGGCGGAAACTGTGGCACAACGGTTAAACGAAACGGCGGATAATGGTTTGGGTCAAAACGTTGGGCTCATGGTAGGGCTCGTTGTATTCGCGGTTGTTGGGTTTGTTGCGTAACGCTGGCTAGTCGGCATTGCAAGAGCTAATCGATGAGATTTAAGGATAAAGGAGCGCTTTGTGAATCAATTTAAAACGATCGAGGTTGTACACCAAGACGGTGTTGATTGGTTGTGGTTAAACAGGCCCGACGCGCTCAACGCGATCACGACCGAGATGGTGACGGAATTGCGCGGATATTTTGATGGGCTTATGGAGAACCCAGATACCCGCGTCGTTGTGATGGGGGGCCGCGGCCGAGCTTTTTGCGCCGGACTTGATATCAAAGCCGCCAGTGACCCCGAGAATGTGCGTCCGTTTGGGCAAGGGATGGGCTTCCAAGGCTATTTAGCTGAGGTCTATGTAAAGATGCGGCGGTGTCCTCAACCGATCATCAGCATGTTGCAGGGGCCGGCCTGCGGTGGCGGTTTTGCGTTTGCATTAGCGTCAGATGTCCGGATTGCGGCGAGTAACGTCCGGATGAATGCCGCGTTTATTAAACTCGGCCTGTCCGCTTGCGATATGGGAACGAGCTATTTCTTACCGCGCCTAGTGGGAACAACGGTGGCAGCAGAATTGATGCTCACTGGCCGGTTTATTGAAGCCGACAGAGCGCTCGCGACGAACTTAGTCTCGCAGGTTGTACCCGAAGCTCAATTGGTTGCAGCGGCGCAAGCCTTCGCTGATGACATGCTGCTGACGTCTCCGATGGGGCTTCGACTCACGAAGGAAGGTTTGAACTTGGCGGTCGATGCAGCAAGCCTCGAGTCCGCCATCGCCATAGAAAACCGAAACCAATTACTCTGCTCTAGAACGGATGATGCCCGCGAGGGCATGCGCGCATTTATCGAAAAGCGGCCCCCGCAGTATACTGGGCGCTAGCCGGGGGAGGTATGGCCCTTCTTTGGACGCAACGGGTTATTGGCCTGCGCTAGATCGGCGTTGATGGACCTAAACTGATCGACTTAAATTGATGAACCGCTATTCGATCGGAAAATTATTGAACCTGGTCTCGAAGCGGTTAACGCGGGCCTTCCTAGCCGGATGGTTGATGCGTCCTGTCTTAATCGGCGCCGCCGAAAAGCTTAAACTAGGTTCCACAAGTTAAAAGCCGTCAAGAATCTCATTTGTTCTTAAGGAGTCGCCCCATGAGTTTAATCTCAAAAACTGCTCTCGTTACTGGTGCAGGGCAAGGCATTGGACGTTCAACCGCACAACGCTTAGCCCGCGCGGGTGCGAATCTCATCATTCAAGATATTGATGCAGAGGCCTTGTCGGAGACGATGCTGCATCTGAAAGCGTTTAATGTTGACGTCCTGACTTTGACGGGTGATTTGACGGAGGCTGATGTACCGGAACAAGTGGTTCAAGATTGCGTTAAAGCTTTTGGCGGACTTGATATTATTATTAACAACGCGGGTTATATCTGGAATGGTGCTTTGCACAATCACTCTGAGGCGCAATGGCAAGCGATGCTCGATATTCATGCAACGGTGCCATTTCGAATTTTGAAGGCCTTTTCTGAGTGGTTACGGCCTACGGCGAAAGCAGAAATACAAAACAATGGGTCCGCTTGCTGCCGGAAAGTCGTTAATGTTTCCTCTGTTAGTGGCACGCAAGGCAGCGCAACCCAGATCGGGTACGCAGCCGGTAAAGCGGCGGTCATTGGTTTGACGAAGACACTGGCAAAGGAATGGGGCCGGTATAATGTAACCGTTAATGCAGTGGCGTTTGGCCACATCGAAACGCGGTTAACCCAAGGTTACAGTGACTCGATTCCTGAGATTAAGGTTGGCGATCAGCAGTTTCGGGTGGGTCTGTCGAACCAGCAAAGAAATGCGCTTGCGCAAACGGTGCCGCTTGGGCGCGCTGGAACCGTTGATGAGGCAGCGGGTGCAATTTATCTGCTGACGTTACCGGAGTCTGATTATATTACCGGTGAGATCTTGACCTGTTCAGGCGGGGCGTGAAGCGCAGGGCTGCCAGGGCATCGAGCGGATTACGAGCTTAGACACCGATAGAACGGCGACGCATTACTTTGGCTCGTAACGACTTTAGGGTATCTTGCTTGCCTGTTTAAGCGATTCTGGAGTGTACCGTGACTAATCCTTTTAGACCTGACCAGGAATCTCAGGGACCCTACGGGCAAATTGCCCACCCGCAGCACCTTGCCCACACGGACCGGCTGGCCGAAAATTTTTATGCCGTCGGGGAAGCGGCTTGGTGTTACGTTGGTAACGGCCTGTCGAATCAAACCTTTATCCGGGGCCCTGAAGGCATAATCGCCGTTGATACTGGCGAATGCCATGAAGAGATGATGCAAGCGATCGAGCAACTCCGGCTGCATACCGATGAACCCATTGTTGCGTGTGTCTACAGCCATTTCCATTATGTCGCCGGAACATCGGCAATTGTCAGCGAGCGCGGAGATGATGCCTTTCCGATCTACGGGCACGAGGGCATCGCCGCGAACTTGACCCGATTTGGGGGTGAGGTTGGCCCACGGGGTTCTCGAGGCATGGTGCATCAATTTGCCATGATGCTGCCGGAGGCTGGCGACGATGCTCGGGTAAATATCGGACTGGGTCTGTTCTACCGTAATCCGAAACATGCACCCTATACCGGGGGGCATATTCCTGCGACCCATACTTTCGCTGAGCATCATGAGACCGTCATTGCCGGCTTAAAGGTGATTTTTCATCCAGCACCATCCGATGCGACTGATTCTGTAACGATCCACTTTCCGGAACTTGATTTGGCCGTGAACAATATCTTTTGGCCAACTTTGTTTAATATTTTCGCCATTCGGGGCGAAGAATACCGTGATCCTAGAGTGCTTTTAACGGGCCTTGATCATCTCGCCAGCCTGAATGTTGAGCATCAAATTTGTGCCCATGGTCCGCCGATGTCGGGCCGCTCGGAAATTCTCTCAGGCATACATCGCTATCGCGACAGTATTCAATTCATTTGGGACCAAACCGTGCGCCACGCGAACTTGGGATTGAGCCTCGATGAGATGATTCACAAAATAAAATTACCGATTGTGTTCGAGACGGATTTTCACACTCAGCAACTCTATGGTGTTGTTGAGCATCATGTGCGTCAGGTCTATACCGGGTTGTTTGGTTGGTTCGATGAAGATCCCGGAAAGCTATTCCCGCTAGCACCCGGCGAGCGTGCGACCAAGATGATCAAGGCGTTTGGCGGGCGGGCAGCGATGCGAGCGGCCTTTGACGAGGCGCTTGCGGCGGATGACTACCGCTGGGCATTGGAGTTGGGTCAACTGCTTGTGAGCGATCCAGCGGCTCAGGACACGCAGTCAGACAACGCGCGGTTGGCTGCGGGATTACGCCAGGTGGCGTTTTGCACGCCGGCCGCCAATATCCGAAATTGGTGCCTAACACGAGCGCTTGAGCTTGAGGGCAATCTTGACCTGAGTCGATTTCGGATCCACCGATTCCGTGAGCAAGAAGTGTTGTCAGGGCAGGGTGCACGTTGGGTACCGATCTTAAGGGTGCTGCTGGATGCGGATGCCGCAGCCGACTTTTACGGCAGTATTGGCTTCACCTTTGATGACGGGTCAAGCGCGGGCCTACTGATTCGTCATTCGGTTGCAGTGCCGGTGGCGCAGCAGGTGTGTGATCTACAGATCACCTTGACGGTCGCGCTTTGGGCAAAACTACTGGCGGGTAAGATGACGTTATCGAGTGTTCTGGCTGAGCAATCTAATTTGAGTCAGGACGAAAGAGCGAAGACGCAAGCATTGCTGTCGCGGTTTGATATCGAAAGCTTTAAAGCGTGACAGACGAACGGCTCGCACCGATAAGGTCTCGGGACACCGATCAATAGGTGAGGTTGGGGCGGTGATAGAGGCTGCAATATCGACGCGTCCTGTTCCTTTCGACGTCAATTTCGGCGTCAAGGCTGATCGAGTCTCAATCGCGGTAGCGCAACTGAAAATAGGTGAAAATCATGACAGCAAAACAGCAACCACCGTTCGCAGGCAAGATCGAGCGTTTGTTTGAAGATGCAACGCCCCAACGCTTAAAGCTGTCTCAGCCAGCGCAAGGAAAGCCCAATGTCGTAATCGTCATGTTGGACGATGTGGGTTTTGGGAGCGTCGAGACATTTGGGGGCCCGATTCCAGCGCCTGGCGTTGACCGGATCGCAGCTGAAGGGCTCAAGTTCAATCAGTTTCATACGACGGCCCTATGCTCGCCGACACGGGCGGCCCTGCTCACTGGACGGAACCACCATAGTGTTCATATGGGGGGGATTACGGAGATTGCGAATAGCTTTCCTGCATACGACAGTGCGATTCCAAAAGAGAGTGCGACCTTGGCTGAAATTCTCAAGCAAAACGGTTATTCCACCGGCTGTTTTGGTAAGTGGCATCTGACGCCAAGTTGGGAGCAAAATCCCGCTGGACCCTTTGACCGCTGGCCGACCGGGCAAGGTTTTGAACGCTTTTACGGGATATTGGGTGCCGAGGCCAGTCACTGGGAGCCGCCAGTTTATGATCAAACGACCCCCATCGAACCACACCTCAATCAACCGGGCTATCACCTAACCGAAGATCTGGCCGACCAAGCCATTCATTGGATTCAGCAACAAAAAGCGGCCGCGCCCGATCGGCCTTTCTTTTGTTACTTTGCGCCCGCGGCCGTTCATGCACCCCATCATGTTGATGAATCTTGGGTCACGCCCTTTAAGGGGCAGTTCGACGGTGGATGGGATGGTTTGCGGCAAGAGATCTTTGACAAGCAGTTGGCGGCCGGGGTCATTCCGCCCGGAACACGGTTAACCGATCGGCCGGATGAAGTGCCCAGTTGGTCCGAATACCCAGACCGGTATAAACCCGTTGCGAGTCGGTTGATGGAAGTGTTTGCAGGCTTTTTGGCCCATACCGATGCCCAGGTCGACCGGGTGTTTGAGACGCTCGTTGATTTGGGTGAGTTCGATAACACCTTGGTGATTTATCTTACCGGTGACAACGGTGCGTCCGCAGAGGGCACGATTCATGGCGCTTGGAGCGCGCCTTCGTTTCAAAATGGTGTGCCTGAAGACCCTGAGTGGCTGCTTGAACATATGACGGATTTCGGGACGGATCGCTGTGAAAATCATTTTAATGTCGGTTGGGCCTGGGCGCTGGATGCCCCCTTTCAATGGATGAAGCAGGTTGCGTCTCATTTTGGCGGCACCCGAAACGCGTTGGCCGTGTCTTGGCCAAAAGGTATGGGCACGGCCGCAGGTGAACTGCGCGATCAATTTCATCATGTGATTGATTTGATGCCTACGGTGCTTGATGTTGTTGGAATTGAGGCGCCGGCGGTCGTGAACGGTGTTGATCAAATGCCGATTCACGGGACAAGCATGCGGTATTGCTTTACCGAGCCCGCGGCAAAAAGTCGGCGGCAAACGCAATACTTTGAAATACTAGGCAATCGCGCAATTTATCACGATGGTTGGATCGCCAGCTGTTTTCACGGTCGATTGCCCTGGATTCGGTTTGCGGGATTTAAGTTTGATGGGCCCGAGGAAGTTTGGGAGTTGTACAATATTGCCGAAGACTTTTCGCAATCCAATGATTTAGCTGAAGTCCATCCCGAACGATTGGCAACGCTTAAAGGGTTGTTTGATGTGGAAGCCGAGGCCATGAGCGTTTATCCGCTTCGAGATGCGTCGGCGAGGCGAGGCGGTGAGTATGCCGTGCCGCATTCTTTGGATGGTCACGATCGCATAGTTTACAACCATCATCATGTGCGGATGCCCGAGCATTCGGTGCTAAATCTTAAGAATGTCTCGCATCGAATTTCGGCGAAAGTCGTGCTTGCCGATTCGCGCAGCGAAGGCGTGATGGCGTGCCAGGGTGGCAACATGGCCGGCTGGAGTCTGTATCTAGACCAGACGGGCTGTCCAACCTATTTATACAACTGGTTTGGCCATGAATTGACGTTTGTTGCGTCGACAACCCCTTTGGATGCCGGGGCGCATGAAGTTACCCTGACCTATCATCACGACGGCGGCTTTGGCGCGGGGGGCGAGGCGGCGCTGAGTGTCAACGGCGTGACGGTTGCCGCGTGTCGGATTCCCAGAACGGTTCCGGTGATTTATTCCATGAGTGGAGAAACCTTTGATATCGGACGCGATACCGGCTCACCGGTTGGACCCTATCCACATGATTTTGCGTTTACCGGCAGCATTGAGTCGGTCACGCTTGAGCGGTTGAGCGAGCCGAGTGACGCGACCAAAAAAGCCGAGCGCAAAGGACAGTTTCAAGCGAGCTTAAGTAGTCAGTAGCCTGCAGCAGCACGCGGTGTACTCGGCAGCTAGATCCATGTGTGTTGGCTCCGTCTGGTGACCAACCGATTGTTTTACCGAATTAGGTTTGTATCGGTTTTGCTGATCGAGAACGGCCCCGCCAAGACCGGCCAAGCAGGGTCGTTTCGCCTTGGGCGCGGCGACAAAGCGGCTTTAGCCACCAGTCCGTCGATTCTCACCTCGAGGCGGTTGTGCTCAACCTGAGTCTGTCGGTCTAGGTATGCCGGAGGATTTCGCCATCGTTCATGAAAATGATTTCTTCCGCGATATTGGTACCAAGATCAGCAATGCGTTCGATGTTTGACGAAATAGTGAGATGCGACACAGCCTCGGTTGTAATGCTCGGATTATCGGTCATTGCTTTGATTAAGTCCCGATACGTCAGAGCGTGAAAAGCATCGACCTCGTTGTCCATGTCGAGCACGGCCAGCGCTGCTTGAGTGTCTTTGTTGAGCAGGGCGGCGAGCGCCTGAGCGACCATCTTTAGGCTACTCGGGCCCATCCAATCGAAGTGCAAGTCCACGGGTATTCGCGGCCGGTCATACAAAAACTGTATTCGGGCGCCAATATTAACGGCTTGATCGGCGATACGTTCTAAATCGTTGTTTACCTTGAGCACTACAATCAAAAAGCGCAGGTCGGTTGCAACAGGCTGGTGCAGCGCGATGATTTTTAAACAGTTCTGCTCGATCGAGATTTCCATTTCGTTGATGCGTTTTTCGTTCTCAGCGATGCGCGCAACTTTTTGCAGATCAAAACTGCCGATGGCATCGATGGCGCACTGCACTGATTCGATGACCAGGTCGCCAAGGCTGGATAATTGGGATTCGAGCTCAGTAAGATCGCGGGCTAAATGTGTTTTCAAGGGAGTACTCCTAGCCGAAACGGCCTGTAACGTATTCTTCGGTGCGCTTGTTTTCTGGGTTGGTGAAGAGCGTTTCGGTGGGGCCGTATTCGATCAAAACGCCGTTTTCCATAAAAGCCGTAAAATCAGAGACGCGCGCGGCTTGCTGCATATTGTGGGTTACGATCACGATGGTTAACGTTTCTTTCAGCTCGAACAATAGGTCTTCGATTCGAGCGGTTGAAACTGGATCAAGCGCAGAGCACGGCTCGTCCATCAAGAGTACGAGGGGATTCATCGCTAGGGCTCGCGCTATGCACAATCGTTGTTGTTGTCCACCCGATAGGTTCAGCGCCGACTCCTGCAAGCGGTCTTTGACTTCATCCCAAAGTGCGGCCTGTCTGAGTGCTTGTTCGACGCGGTCGTCCATGTTGTCCCTTCGGCCATTAATCTTAGGTGCCCAGGCAACATTGTCGTAAATCGTTTTCGGGAACGGATTGGGTTTTTGAAAAACCATACCAATATTAAGCCGAACTGCGACTGGGTCGGCGTCTGAGGCATAAATATTTTGGTCATTAAAGGTGACTTTGCCGGTCAGCGTGACTTGATCTATAAAATCATTCATTCGATTAAAGCTTCGCAACAGGGTGCTCTTGCCGCAGCCCGATGGACCGATAATGGAGGTGATTCGCTGTTGATAGATCGGTAGGGTGACCGCTTTGACCGCGAGTTGATCACCATAAGCGATGCTAACTGCGTTCGCCTGCAATAGGACCTCTGAAGGTTGGTTCATGAAAATTCCTTACTTAAATTTATTTTTACTGCCGCGATAGCGTATCCAGACGGCAGTTGCATTCATGATCAGCAGGACCAGCAGGAGAACGATGATGCCGGCTGATGCTAATTCGTGAAAGGCCTCTTGTGGGCGAGAGGTCCAATTATAGATTTGGATCGGTAGGGCCGTGAACTCATCCATCGGACCTTCCGGTACAAACGCAATATAAGTCAGCGCTCCGATCATAATTAGTGGTGCGGTTTCGCCAATCGCTCGACTCAAAGCCAAAATGACACCGGTTAAGATGCCCGGCATGGCCTGAGGTAAGACGTGATCTCGGGTGACTTGCCATCGGGTGGCGCCGAGTGCGAACGCGACTTGCCGCAGGGAACTGGGCACCGCCTTGATCGCTTCTCGCGACGCAATAATGATCACCGGTAAAATCAGAAGGCTCATGGTCATGGCGCCTGCCAGCACGCTACGATCTAGGCCAAAAAACCGAACAAAGATCGCAAGCCCGATGATGCCGTAAACGATGGAGGGCACGCCCGCGAGGTTTGCGATGTTGATGGTGATGAAGGTTGAAACGCGACCCGGCTTGGCATATTCCTCAAGATACACGGCCGCCAATACGCCGATGGGTATGGCGATTGCGGCGGTCAAAGTAACCAGCCAAAGGGTCCCGGCAAGGCCCGCTAAAATACCCGCTTTTTCTGGGAATCGGGATGGGAACCGGGTGAGGAAGTCGAAGTTTAACCAAGGCAGTCCTAAGAGCGTGACCTCAAGGATGAGAATGCCCAAAATGGCAACGGCCAAGCAGGTCACGCTGAGACAGAAAAGCTTAAAGGCCGCCGAAATCTGGTGACGCTTTTTAAGACGTTGGGCTTGCGTGTTCATTCGTAGACATCTCGATAGCGGT
>JAQWWC010000048.1 GCA_029249645.1 Pseudomonadales bacterium
CTAGCACCGGTTGACGACAAAACAATCAGGTTCGTGACGCCGGGCCCCTGCCCCTCAGGCACTATTGCAGGAGATCGCTCAGTTCTTTGAAGCGAGTACGTTACGAAGCAGCAATACGACCCGAGGGGCTGCAAGCCACCTTCGACCAGCAGGCCACCTTCGACCAGGAGGACCTCAACACTTTCACCCTTACCCGAGAAGCACATCAAGCGCAGAAGACGCTCGCGACAACAAATCACGAGCCTGTCTAAGACCGGAGCCATGCTCTGCCTGGTGGGCCGCGCTTAAGGATAACGACTCACCACCCATTTTAGGAATACCGGCATACCGCCTCGGGGAACCCCTCTTACACCCGTGCAACACGGGTATCGGCATGTACTACCGTTCTAAACGAGCGCAGTGGCACCAGAGCGGTTTAGAGATTGGCTTGAGAATTTGATATTCAAGGACAAATTGAGATACCACATCCTTACGCAGCGCCACGTACCAAGATAGGGACCTTCCGCTTTACGAGTTTAAATTACCGGCCTCCGCAACAGCCAACTGCACAAACGCTGTCACCCATTGGGTGGTCACACTCAGATCAACAGCCTCCGGCCACCGATCTGCCGGATGGTGAAACAAACCGTTTCCGCCAAGAATCGAAACAAATCGGCCCTGACCATCAAAAATATTACGGGCCTCGCCCAAGGGGCGCTGCCCGATCGGCGTGACGGCGCTTGGTGTCAAACCGTTTTGTTTGAGCCATGGTTCAAGGCTGGCGACAGATTCATCATCGGAGTATTGAAGCCTGACCTGCGAGCCAAATTTTGCCGCAAAATTGGCGCCGAGATGCATCCAGATGTGAGCGTTTTTGATTAAAGCTGGATTGTTGTTAAGGAACAGACTCAGGCCAGTGTGCCCTAACTCATGACCCGTATTTGCGGTGAAGATGACATCTCTTTTTGGCCGTGAGGATTTCACCGCGCGCATAATTTCTAGAAAACACGCGATACCGCCACCGCGCTCAGAGGCATTCGCCCACCAACCACTTCGGGGCGTCATCACAACAATCGGCGCAAGCTCAGGCCGACTACCCTTAATCTTAGCCTCCACATTTCTTGCGGTTGCTTTGACATATTCACAATGCAGTACGAAACCAACTTGCCGTCTTGACTTGATCGCGGTTTGGATCGCTATCCAGTGCTTATTGGCGACCTGCAACACAGGGGGCCCAAACGGCGCGGTAAAATCCTCGGCATTGAGCAAAGCCGCTCCCTCCTCCGGCAACTGGCTATCCGTGACAACAACAATTGCTTTGTGCTGAGCAGCTTTTCTCGCTTTATAGAGAAGGCGCACATTCGGCGCGGCGTCAAACGGCAAAGCCATGATCACGCCAATATCGGCATCACTACCGAGTTCACCGATGCTGCCGGTTATACCGCTGGCATCGGTGTAATGGCAGTCATAGAGTGGCACGCCTGAGACGACAGCGTCACCGATCAATAATTGGGCCGTAATGGGCTGCAATCGCTTGAACTCAAATGCTGCATCAGTGGCGGCGACATCGAGCATCTCGATTCTTTGCATCAGCCAATCAGCACTCTGGTTATCAACGTCTGTACCGGTGCGGTGAATACCCTGCTCGGCATACTCGCTGATAATTTCAGCAATTGCAGTTCGCATAGGGCTTTCAGCAGGGCTTTTCATCGAGCCTCCTTCGGCCAAGAGTTGAAGCTTAATGGGCAGCAAAGTCGCCAGCAGCGTGCCTTGGATGAATCGACGTTTTGATATCATCTATCTTCCCTAAAACAAGTTATCCACACGATGCACCTAGCCATTCGCGGCTGCTCAAAGTCTATTCAACGCCGGTTGCAGCGACATTCTGGATCCCAGCGGCTCAATTTTTTCCGTTAACGTTTGTCTGGATCTTCGCTGCCCCAGCAAACGCATCCATCGGTTTGTTCTTAAACACCAAACAAGTTTCATTGGGTTTTACATCGACGGGCCGATTGTTACAAGGCAAACAGCTGCAGAACCCCAGTGCCGTCTAAAACCCTGTCAACCCGAGTGCGATCCTGATCGCTCAGCGCAGTATAGGCTTCACGTAGCCACTGCAGACATTTAGCTTGGTAGACAAAGGGGGTTTGTTCCCAGGGTTTGCCATCCAATTCCATCTCAAGCTTATCCACTTTCGCCAAGACGGCCTTTGCGTTGGCAATCAGATAGGGCGCGTAGATACGCCCCACTTCGGCAAGAATGTTTTTGAGTGTTTCCGGCGGATTATCGATGTCCAGCCAATCATCTTCTGAAACGAGGTAACCGGACAACTCTTCAACCGTCTCAACCCAGGCATAGACCCGCGGGCATTCCGAAAGGATGATCGCCTGTGGCGTCGGGTCAAATAATGCCAAACACGTTAACTGGCCATAAACTGCAAAGTCGGCAGAGCCCGGGCGTTCTCCCATCAAAAAAGGCTGGTCGGTTAGGTGTTTATCAAGGAGATGAATGAAGCGTTTGAAACTGTCCTCAATGGTCGTCTTCGTCACTTCGTTAGAGCCTACGTAGGATAACCGTGAGATCTGCCGTTCCCGAACGAACTCGCTCATAGGCCGAACCAGCTCTTCTGGCTGAGAAATACCGCCCCATCTTGGCAAGATATCGCCGCCCTTCTTGATGTCCGCGTCATAGTGCCAGCGATAATGGAACATGGCCTTAGTCAGCCATTCGTCACCATAGTCTTCGAGCAACATATCAATAAAAGCCAGAGCAGGATCCGATGGAATGATCGCGCGCCCTTCGTACTCTTTTTCAAAGCGCCGAATGAGTGGGCTCGAATCGGTAACTGCGATTTCGGCTCCCTTGTCATCTTCAAAGTAGAACGTGGGCAACAGTGGAACCTTCGCCTGCACACGTTGTTTTCTGTGCCGGTCCTCACTCGCGTTGGGAATGCGCGATTGGCGTTCAAGCCTGTAAGGAATATGCCGAAAACGCATAACCCCCAGCATCTTGCGTGTGTAAGGTGAACCCGGCGAGCTGATTAGTGCTTGAATTTTTCGACCTTCATTGATTTCAATGTACTCTTGTTTTCTGGGTTCTAGCGTTTTAGGGACCCAT
>JAQWWC010000049.1 GCA_029249645.1 Pseudomonadales bacterium
GGTGAGCGCCGCGACGAAAATATGAAGCCCCGAGATCTGCAGGCACAGCAATTTCGACCAGAAGTGCCTCTGGCGGTGCGTCCGTTTGCCAAATGTCGGGGGCAGCGATTGAAAAATACGTTGATAATTTTTCCATTCAGATGACCCTAGCGCGGGGGCAATAATAGCGATCGATTTGACAGCCGGGATCCCGTAAATTAAGAAACATTAAGCGTGCAAGTTTAAAGGCTACAAAGCACGTCAACGAACCCTTTATTTAAATCGCTGAGCCAGGTGCTCAGCTGTAATTTCCCCTGACTATTATGAAGCGAGAACATCATGAGCGAAGAAAAAGTCCTACTCCGAATTGAAGACAACGTGGCAGTTGTGACGCTGAATGCACCAGAAGTGCTGAATGCCTTATCGGCAGAGATGGTTCGGCAGTTATCGGTTGCGGTGTCGAAGGCTTCCAAAACCGAAGGCGTTCGCTGCTTATTGATTAACGCCGCCGGCCGAGGTTTTTGTGCCGGGGCTAACCTGCAGGCGCGGGGTGCCGCAACCGATCTGCCGGCCGCTGGCTCGGCGCTAGAAACCCATTACGCACCGCTCATGAATAAGTTGCGCAATTTATCGTTCCCGATCGTAACCGCGGTCAACGGCCCTGCCGCCGGCGTTGGTATGAGTTTGGCCCTAACGGGGGATATTGTAATGGCGTCCGACACAGCTTACTTCTTACAAGCCTTTGCGAAAATCGGTTTGGTGCCGGATGGCGGCGCAACTTGGTACCTGCCGCGTTTGATTGGCTGGGGGCGGGCGATGGAGCTTTCGATGCTGGCAGAGCGCTTGCCGGCGAGTGAGGCGCTTAGTTGGGGGCTCGTTAATCGCGTGGTGCCGGAGGCCGAACTTGAAGCGGCCTCAATGGCCATGGCGCAACGGCTAGCCTCTGGGCCAAAATCTCTGGGCCTAATTCGCAAGGCCTATTGGGCCAGCTGGGAAAACGACTTTAACAAACAAATGCAGCTCGAAGCAGACCTCCAAACCGAAGCTCATGCTTCTGCCGACAACCGCGAAGGGGTTGCGGCGTTTTTAGAAAAGCGCCCTCCGGTGTTTACGGGTGAATAATCGATATCAGTTGTGAATTGATGGACTTTAACGACCGCGCCGTGCTTAATGTCCTTCATTATTGAGGACTTACGGGGGTGATCGTCTTAAAACGTAAAGCACAGCCCTGGTAAAGCATAACAGGGTCGCCCGTCGATTTGATTTTGTGCGCGTTGGTTGCGTCTCAGAGACGGCGTTGATGACAGCGCGGCGCTTCAGAAAACGAAATGACAGGGTAATGGGTGAGGATTTGGTATGAGTAAACGGTTTTGGTTGATCCTGGTGGGCACTCTCATCGCGGCGCTGGCCACATCGCAGGTTGTGCTGCGTTCCGACACAATTTCGCTTGCGCTCATTGAGGTCGGTTTGCGCTCGCAAATGGTGTCGCCGCCGCTGCCTGCTGAGACCTTAACCGCCGTGGTGTGTGGCAGTGCCTCGCCCCTCGGTAATTCTCCCGATCGCGCCCAAGCGTGTATTGCCGTTTTAACCGACAAACACTTTCTGATATTTGATGCGGGCTCTGGGTCGCAGGTGCGTTTGAACCAAGCGGGCCTGCCGCTGAATCGTTTGGACGGCATTTTTTTAACCCACCTCCATTCGGATCATATCGCCGATATTCCGGATGTTAATTTAGCGCGGTGGGCGTCGTCAGGCACAGCACAGCCCTTGAAGGTTTATGGACCCACGGGGGTTGCTCAAGTGGTCGATGGGTTTAACCAAGCGTTTGGTCCAAGTCGAGGCTATCGTGTCGCGCATCACGGGGCAGACTTTATGCCAATAACGGGTGGCCAGGCCGAGGCGGTAACGATTGTGCCCGGCGTCGTTTTTTCTGAGGACGGCCTCACCGTCACGGCCTTTCCCGTTGATCATCATCCAATTAACCCAGCCTTCGGTTACCGAGTCGATTATGGCGGTCGTAGTGTGGTGGTCAGTGGCGATACGGTGAATACGCCGAGCTTGTGGGCTGCGGCAGAAGGGGCTGATTTGGTATTCCATGATGCCTTGGCGCGCCCCGTGTTAGAGGTGATGCACCGGGTCGCACTCGATGTCGGCCGAGATCGTGCTGCCAAAATCGTTATGGACGTTACCGATTACCATGCAGGTCTTGAGGGGCTGCAGGATAGCGCGGATGCCGCAGGCGTTCGACAATTGGTGTTGTATCACTTGGTGCCGGCGCCGCCGAATGCGCTAGTGGCCGGCTTTTTCAAGCGCGCCGTGGTGGCGCCATCGATTATGGCAGAAGATTTGATGCGCTTTGAGTTGCCGCGAAATTCAGAGGTGATTCAAGGGCCCTAGCTTGACCTTAAAAACGTAAGACGGTGAGTGAATCGAGCCGATTGTTTGCTGAGTCAATTTGGCGACCTTACTGACTGGCCGATTAACCAAGAGGATAAACCAATGGATATCGGCGTTTGTATCGCAAGTCATATTCAAGATGTGGACTATGCTGTTGCGGCTGAAGCGCAGGGTTTTAGCCATGCGTGGTTTGCGGACAGTCAGATGCTGTGGTCCGACTGTTACGCTTGTCTTGCTATAGCGGCCAGTCGAACCAAGACCATTCGCCTCGGCACGGGCGTGGCTATTTCTGGGACTCGACCGGCACCGGTTAATGCAGCCGCCATTGCGACCATTAATGCCTTGGCGCCAGGTAGAACCTTTTTTGGACTCGGTGCGGGCAACACCGCGTTGCGCGTCATGGGCCTGCCGCCGCAACGGTTAAAAGACTTTGAGCAGTATCTAACGGTGGTTAAGCCCTTGCTGCGCGGCCAGGAAGCAATGATGCCATCGCCTTTGGGCGACCGGCCCATTCGGCACATCATGCCGGAGCAGGGGTTTGTTAATTTCGATTCGCCCATTCCTTTGTATGTCTCAGGCTTTGGTCCTAAATCACTGGCGCTCGCCGGCCGGTTTGGTGATGGGGCTGTGTTGTCGTTGCCGCATTCGCAGGCCGCAATGCAAGGCGTCTGGGCGGCGCTGTCGGCAGATCATGAATCCGAGTTGGATCGGGATCAGTTTTACACCACGGCGCTCACGGCGATTGCGGTACTTGAGCCGCAAGAGGCGATTAATTCTGACCGAGTTGTGAATCTGTGCGGCGCGATGGCGATGGCATCGGTGCATTATGCCTATGATCAAGCGCGAAACTTTGGGCATCAACCGCCGAATTTGTTTGCTGAGATCTGGGACGACTATTGCGCGTTGCTGGAAAACTATCCCGAGCAGCGGCGTCATCAAAGAATCCACATGGGGCACAACTGCTGGGTGTTGCCTGAAGAATTACGGTTTTTAACCCCGTCAATCCTTCAAGGTACCTGTCTCATCGGCAGTCAAGATCAGGTGCTTCAGCGCTTGTTCGAGCTGGAGCAGGCGGGTTTGAAGCAAGTCATGAATTTACCAAACTTTGACACGCGGTATGCCTCGATGGCGAGCGTGAGCGAGAAAATTATTCCGCACATGAGTCCTTCAGATTGATCACGAGAACCAAAGTGGCCTCGTCTGAGCACTGATTGATCTGTTTTCTGTAGGTTGCTCTGACGCACGATTCGGGGCACCATTAAGCGTCTTAAAGATTGCGACCTTATTCACAGCATTATGAATAAGCGGGCGATTGGCAGCGTGTCGCGGCAATTAGATTGTCCGTTGGATCGCCACTCTATTTACAGATCGATTAGTTCGAGGGAGCCTCATGTCAGAAGCGTATAAACCACTAGACCCTGAAACCATGCCAAGATCACCCGGCATTACCTATCAACAATTGCTTGATCAGGATTCGCGATCCGTGCCGGATGTGCTGCGCTTACAGTCTCCTAAAGACATGGGCTTGCAGCGGTATTCGGTCAAGCGTTACACCAGTGCGGCCTGGCACGAACTCGAAGTCGAGCGGCTTTGGAAAAAAGTTTGGCAGTTTACGTGTCGAGAAGAGGATATTCCTGAGCCTGGGGATCACTACCGATACGATATCGCGGGAATGTCCTTCCTGATCGTGCGCACCGAGACGGGCGAGCTCAAAGCCTATCCCAATGCCTGTTTGCATCGTGGTCGAATGCTGAAAGAGTTTGACGGTAATGCCGCTGAACTTCGATGTCCGTTTCATGGCTTTTGCTGGAAATTGGATGGCCAGTTAAAAGATATCCCCGCGGATTGGGATTTCCCACAAATCAACCAAAGCGAATTCTCATTACCTGAAATACCGCTGGCGGTTTGGGCTGGGTTTATTTTTATCAATCCTGATCAAAGCTGTGATCCGTTTGATGCCTTTATCAAAGACCTCGCTGAGCAGTTTGAACGTTGGAACCTTGGCGGCCTTTACAAACAAGCCCACGCGGCGAAAGTAATGCCGTGCAATTGGAAAATCGCGCAAGAAGCATTTTGTGAAGCCTTTCATGTAAATGCCACACACCCACAGATCATGCGTAGTATTGGTGATGTGAACAGTCAGGTAGATGTATGGGAAAATTGCGCTCGTGTGATTACGGCCGGTGGAACCCACAGCCCACTGTTGACGGACGTCAGTAATCCCGACCTGATCCGGGCGATGATGGATCTGGATCATGATGCGGAAGTCCCGGAGATTCCAGAAGGGGTTAGCTTGAGAACCTTTTTGGCAGATCGCAGTCGAGAAAATCTTAAGGCAATTGCGGGTGATCGCGCGGAGACTTACTGCGATGCGGAACTGATGGACAGTCTTGATTACACCTTGTTCCCCAACTTTCATCCCTGGGGCGCGTTTAACGGCATCGTTTATCGGTTTCGGCCGAATGGCAATGACCATCGCTCGTCCATTATGGAATGTATGATGCTCGCGCCCTTTGAGGGCGAACGTCCCCCCGCGGCGCAGGTTCATTGGTTAAAAGAAGAGGAGACCTGGTCCTCAGTCCTCGGCTTTTTAGGCAAGGTGTTTGACCAAGACTCGTTCAATATGCCGAAAGTTCAGCAGGGTCTGGAAGCGACCTATATGGATGGCATTGTCCTGTCGGGTTATCAAGAAAGTAAGGTGCGCTGGTTGCATCACAAATTGACAGAATGGGTGGGTGAATAAATTATGCCAAGTATTAAGCATCCGTTTGATCCCGAGTCTCTCTACCAAGTTGATGAAGAGGGTAATATCCGCGTCTCCAACGGTAATCAATGGGGCGTGTTTACGAGAGAGGGCCGCCATCTGAGCGGCGACATTCGTCATGCGGATCCCCAACTTTGCGTTTGGGTTGGCAATAACCCTGGGCAAGAAAAACAATTACGTTCTGCAGCGGTCACGGCAAAACGATCGTTGTAGGCAATTGGCTTTGGTCGTCGCAGGCGGCTGGAATCAAGTTTGAAGGTCTGGCCAGACAATGCTGCTGGGTTTTTAAACGTTGAGCCCATTTTGATGTGGGTGCCGTGTCTGGGCAGTACACAGGGATAGATTTCGGCATCACGGTGCGTCTTGAGCATCGATAAAGACATCGCGAGCCGTCATCTTGCGCTCAGCAGGGGCAGCGCCAGCTGTTTCTTCCACCAGAAGAAGACTAACCTTTTAGGCACGTTCCGACTCAAGGCGCTAAGTTGTATGGCTAAGATAACCCACCTGCCCCATGATTGTTCTGCCAGCGATATCGTTGCCGAGATAGAAGCCCATGGCGCTGTGATTGTCGATGATTTTGTGACGCCGAGTTGGTTGGCAGCGTTCAACACATCGGTTCAAACATCGATTGACCGCTACATTCCCTATGATTATGGCGAACCTGACGCCATGGATTTCCTTGGCCACAATACGGTTCGACTGAATGGGCTTGTCAGTAAGGCGAGTAACTATATTGAGCTAATGCTTGATCCGCGATTACTGGGCGTGATGGATCAGCTGCTGGCACCCAGCTGCGGCCAATACTTATTGAATTCGAGCGAAGTCATCGAAATTCATGGGGGTGAGACTGCGCAGGCCTTGCATATCGACGACATGATCTGGCCAGGACACTTCTGGATGCCGGGACGCATGCTTCAATGCAACTCAATGGTCGCAGGTACAGACTTTACGCAAGATAATGGTGCAACACAGGTCATACCAGGCAGTCACCGCTGGGAGGATCCCGAGCGAGTGCCTGATGCCAGTGAGATAGCCCATGCGGTGATGAAGGCTGGGAGCATTGTGTTTGTGGGTGGTAAGACACTCCATGGCGGCGGCACGAATATCAGCGGTGAAGCACGGCGCGCAATCGTTACGTCATTTGTTCTCGGCTGGCTGCGTACTCAAGAGAATCATTTTCTGCATACTACGGTCGAGCAAGCTCAGCAGTGGCCACAACGGGCCAGGCAGCTGCTGGGCTATGACCTTTACTCACATTACGATGAAGCGCTGATGGCAGGACCGCTGGGTTATTACGAGTATGGCAGTCCGGCAGTCTTGTTCGACAACAAGACGTGAGATCATTGAAGTAACTGGAGGTATTGGCTTCGGCATTGCAGCCATAGTGTCCACTTTCACAGCCAGACAGCGCCGGCATCGGACAGCAAAGTGCTATGGCAAGGCGTGCGCGCCAAGATGACGCCAGGGCATCATGCCGTAATGGGTTGAAGATTTGAGATCCCTCAACCCGTCAGGCAAGCGTGCTTTTACGAACAAAACCCCGTTGGTTCATAAACCCACGGGGTCAAAACGGGTTAAGAAAAGTGTTCTTCGAACACTGCGTCGTTAAAACCGACCAAGACCGTCTTACCGATTTTCAGGGTTGGGGCTCGAAGGTTGCCGGTTGGGCCGAGCATGGCAGCCGTGGCCTCATCACTTAGACCCTTTTTAAGATCGAAGGATTCCACTTTTTTACCTTTCATGGCAACAAGCGTTGAGGCTGCCTCGGTAATGCCAGGGCAGTCGGCTGCACTCAATTTCTTGCTCGCGAGTACGGTTTCTTTGATGTCGATTGAACGGGCTTCCAAAAACTTGGATGCTTTGACGCAAGTGGTTCAGCCCTTTCTTAAATAATACCAAGCAACGCCTTTGGCCATGATGTGCTCCATTGTCATGATTGTTCGCTCGTATGTTAGCAGAATACTGGTAGTATTCGAGCGCGTCCTTGGTGCAATAGATCGAGCGACGGCTTTTTTCGTTCATCCGACACGCGGCCTTAAAAGAAGACTTAACCAGGTTGACTCGCTTCATGAATACCCTTGATTTTGGTAGACGCTGCCGAGCAGGCTTTGGTTTTGCGCTGATTGTTTGCCTTAGCGTCAGCACACAGAGCGCAGAGCCACAGCTGCCGCGGGCGATGGCCTGGAGTGCTTATAATCTGGGCACGACCGGTTACAACCAGGCCGTCGGAATTGCCAAAATGCTCAAAGATGAGCATCGCGTCACGTTAAGAGTCATTCCCGGTAAAAATGACGTTTCTCGGCTGTTACCGCTCATGGTCAATCGGGTGCAATTTTCAGCCAATGGTGTGTCGACCTATTTTGCACAAGAAGGGGTTTTTCAGTTTACGAGCCCGCGGTGGGGCCCGATTCCGGTCCGACTCGTAATGATGTCGTTGGGCCTGTCCAATCAAGGGATCGCGGTGGCTGCAAATTCTGACATTGAGCGCATTGCCGATCTAAGATCAAAAAGTGTGCCGTATGTTTTGGGCGCCCCGGCCCTGAATGTGTCAACCGAAGCAATCTTGGCCTGCGGCGGTCTCACTTGGGCCGATGTTCAGCGCGTTGAGTTTCCGGGTTATGGCGCAATGTGGAACGCCATGATTGCCGGTCAAATTGATACGGCGTACGCAACAACCGTTTCTGGTCCGACTCGTCGACTTGAAGCCTCTCCGAAAGGGATCCGGTGGTTAACGATGCCTCACGATGACCCTGCCTGCTGGCAGGGCGCTAATCAAATTGCGCCCTATCTGCAGCCGAATTTTGCGACCCGAGGCGCTGGAATCAGCGATACGAAGCCGCATGAGGGCGGCAATTACCCCTATCCAATCTTAACGACCCTCGCGACCCAGGATGCGGGCTTGGTTTACGCCCTGACCCGTGCGATCGATCTTGGATTTGATCAGTTTAAAGGGGCGGACCCGGGTTCGATGGGTTGGCAAATGGCGCGGCAAAAGTTTCAGTGGCTCGTGCCGTACCACGCTGGCGCGATTGTTTATTTTAAAACCCTGGGGCTTTGGACTCAGTCCATGCAGGCTCATCAAGACGGTTTGTTGCGTCGGCAAGCGGTACTCGCTAAGGCCTGGTCCACATTTATCGCCGCGCAAGAAGATGCTGACCTGGATCGAGCCGATTGGGATTCGGCTTGGATGGCGCAACGGGCGCAGTACCTGACTGCCGCTGGATTTGACCCAATTTGGTCGTCACAGTGAGCGTGCCGGCGCCACGAATTCGTCTTTCAGAGGTGCTGACCGCAATTTTGGCAGGCCTTGCCTGCCTTTTGGTGATTGATCAGTTGCGGTTATTTGGCAGTCCGTTTTTGAGCGTTTTGATTCGCCTTGAAACCCAATATTACTTCGCGTTGATTGCATTATTGCTTCCGGGGGTTTTCCTCATTTATCGAAGTCGTTGGGCGGCATTGGATGCAAGTTTGGGCTTCGGCGCGTTTCTGGCGCCGCTCTGGTTATTGCTCCATGCCGAGGCAATCGCCAATGAGGGTTGGGAGTTTCTGGCACCTGATCATGCGGTTCTGGCCAGCAGTATCGTTTGGCTATTGGTGTTAGAAGCGGTTCGCCGTGTGACCGGGTGGGTGCTCTTTGGCATTGCGCTCGTGTTTTCGATGTATCCCCTCTTTGCCGATTTAATGCCGTTGATGATCTCCGGGATGGCAATCGGTTTTCGAGAAACCGCTAGCTATCACGCGATGAGCATTGAGAGCATCGTCGGCTTGCCCTTTCGTGCCTTTGCCAATCTGGTCGTTGGTTTTTTAGTGTTTGGCGCGACCTTGCAACATACTGGCGGTGGCGCCTTCTTTATACGATTGGCGTTTGCGCTGCTGGGTGGCGTACGGGGCGGGGCGGCCAAGGTTGCTATTGTTTCCAGTGGCCTCATGGGCTCTATGAGCGGTAGTGTGATCACCAATGTGATGACGACTGGTCAACTCACCATTCCGGCGATGCGGCGGCAGGGGTTTTCTGCAAAATCCGCGGCGGCCGTTGAGGCCTGCGCGTCAACCGGTGGGGTGCTGCTGCCACCGATCATGGGATCAACCGCCTTTATTATGGCGACGTTCTTGGAAATCCCGTATTACCAGGTCGCTTTGGCGGCGCTGTTGCCCTCGCTACTGTACTTCATTGCGTTGTACGCGCAGTTAGATGCTTATGCGGGCAAGCACGGTCTTGAGGGTTTGCCCGACTCAGAGATACCCCGCCTGCGTGCTGTTTTAGGCGAGGGCTGGGTGTTTATTGTGTCGTTTGCCTTACTCATCGTGTTTTTGCTGGTGCTGCAACAAGAGGCGCTGGCGCCTTGGGCGGCCACTGCCTCGCTCTTGGTGATCAATCAGTTTCGACAGGGCCGGATGGTGGTTGCGGATTGGGGCGCCTGGCTGGTTGCCGTCGGTAAGTTACTTATCGAGCTGCAGGCAATCCTACTGGCGGTCGGCCTCATTGTAGGGGCTTTGTCGGTGACGGGATTGTCGGGCACGCTCGTCAATGAATTGTTATTTATTGCAGGTGATAGCACGGGGGTGCTTATTTTAATGGGTGCGGCGACCAGTTTTATCTTGGGAATCGGCTTAACGGTCACGGCGGCTTATGTGTTTCTTGCCATTGTGCTGGCGCCGGCCTTGATCGATGGTGGGCTCGTGCCGAT
>JAQWWC010000050.1 GCA_029249645.1 Pseudomonadales bacterium
AGTGTGGAACAGCGCCGGCTGGCGGGTGAATTTGAATGGCTACTGCAAGAGTATCGGGTGTCGCTGTTTGCGCAACCGGTTGGCACGCGGGTCCCCATCTCTGAAAAGCGGCTCGAAAAAGCTTGGACTGAGCTTGAATCAGCGCTACGCTAATTGCGCAATTTGCCGGTCTGAATCGGTGAAGGGGGTTGAGTGCAATGGTTTCGACCGTGTTGAGGTTCTGATGCTGAACGATCGTTAATGTCAGACAACGCAAACATTTACCTCGTTTGTGGCGAAGACCCTTTATGCCCTGTTGGTGATTGGGTGCATCGTCAGCTTAATGAGAACCCTCGGGTAACAGTGGTTTCAGTGGATGACCTGATGCGGTTATTCAATGGACTGCCCCTTAGTCCTGCACTTTTGGTGATTCAAGCGGGCGATGCCCTCACCCAATGCCTGCCGAAGTTCTCCAGCTGGATTCACCGCTGGCCCAATATGCAAATGCTCTTATTTGGTTCCGTGTCGGCTGCTGATTTGGAAGCTTTCTATAGTCAGGGTGGAAGGGACCTAGTGCCGGCGGCGCTCTGCAATTCTGAACGGGTTTCCAATTATTGGCAGGCCAAGCTCGATGACGTTGAACGGCAAGCGAAAGTCGGGCGTCAAAAAATGCACGCGACGCGAAAGCTTGACGCTATGGCTGCAAAGCTACGGGTGGTGGAGGAAGACCAGTCGTTGGGCGCGGGCGTTCAAAGAATGTTAATGCCTGAGGCGCCGCTTAATTTGAATGGCCTGACAGTTGCGCATCACATCCGGCCATCGCTCATGCTCAGCGGTGATTTTATTCAATACAGTTTGATCCGAACCAATGAAGTGCTGTTTTGCCTAGCGGATGTATCGGGTCATGGCACAGGCAGTGCGCTGGTCACGGTACTGCTCAATGAGCAGGTAGAGGCTTTATCGCTGATGGCGGCGACGGACTCGAATCTCACCGTCGGGCGCATGATGGCGCAGATCAATGCGGCCTTGTGCGAGGCGGTCTTTGAACACCATGTAACCTGTTTGCTGGGGATTATTGATCTTCGTAATAATCAATTACGGTATTGCTCAGCAGGTCATTTCCCGCCCCCTTTGTTGGTGCAAAATGGTGCAGTACAGGCGCTGGAAGCGGGCGAATTACCCCTAGGTTTATTGAAATCTAAGGAGTATGATGCCGTTCAGCTTGCGTTGGCATCTGAATTTAAGTTGCTGATCATGTCGGATGGGGTCTTACAAGGCCTGCGCGGCGAAGCCTTAGCGGAAAAAGAAGCAACGTTAAAAGCGTTTGCTTTGGGGGATTCGGGTGAAGTGGAAGGCTTACTCGAACGTTTATTTAAAGTTTCGGACGAAGGGTTAGCAGATGATGCATCTGTGTTAAGCCTCGTAAGGAAGGTTGGATATGACCGGTAGAATCCTGCATAAGGTGGTTGATGCAAGCCACGTCTTAAAGCCTGTTGGCGATGTGAGAGTGACCCAGGGTCCGATTCTCAATCAGTTTCTTCAGCACCTCAACCAAATCGATATTCTAAAGTCTGTGATTGTGGATCTGAGCGATACGGATTGCTTAGACAGCACCACATTAGGCTTCCTTGCTAAAATTGCGATCGCAACTCGAGCGCAATTTGGATTTAAGCCAACATTGTTGTTTGGCCGTGAGGATGTCCATCGGTTGATTGCCAGCATGGGCTTCGATGAGATTTTCGTGATTCTAAAAGCGTCAAATAACGGCGATGCCGATATGGCTGAGCTGGTAGCGGATCAAATTACGGAGGAAGGATTACGTGATCAAGTGCTCGACGCGCATAAAACGCTTATGCAGCTCAATCATCGTAATTTTGAAGCCTTCCGCGATTTGGTTTGTGCGCTAGAAGCGCAGTGCTCCGAGTCCGTTCAAAAGGGCCTACGCGCGACGGGATAGGAGGTGCTTAAAGCACCGGGTTTTGTGCTTGTGCTGCAAGCGTTAAACCAATCATTGAACCAATGGCTCAACAAATCGGCTTAAGCGCTCGGGTGTTGGGCTTTAATTTTGCCCTGAAGCAGAGTGCGCCAACACGCTGAGCTCGCGCCGATATCAGCAGACAATGTTGCAGGCAAAATACTCCCAACGCTTATCCAACCAATAGCGGCTTCAACTGACTATCTCAATGCTGCTGTGCCGCCTCGTGAAGCCTGATCTCTGCTCGTTGCCGGTTTGGCTTGCATTAATGGCCTATTGATCGCGTGCTTTGGCACGCGCGTGGATAACGTCGCTGTGATCTACGCTGAGCAATCCTGCGATACGGCGAATGATGTGGTCTTCCTGGGGATCGATGTGGGCATCTGCTAAGGCGATTTCCCATAGATTGACCACAAGCTGCTTCTTCTCAGGGTAGGTAAAGCGCTCATTAATGATGCTCGTAAAGCTGTACAGGTCATGGGCTTCTTCAGAGGCATCCTGGGCGAGCAAGAGCAGACCCGCGACCGCCTCATCGGTAAGCTTCAGGCGCGAGCCCAGCTTTTGCAGCATGAGGCTGCGCTCTGCTTCACTTTGTTCAAAATCTGCTCGGGCCACTTCCATCATCAAGGCTGCTGTAGCCAATTCGAGTTCGTGGGGGACGTCGTCGACTGTCGGGGCTTCGATTGATTGGTTAAACCAATTCGAGAGTTTATTCATCATAGCGTGCTATCCT
>JAQWWC010000051.1 GCA_029249645.1 Pseudomonadales bacterium
AAGGTGCGTTGATTCTCGACCACAGTTGCTGCGTCTGCGTTAGGGTCATATCAAACGGCGCCATGACATGGGTTTGGTTGTCAAACTTCCACGAATAGCTGCCATCTTCGTTTTGATTACTACCATGAACCGTCAAGTGGCGCGCTTGGGCTTCGCTCAAATGTTTATTTTCCGTCCGCATCCGCTCAAAGGCTTCTTCTAAGCTCGCATACCGTCGTGGGGTTCGGCCCGCACTGCCCCGTGTACTGTCAACGAAGGACTGAATACGCTCGTGCACAGGCACTTCCTGATAGAGCCAACTCGGGCCACCGGTGCCTTCAATAACCACCATCTTGTCTATGTTTTCGGGATAGGTCCCCGCATATCGAAGCGCAACACTGCCACCCAAGCTGTGCGCAATAATCTTCAGCGGGGCTAGATTTTGTTGATGGATGAGCTGCGCAAGGTCATACAGATAGCCGATATGGCTATAGTTACCGCCTTTGATGTGTTCCGAGTCGCCATGACCCCGAAAATCAGGGGCCAAAATATGGTAGTCATCCCGCAGCTCTTGAGCCACCCAATCCCAGTTATGGCAATGATCTCGATTGCCGTGTACCAGCAGTAAAGGCGGCGCCTCCGGGTTACCCCAGTCCAGATAATGGAGCCGCAAACCCTGCGAAAAATAGGAGTGCGATGTCGGGGAAGCTCTCAAACTAGACATGTAACGTTCCTTTCGCCAAAACCTGGCAGGTCATAACCGATAAAATAATGCCACGGCCCAGACCGTGAATCCCGGGGGCCACAAAGATCAATCTTGTTTTTGGCGCTGTCAGTCCGGCAGGCTAAGCACTCGTTTTGCGATAATATTCAGCTGAACTTCAGAGGTGCCGCCTTCAATCGAATTCGCCTTGGTTCTGAGCCACGCCCGAGTACTATCAAGCTCCTCGGCGTCAAAGCCTGCACCTTCCCATCCCAGCATTTGAGACCCCATCGCCTTAAGCAACAACTCAGAACGCTTCATATTTTGCTCGGTACCATAGAGTTTGAACATAGAGGACACAAAACTCGGCGCCTTAGTCGACTTTGATTCTTCCGAGGTTCGCCGCACGGTCAAACCAAAGGCGCGATCATCCATGGCGTGCTGGGTAATCTCTTGACGCAACGCTATATCGGCAAGTTTACCCTTCGACTCCCCTAGATAAGACTTCGCAATGTCTGCGATCTTAGGCCGAGTACTTCCACCATCGCCACCACCGATCATGGTGCGTTCGTACTGCAGTAACCGCTTTGCAACCGTCCAACCCTCATTGACTCGCCCAACCACATTCTTTTTCAAGGCTCTTGCATCCTCAAAGAAGGTTTCACAAAAGGGAGACAATCCACTAATTAATTTAATCGGCTTGACCGTCACGCCGGCTTGGTCCATGTCGAACAATATAAAGGTAATTCCGTTGTGCTTTGGCGCACTGGGGTCGGTTCGAACCAAACAAAAAATCCAGTCGGCTTTGTCGGCCCCGGAGGTCCAAACTTTCTGACCATTGATGACATAGTCATCGCCATCGGACACAGCACGAGTCTGCAAGCTCGCAAGGTCTGAGCCAGAACCCGGTTCACTGTAGCCCTGACACCACCAAATCTCTCCTGATGCGATCTTGGGCAGATGCTCACTCTTTTGCGCATCGGTACCAAATTCAACTAAGGCAGGACCGATCATAGAAAGCCCCATTCCAACCAAGGGCGGCCTCGCCTTGATGCGCGCCATCTCTTGACGCAAAATTTGCGCTTCGTCTACATTTAAGCCTGCCCCACCATATTCGGTTGGCCAAGTTGGGGCCGTGAAGCCCTTACTCGCACACAGCGCCATCCAATCTTTGGTTTCAGAATTCTTATATCGTGCGCGCCGACCGCCGCCAGGATACTCATCGGCCGCCATCGGCGTTCTCATACTGGCAGGGCAGTTCGCTTCCAACCAACTTCTTGTTTCTGCTCTAAACGTCTCTAAGCTCATCTTCACTCCTAAACTTTCTACTTAATCCGAATTAAGGGTTCTAATTTTCGAACAATTTCGTCTTCAAACAATCTCGCTTTCAACCCGCGCGACGTTACTACGTTGGCACATTAACCCCTTGGCTCTCACGATCATCGCGTCCCTGAACACCCTGGATCAGGCGCACGCTGCGCCACGCGCGATGAATCCTTAGTATCAGCCACTCGACGAGGGCTTTCAACGGCTTAAAGATGGCAATCGTAAGCATCTTGCACAGATCATTCACCAAAGTAATGAACGTATAGGGCGCCTTTCTTGCACTGCTTGACCCTGATCAGATTGGCGCAGATTCCTTCGACCTAATTGAGATAGACGTCACCTCGCCGACCGAGCCCAAGCGAAACACAGGCCCCCACGTACCGGTACCCTGCGACACGTAGTGCCAGCAGGCCCTGGTTTGATAGAGTCCTTTAATTTTTGGGAACACCTGCCGTACCAAAAAATTAAAAGGCATGATCTGACCATTATGCGTGTGTCCGCTTAAAGTGAGTTGCATCCCTGCCTCAGCGGCTGCCTCTAGGCCCGCTGGTCGATGGTAAAGCAATAGATTCAAGTCCGTATCCTTCACCGTCAGCGTCGGAAGCACCTGGGCCAACTGTTTGTCGCTATCAGCATCCTCAACACCATGAATCATGACGTCCGCTCTTAATCGAACACTCTGATTGCGCAATACCACAACGCCCGCAGCTTCTAGGCGGACAATAATGTCTTCCAGATCCTCATACCGCTCATGATTGCCGCAGACAAAAAAGACCGGCATATCGAGAGCTGTCAAAGGTAACAAGGCGGCAGCTGGCACGCCCGTTTGATCTATAAAATCCCCAGTAATGCACAAAGCATCCGGTCTTAGTTGTGCAACGATCCGCAAAACCTGCTTCAAAAAATAAGGGCTACGCGATCCGATATGAACATCGGTGATTTGGACAAGGTGCAGATCTGTCGTCAGCCGATCATCCACGAGTTGCAGGGACTGTACGGTCGGACGCGAGCCTCGGTAAAGGCCATAGGGCAGGGCGAACAGCACGATCGAAAGGATGCAGAGCGCGAAGAATTTCGGCTCGGCAAGTTCAAAATAGAGCCCAGCCTCGGCCGAAAGTACCAAAACCAAAACAAGGGGACTCAGCGCAAGAAAGAGCTCGAGGGTCTGTTTTACAACCCGTGCAGCCGGCTGCCTGACCTGTCGCAACGGCCATCGACAGATCAGTTGGCTGCAAAAGATAAGCACAGCTAGAAGCAGCCAAATCGGCCCTTCAAGCCCAAGCCATTGGCCAAGTCGAACAAACGGATAGCCCAGAAAGATGCCGTGCAGGATAAGCCCAAGGACGATGACGCGACCAATGGCCCACCACCGGGGTCGACGATTCACATGCGCCCCTTAAATGATCCTATCAAAAGCATACCGCCTGATGCCCGGCACCTGTTCAGAATCATTAGGCTTGGCGCCACCAGAGCACACCGGCATCATCCGGTTCCGCAACCAACATGCGACGCTCTCGAGCACAGTGCAGATGCGCGATGGCCTCACCCGTTGCCGGAAAAAAACTCATGTCAGTAATAGTGCTTTTGAAGATTGCCGGGAACACGTCCACTGCGCGCTTCGGCGTTTCGCACAAGTCATACAGATTCTCGAGCGCCACCTCATGCCAATCGACCAAAGCTGTCAAACGTTCATGAACCCCTTCAAACAGCTCCTGATGTGCGGGCAGCACCATCAAGTTGGGTGGTAGAACTTCTCTAAAATGGATGCAGGATTGGATCCATTCTCGAAGCGGGTTGGCATCCGGCTCTGAGGGCTGCACGCTCACATTTGGGGTGATTCTCGGTAAAATTTGATCGCCCGAGATCAACACTTTCAACTCAGGGCAATAAAGACAGACATGCTCAGGGGCATGCCCCTTACCAATCAGGGCCCGCCATTCCCGACCATTGATGTCGATATACTGACCGTCCTGTATTCGCTGGTATCCTGCCGGCAAGGCAGAAATGCTGGCGCCAAATTGGCCGAACCGCTCCCGATAGCGATTGAGTCGGTTCTCATCAAATCCAGCGCGCTGGTAAAACCGAATCGCATCCTCGGGGACGTCTTTAGGTTGATCAAACGCCATCACCTTGCACATATAAAAATCACTGCGACTCATCCACAAGGGGCAATCAAATTTCTGAGCCAGCCAACCCGCGTTGCCAGTATGGTCTGTGTGTAAATGCGTGGCGATCACCCGAGTAATAGGCTGCCCCCCTAACACTTCCACAAACAAAGCCTCCCAAATTGTCTTCACTGCATCGGTATGTATCCCGGTATCGACAACCGTCCAGCCATCGTAATCCTTCAGCAACCAAACATTGATGTGGTTTAAACGGCCCCAAAGAGGCAGGCGTGCCCAAAAAATTCCGTCTGCAACCTGGGTCACTTTACCCGGTTCAGGCGCCTCATCCTGAAATCGGTACACCAGCGGGTCAAATCCTCGGCGGGATTTTTCATTTCTACTCATCGTTACCTCACTCACCTTGTTCGTAACCGGATTTAAAAGGACCTGATACCGCTGCACCGCGCTGCGCGATTAGCCGCACAGCACTTGAGCCCGGTATTTAGATTGCTCGATGGAACAGATCCACATTTTCCGATTGGTTACACTATACTGGCGGCGTTTGAATCCCGGCAGCTCCAACGGCACATGAATCATAACACTGACCTTCAAGAAGCAGACAACACCATGGATGACCAAGCGTTAACCTACGCACGCCGTGTCTTGTTAACGAGCCTTGTGATCGTCGGCATGGGATTTTCGGTCTTATTTCCACTACTCGCCCCAATTGGCAGAGAAATGGGGCTCAGTGAATTTCAGATTACCAGCATTATCGGCGCCTCATCCCTTGCCGTCTTTCTGGCATCCCCTATTTGGGGACGCTTAAGTGACTCGCTCGGCCGAAAGCGCGTGATGCTGATTGGCTTATTTGGCTTCAGCGCTGGCACTATTTTGTTCAATTCTGTTCTTAACTTGGGCTTAACCGGCGCTTTAACTGGATCAGCTCTGTTTGCAGCGCTCATTTTGGCACGGCTCTGTCATGCCTCGGTGATGTCAGCTGCTATGCCGGCGGCCACCGCCTACATGGCCGACATCACAACAGTTGAGAATCGAACCAAAGGGATGGGTGCCTCAGGTGCCGCAAACAATCTGGGGTCGATCTTGGGGCCCGCACTCAGCGGTCTTGCTGTCTTCTCACTGCTGTTGCCTTTATGGCTGATTGCCTTCTTAGCATTTTTAAACGGTCTCTTTGTCTGGCGCTTTCTACCGCAATCCCCTAAAGCCAAAATTAAACGCACCGTAAAAGCACCCGTATTAAAGTACACCGATCCCAGGATTCTGCCGTTTATTATCGTCGGCGTCTTGATGTTTATGGGCTTTGCGTTGGTGCAACAAACCATGGGCTTCCGCTTTCAGGATGCGCTTGACCTTTCGGCGAAAGAAACCGCGCGAGTCCTTGGTATTGCCATGATGCTCTCCGCTGGTGCATCCTTATTTGCTCAAGGCGTTGTGGTGCAACGCTTAAAGCTCGCGCCCTTTGATCTACTGCGCGTCGCCATTCCGCTACTCATTGTTTCATTCACGATCATGGCCTTGTTTCAGTCACAATTGATGCTCACCCTCGCCATGGGGCTCCAAGGCTTCGCCATGGGCATCGCCGGCCCAGCCTTCATGGCCGGTGCCTCCCTTGCGGTTTCAACAGAGGAACAAGGGTCAGTCGCCGGAATCGCATCCAGTTGCGGCCCACTTGGTTTCACGGTGGGACCCATATTTGGTGGCTTGCTCTATCAAATCAATCCAGTTTTACCCTATGCCTTTGCTGCGACTGTCTATATCATTCTTATGCTTAGCATGGGCTACTTAAGGCAGAAAATTACGAGTTAGCGCCGCTAATAACTTGAAGTTAAGCCAATACGCCAATACAGTTTCATTCAAAGGATCCATCGACCAAGGTCCATTTCATGACTCAAGACGTCCCCTCAGCTGTTGTCAGCGGCGACCAAAATGACGCAGAATCAGCGAGCCTTATCGTTAATCGCCATCATCAAGTCATTGACTTGCATCCTTCAATCGAAGCCATCATGGCTTGGCCAAAATCGGATCTTATCGGTCACCTACTTGAGGAACTCATCCACCCAGGCGATCTAACGACCCTACAGCCTTTACTCTCTAGCGCAGCACCCGAGACCGATGCCCGAGTGATTTTGATTCGACTCCAACATGCCGTTGAGGGATGGGTCTGGGTGAGCCTTACCGAGACCGACTCAGAAACCTCCGAGCAACGCCATTTTGATGTAATGCTACAACCCAAGCCAGAGGTTAACCCACCCAACGAGCCTACTTCTGAGTTGGTGGATGACCTAACAACGCTTATCAGCGCGCAAAGTCAGGTCCTGGTCTTTGACAAATCCAATTATTATCTATGGTCAAGTACGGGTTTTACGACCGCCTTCAGTGCTGAGCATTATGACCTTCAAGGCGCTTCACTCTCAGAAATTTGTAATCGATTTTTTTTGGTTGAAACCGCAGCCGATAACGCCAAGATCAACCCGACCCTCTTGTCATCCGATGCAGGCTGGCAGGGCAATGTGACCACAACGGTTGAGGGAAACCTGAAGCCGTTTCATTTAACCAGCCAGCGCAAAAGCCTGATAAAAACGCAGCGGGGCGTGCTGGTTCTAACCTTCTCTGCCCCGAAAACCCAGGAGGTCGTCTCCAAAGCATTGCCGCTTGACGTCTTCTCAGCGGTCCGAGACATCGCGCACGAGTTTAGGAATGTTTTTGGCGTTATATCAGGTCATACCGAGTTAATGCGCTCGAATCCAAGCGCAAACCAAGACAATTCAATCAATCAATTGTCACGGTATTCTCGCAAAGCCATCGATCTCCTAGAATCTCTCACGCTATTGGGTTACCTCAATGATGACCGTGCAACGCACTTCAACCCAATGAGCCATGTGAACACTCTCGACCCGCTATTGCGATTGATCGCCGGCGATCGATTAGCCCTTCATCGGCGAGAGAATCTTGCTGACTTCAAATGTTTTGGGCGTCCCGCGAACTTTGACCACGCCCTGCTGGCGACGATACGAACAGCGACTCGACTCACAACCGCTTCTGGACCTATTCAAATCGATTTCAGCAGTGCCTACAACTTCCTAACGGTCACCTTTAAACTCGACAACGTTGACCCCGACCATCTAAAGACCGCTCATAACGGTGCCGATGTCATCCAAGACCTTGAAACGGGGCTTTTGGAACAATTCGACGCGCTCTCTGCACTAGGCGCTGAGTACCGGGTAACACCATCCTTGGAATTCGATACCGGCAGGCTCTCGCTGATGCTTTCTCTGCCGGGTGAGAGACAACCAATTCATAGCCATGAACCGGATGTTTTGGTCGAGCGAGCGATCAAACAAGCTCTGCTGATCGAAGACGATCCCGGCGTTCGAGATTTAGTTGAATTGTTTTTGGGCAGTTTGGGCATGGATGTGACGAGCTGCAGCGCCGAGCAAGAAGTTTTACAGCTCCCAAACTACGAGTTCGACATCATTGTCTCGGATGTCATGCTCGCGAGTGGTAAAACCGGGCCCGACTTGGTCCGGGGCATTCGATCGAAACGGCCGGAGATCCCTTGCTTGTTTATCTCCGGCTACAAACACGGCGCCCTATCGAATGAAGATCTCGCGCATCCGAAAACGGATTTCTTGTCCAAGCCTTTTTCAAAAAACGATTTCGGAAAACGCGTACAAGCGCTCATAGCGCTTAGATAAAAACCTAATGTCCGCTTTATCCCGCCTCTTGGAACCCCGGGACAGAAAGCAGACCCATTAGTCTACGTTTGAATGGCAGCGTGTTGAGTTGATTATTTGATCACGCTAAAGTTGCGGCACTTCGATCAGACGAGTTCACCATGTCACAACCCAAACGCGCCATCGTTTTACTGCTCGATAGTCTGAATCGTCACATGCTGGGCTGCTACGGCGGCACTGAATTCAGCACCCCAAATATAGATCGTCTTGCCGCGCGCTCCCAACGTTTCACCAATCACTACACAGGGTCCCTGCCCTGCATGCCTGCCCGACACGATATTTTGTGTGGCGCAATGGATTTTTTATGGAAGCCCTGGGGCTCTGTCGAGCTGTGGGAACGCCCCGTCTCGTATGAGCTGAAACGACAAGGCGTGGTCACCAAACTCATTACCGATCATCCCCACTTGTTTGAAACGGGCGGTGAAAACTATCATACCGATTTTTTTGCCTGGGACTATCTTCGAGGTCACGAGAGCGATCCTTGGAAAACCCGACCCGATCCATCCTGGCAAGGCGCACCCGCGATGCCTGCCGGTACGAAATACCCGGACAAAGCGTCCGCCTATGATCTTTCAAGGACATTTTTTAAAGCGGAAGCAGATTATCCAGGCCCAAAGACCATGCAAGCAACCGCCGACTGGTTGAAAGATCATGGCCAACAACATGAATCGTTCTTTTTGTTCGTCGACGAGTTTGATCCCCATGAACCTTTTGATACACCAGAGCCTTGGGCAAGCCTGTACGATAGTGATTGGGAGGGCGAGCGCATCATCTGGCCGCCCTACTCAACAGACACTCTGAAAAACGGAATCATCACCGAGCGGCAAGCACATCATATCCGCCAGAACTATGGCGCAAAGCTGTCGATGATCGATCACTGGCTGGGAAAAGTCTTAGACGCGCTGGATAACGGCGGATTCTGGGACGATACCATGGTGATCTTGTGCACTGATCATGGGCACTACCTGGGCGAAAAAGATATTTTTGGCAAGCCCAGGGTCATGCAATATGAGCCGATTGGCCATACACCACTGTTAATCTATCATCCAGATGCGGCGCCCAAGGTTATTTCAACCTTAAGCACCAATGTCGATCTGCATGCGACTCTCACCGACCTCTTCAACATTAACGTTGATCACGTAACCCATGGTCGATCGCTCTTGCCCGATATCCTTGGTCTGAAAACCTCAGAGCGAGATTGGGCTGTTGGCGGGATATTTGGCAACTGGGTTCAAATTCAGGATGGCCGTTATAAATATGCCCGAGGCCCAACAAACGACAACTACCCGCTATCCATGTGGTCCAACCGGTGGTCAACGATGCCAGTCCCGTATTACCCCGGATTACGATTACCCAATCCCGATGCGCGCGCCTATATTGATTTCATGCCGGGATCAAAGGTTCCAGTCTTAAGGCAACCCTTCGCGCCCGGCGATATGCTGCCGTTTTGGTCGATGGATGCAAGTCTTGATGATCACTATTTGTTTGATCTCCAGGAGGACCCCCATGAAGAACACAACCTCATCGGATCCAAACTTGAGCAGCAGATGATCGCGCTGCTTGAAACCGCCTTGAGCGACCTTGATGCGCCGGTCGAGCAGGCCAAGCGTTTGGGCTTGCCGAGCGCATCGCACTAGCGGCGCCTGCCATAGGCCCTGCGCAAAGCGCCCACGTTAAGCCATAATCTGTCGAAGGCGCAAGGCCCCTCAACTCGCCATTGCGCGGCTTGATGCCGCATCAACCTGCTTTGGTATCAAACCAGACTGCCCGGATGCCCGGGAGTGACGGTCAAAGTACCCTCTAAATGTACGTCACGCTGAGGGTAAGCAATACTAATCTCGGCTTCCCGAAATGCAGCATCCATTGCCACTCTCAGATCACTCCTCACGGTTCTAGCCCTAACCACGTCCGATAACTGAACCCAAAAAAAGGCTTCGAAAATCAGCGCACTGTCCCCAAAATCCTCGAAAACGACCTCGGGCGCAGGCTCTTGGAGAATATTGGGCTGCTCACGCATCAACCTTTCCAGCAAGGCCTTGACCGCGGCGACATCGGATCCGTAAGCCACACCAACTCGAACAACGCACCGCAGTAAACGATCAACAAGCGTCCAATTCACGACAATTTCTTCTAAGAGCTTGGCGTTGGGAATGAGCAGATGAACGCCGTCCGGACGTTTGAGTCGGGTCGAGCGCGTATTGATCTCCTGAACCGCCCCCTGCACACCCGAAACCTCGATAAAATCATTAATTCGGATGGGCCGCTCCCAAATCACAATCCA
>JAQWWC010000052.1 GCA_029249645.1 Pseudomonadales bacterium
CCCGACATTTGGCAAACGGACGCACCGCCAGAGGCACTTCTGGTCGAAATTGCTTTGCAAGCAGATCTCGGGGCTTCATATTTTCGTCGCAACGCTTCATGTCTTCGTCGCAACGCTTCATGTTTTCGTCGCAACGCTTCATGTTTTCGTCGCAGCGCTTACCATCGTGACGACATCCTTAAAACACTTTGAACCTGCCTTGTTTTTACAGTACAACCTAAACAGCGCAGAACTTTTTTAACGCAATCGGTTTACATAACCGGTCGCGGCGCAATCAACAATCGTTTAGAGCAGGGCAAGGCGCTTTCCAAAACAAGCCGCCTACAACAGATCAAGAGCAAACTATGATCCCGACAGAGAACACAACCCTCACCCCGTTAACAACCGAAGAACTCGCCTTTTTTAAGCAGTTTGGCTACCTCATCAAACCCAAGGTGATCAATGCGGCGACCTGTAACGAACTGGTCGACCTGATGTGGCAAAGCGCGCCAGACGCACTCGACCGCTTTGACCCAGAAACCTATCGACCGATTCCCAAAGCAGAATGGTCCAGCGACAGCCTACGTTTCATTCAAGGCGACAAATGGCAATACCGCGCGTTCGGAACCGATCAGCCTTTAATCAATGCCATGACCCATCCCCAACTTTGGCAGTGGGGCGAGCAGCTTTTAGGCAAAGGTAATCTCCGAGCACCCACCCCAGGCGGTGAACCGATGGGTTCAAAAGGCCCCGCTTGGCCGGGGGGACCCGTTGACCCGCAGAACACAGAGGGCGTTCGCGGTATCTATGCAACCCTTCCGAATCCCAGCCTGCAAAATGCCCAAGACGGACTGCACACGGACGGTCATCCGTTTCATTTTAGCTGGGTGTGCTTACTCGAAGATTGCCCCCCGGAGAGCGGCGCGTTTAAAGTTTGGCCCGGCAGTCATCAGCGATTTTATCCGCTGTTCCCGATGCCCTACGACCAAACCCGAATTCCATTTTACGACCACTTGCCGAGTCACAAAGGCATCTTGCATCCGGCGGCTTATCTCGATGAGGTGAAGGCCGTAGAAACCGACACCGATCCCGTTGATGTGTGGGGTGCCCAGGGGGATGTCGTGCTTTGGCATCATCGCTTAGGACACATGGCGGGTCATCACAAAGGCCATCAGGCGAGCATTCGACAAGCCCTGCTATTCGACTACAACCATATTGGGCTAGATGCCATGCGTTGTGAGCCAACGCCTGCCGATCTTTGGCAGCACTGGAGTCCAGAATTACGCGCGGCAAATGTCACGACATTTTCGGATGCCATGATGACTGCCCAACGGCTCGGCGCCACAGGTAAAAACGGTCCTTGAACCCTTATTGCCAGCACTCAGAAGTGCTTAACCCAGGCTTTCTTTGGCAGTTTATGGCCCACCTTAAACGTTGGAACTGCCTTTACACTGGACACTGGACACTGGGCACCACGGCATCCATGTCTTCTATCGTGGACGCCAAACTGGCCAGAATCTGCCTCCTAAACCAAGCCATTCAAGGGGCCACATCCTGTACCGGGCCCTTGCCTCAGCCGCCTAACCAGGCAGGTCCCACCCGGATCGCCACCGGATCGCGCGTTTTACCAATCATGGCAGACCGCCTGTTGCGAGACGGAAAATGCGCCCAAAAGACCGAATGGACGCAAACGGCAACCGTTCAAGAGCTTAATGACCGGGGATTGTATAAAACTCCGCTCTTAAATTCGGGTATCCTAAATCTCAAAAAACCCTAAGCCGAGCCTTTCGACGGACGCCCAACACTAGGACCCAATCCGATGATCACCCATTACCCTTCTTTAAACTTTGATCTTGGCGCGGACATCGACCTGCAACGCGAGGCCATTCATGCTTTTGCTCAGGCAGAGATCGCACCACGCGCGCAAGAGATTGATGCAACCAACAGCTTTCCCCAGGACCTTTGGCAAAAACTTGGGGATATGGGTTTACTTGGTATTACCGTCGAGGAGACCTACGGCGGCTCAGGCCTTGGCTATCTCGCCCAAAGCATTGCAGTGGAAGAGATCAGCCGCGCCTCGGCATCGGTTGGATTGAGCTATGGCGCACATTCCAATCTATGCGTGAACCAAATTTATCGCTGTGGCACCGACGCTCAGAAGCAACACTACCTGCCCAAGCTTTGTAGCGGTGAGCACGTCGGCGCACTCGCAATGTCGGAACCCAGCGCCGGCTCGGACGTTGTCAGTATGCAATTAAAGGCCGAAGCCGACGGCGATCACTTTCGGCTCACCGGCAATAAAATGTGGATTACCAACGGGCCGGACGCCCAGATTTATGTCATATACGCTAAAACCGACCCAGTGGCGGGCGCCGGCGGCATTACCGCGTTTATCGTCGATCGCGACACCCAAGGCTTTAGCCGCAACACCAAACTCGACAAGCTTGGTATGCGGGGCTCGAATACCTGCGAGCTTATTTTCGACAATGCCCTGATCCCCAAGGCAAATATTCTTGGCCAACTCAATGGGGGCACCGCAGTACTCATGAGCGGTTTAGACTTTGAACGGACCGTTCTGGCCGCCGGTCCCGTTGGGATTATGCAGGCCTGCTTGGACCTCGCGTTGCCCTATATCCATGAGCGTCAACAATTCGGCCAAGCCATTGGCGAGTTTCAGTTTATTCAAGGCAAAGTGGCCGACATGTATGCTGATTTGGGCGCCTGCCGTGCTTACCTGTATGCCGTGGCGAAAGCTTGCGATAGAGGGGAAGCAACCCGAAAGGATGCAGCAGCCGTTATTTTGTACACCGCAGAGAAAGCCACGCAAATGGCGCTTCAGGCCATTCAAATTCTAGGCGGCAATGGTTACACCAATGATTATGCGGCGGGTCGATTACTCAGGGATGCAAAACTCTATGAAATCGGCGCAGGGACCTCAGAGATCAGGCGAATGTTGATTGGGCGTGAACTCTTTAAGGAAACGCTGCCGTAACAACCGTAAATCGGTCGCCGCTCAACCAGCACGCTGGGCGAATGAGGACTGCTGTTGGATGGCTTAGGGACGCAAAGCCGTCAGCAATAAAGAGCCCTCAGCGATAAAGAGCCCTCAGCGATCGAAAGCCTCAGCGATCGAAAGCCCGAGCGATTCAGAGCTTCTGCCCTTTCAGAGCAATGCTTCAATTCCCAAAGACAGCGCATAGGCCTTATGCGCTTTGACGCAACTCACTACGAATAAGCACCCAAAACGCCGCGCAGAAAATTCAACCCGCCTCAAATTTTAAAGACAAATGATGGAAGCCTCGCAGCAAGTGCGACGGCACCCGTTCATTCTGGCCATCTCCTCGAGTGAGCTTCGGGAACTGCGCAAACAAATGGGTCAGCGCAACGCGCGCTTCTAAGCGCGCAAGCGGTGCCCCAATACAAAAGTGGATACCGTACCCGAAGGTATGGTGATGATTTTTCTCGCGCGTCAGTAAAAATTCATCGGGTTGCGCGTACACTGCGGCATCTCGGTTGGCTGAACCCATAATCACATGAACCAACTCGCCGGCTTCTAACATTTGACCCTGAAACGTGGCCGCGCGGGTTAACCGCCGTCTAAGAAACTGCACGGGTCCATCAAATCGAAGAATCTCTTCAATGGCTTGATCAATTAATGCCGGCTGTTCAATCAATTGCGCGTACAGGTCCGGGCGATCGGCCAACACATTTAACAAGTTACCCAGTAAATTGGTGGTGGTTTCATTGCCCGCAATTAAGAGCAGCATACAAAACCCAACGGCCTCGGCATCGGCCAAGCGCTCTCCCTCGAATTCTGCGTTCACCACCGCACTTACCAAATCTGTGCCATCCCGACCCCGACGTTCTGGAATCAAACTCTGAAAGTATGCAGCCATCTGTCCGATCTCGACGTCTCGCTCAGCCATTGAGGCGCCCGCTAAGGTGCCGGTTAACGCATCCGACCAGCGTTTAAAATCCTCAGCGCGTTCAACGGGTATCCCCATCATTTGGGCGATCACTGCAACAGGTAAAGGGGTGGTTAAGGCTTTAACGATATCGACCGATTTGCCCGGCGGAATGTTCGCGACCAGATCTCCTGCAATCCTCGATACATCCCCTTCTATCGCTTTAAGCATCCGCGTGGTGAATGCTTTGTTGACGATCCCGCGGAGCTGGGTATGCCGAGGTGGGTCATCTGCCAAAAGCGGCAAGGGTCCGGCATCGCCGCCCATGGCTTTTGAGGAAAAGGCTTCAGAATCTTTGAGCACCGCCCGAACATCATCATGTCGCGTGAGAATCCAAGCGCCTGTCTCTTCATCTTGCCAAAGCGGTTGGTCCGCCCGCCAAGTAGCAAAGAAACCATATGGGTTTTCGAGCAGTTCCGGCGTAAAAAATTTCATAGGTGACCTCTTGGTTCAATTCACAGTGCTCCCTTCGATCATAGCGTCATCGCCGGATAAAATCGAAAACAAGGGAGAGGCTTTCAGGCCATCATCTTTGCAGTCAGAGGATCCTGGGGCGCCGCGGTCGAACACATGACCTAACAGGGCCTTCTATAACGTCCCACCACCAGCCGATTTCAGGGCAGCAGGCACTTCTACACGATCGGCCCACCCTTGACTCCATTTGCTGCAGCGGGCACTTTAGGTTGCTGGACCGCCAACAAACCGTTTATCGAACAAGGAGTGACCGCACCTCATGGACGCTCAAGAAATAAAAACCTTACGTGCCTTAATGGAATATGAGGCCCGCCGCAGCGCCCCGCCCAAGGATTTTCCGAGCTTGCCGGACCTTCCCGGTGGCCGCTACACCGACCCTGCGTTTATGGCGCTGGAGAAAGACCACCTTTGGCGAAAAAGTTGGTTATTGGCGGCCCATATTGACGAAGTGCCAGAGCCTGGCAGCTTTTTACTCTGGGAAAATGCGGGCCAACCCGTCGTCATCGTGCACAGCGAATCGGGCGGTGTGAATGCGTTTTACAATACCTGCAGTCATCGCGGCGCGCCGGTCGTGACCGAAGCCCAAGGCAAAAAAATCCGACTCACCTG
>JAQWWC010000053.1 GCA_029249645.1 Pseudomonadales bacterium
CGGATGGCCAGTACGTCATGGTGACGTAAGTAAAAAGGCCTTTTTCTTATTTGGTCCCTTATTACCGCTTTGCTGCAGAGACCAATATTCATACTGATGCAGGCAGGCTCGTGACCCAACTCATTGACCGACCTGTAGAAGAGACACGCGCTAAAGGCTTCATGGCAACGACAAACGAAAAGCGCGGCTTTGAATGGCGAGCTGATCAGGCGGCGACCATCACTTGGGTTCAGGCCCTAGACGGCGGTGACCCAAAAAAAGCAGTTCCTTTTCGCGATGAACTGCTCGAACTCAAGGCACCCTTTAAGCGTGAACCCAGAGCGCTGGTAAAAACGCAAAACAGACTGCAGCAAGTTCATTGGGGCAACGCCACGATGGCCGTGGTTGATGACATCTGGTACGACAGTCGCAACACCAAAAGCTACGCCTTTAATCCCACGGACCCCGGCAAGGGCGTCGTGACCTTGTTCGATCGCAATCTTCAGGATGAGTACAGCGATCCAGGCAAATTCGCAACGACGCGTAATGCTCTTAATCAATCTGTTTTAGCGCTGGACCAAGGCCAAGGCTATTTGTTTGGCAAGGGATTTTCCGATGCTGGTCAGTTCCCGTTCGTCGACACGATTAACCTCCGGCTTGGCACAACCCAGCGGCTCTACCAGTCCGCCTACACCGATCGGGTTGAACGGCTCTTGAGCGCGATTGACCTAACAACTGGTGATTTACTTGTGAGCATCGAGTCACCGAGCTCCTATCCCAACTACTATCTCAGAAATATTCGCTCGCCTTCTCTGACGCCAGTCACCAATTTTAAAAACCCTTATGCCGCGCTAGCCAATACGCAGAAGACGTTGATGACCTACGAGCGAGACGATGGCTTAAGTCTTTCAGGCACCCTTTACTTGCCTGAGACTTATCAGCTGGGTTCGGATGAGCGGCTTCCACTCTTACTTTGGGCCTACCCAGTTGAATACAAAGACGCTAAAAGTGCAGGACAAACGACCAGTAACCCCAATGCCTTTACCTATCCCTATTACGGTAGCCCGATCTTTTGGGTGACCCGGGGTTTTGCGGTCCTGGATGATGCTGCATTCCCAATCGTAGGTGAAGGTGAGGCTGAACCGAATGACAGCTTCCGTCGGCAATTGGTCGCGAATGCTGCCGCCGCAATTAACGCCCTTGATCAACGCGGTATCATTGATCCAGCAAGGGTTGCCGTTGGCGGGCATTCCTACGGCGCCTTCATGGTGGCCAACTTGCTCAGTCATTCTAATTTATTCGCAGCCGGCATTGCCCGCTCTGGAGCCTACAACCGAACGTTGACGCCCTTTGGATTTCAACGCGAGCAGCGCAGCTATTGGGACGCTCCCGAGGTTTACTACGACATGTCGCCGTTTATGCATGCGGATAAAATGAAAACGCCGCTTTTGCTTATTCATGGCGAAGCCGATAACAACTCTGGGACTTACCCCATGCAAAGCGAGCGCTATTTCAACGCACTCAAGGGCTTGGGTGCACCTGCGCGGCTCGTGATTTTACCGAAGGAGAGCCATGGTTATCGGGCCCAAGAAAGTATCTTGCATATGCTTTGGGAGCAGGACGAGTGGTTGCAACAACATCTGATGCAGCCCTAAGGCGCGCCTTAGCGCGGTAGATCTAGCCTCTGGCTCGGTGCTGTTTTGATTGTCGAATGCCTTGCCCTCAACCGAGTCTCGAGTCGTTTTGCCGTTTTGCTGGCTCGATCAACCCACCGTTTTTCGTGTTGGCAAGGGCTGGCCTCGGTATCCGTCGGGCTTTAACCCGCGACTAATCTCTGATTAACTCAAACTTTCGTGCTAAGGCCCCTTTGATGTCTAAACCGCACCCAATGGATAACATCATCGTTCGTCAACTTCGGTTTGACTTCGGACAGGTTGAGCAGCGGTGTGTTTGGAGCCAAAGCTCCCCAGAATTCTCAATGTTCCTCAATGCGCTCGGACTCCATGTACCTTATTTTGAAAAATTTCTAGTTAAAGTGATGCGGCAATACCGCGACGCGTTAATCGACCCCGCGCTTGCGACAGATGTGCAAGCCATCATTGGGCAAGAGGCCCATCATGCCTACAATTTTGTTCGTTGGAATCAGGTCTTGTGCGCCCGGTATCCCAGCTTGCGTCGTTTAGAACAATCCGCTGAGTCGTTCTTTCACCGAGCATTTGAAGCCCGCAGCAAGCAGTTCAAAATTGGGTTTACCGCAGGCTATGAAACCTTCACTTTTTTGGGTGGCATGATCATTTTGGATCGCTATGAAGAACTCATGGCCGAAGCTGACCCTGATCTTCGAGCGCTCTGGGTCTGGCATCAGGTCGAAGAAGTTGAACATGGCGCCGTAGCCTTTGATTTTTACCGCGCGCTGTATCCTGACGATCGATGGTATCGCAGGCTCATGATCGTACATGCCTTTTTCCACATCAGCTGGCAGACCTTTAAGGCCTATCGGATCATGCTGAAACACGAAGGGTATTATCACTCGGTACGAAAAGCCGTTAAGGGCTGGCGATTTTTCTTCAGCTTTGCCTGGGATCTTGCGCGCAGCGCGCTGCCTGTTTTTAATAGGCATTATCATCCCCGAGAACATCCAATCTGCAATGAGCAACAAAACCCTGTAGCCATTGCATGGCGAGACTATGTTCGCGCCGGCGGCCACGCCGAACATCTGGATTCAGAAACAAGCCAGCGTCTGTCTGCCCCTTTACAACCCCGATCTAATGCAACCGAGGCCTAACATGAGCAATCTGCATCACACTACAAACCAGCTGTGTTTCACCGTCATCGGACATGCTATGACCGTTCTTTTTATCGGACTGATTGCGGGGGTTTTTCTTATTTTTTCACTCTTAGACGCGGTGACTCTTTGGCCACTACCAGCTTGGGAGGTCACTATCCCTGGCTCAACGCGGGGTTGGCAAGCCGCGCATGTCGGCGGCATTTTAAACGGCGTGATGATCGCCGCGGGCGCCCTACTAATGGCAAAACTCCAGCTTGAGGGCAAGCCCGCACGCTGGGTCGGCTGGGGCCTGATCATCACCGGCTGGGCCAATACGATTTTTTATTGGGCCGGTAACTTTGCCCAAAACCGAGGGCTTTCCGTCAGCACGACACCTTTTGGAGAAGGCGACTTGGCCGGCGCAATTGCTTTCTTAGGCGGTGGGGTCGGAATGCTCTTCACGTTTGTCGCCATTGCGCTACTAGGGCGCCGCGCCTTTGAATTGGCGGGCCAAGCTGCCAACACTTTCGATTCATGAAAGCCATTGCCTAAAACCTTGGACCGTTGCCACGACCGTGCAGGCAGTGATCCAGTGTCACAGACACCCTCAAAACGATCTCTGAGCCAGCATTTTAGGGTTCACGGTTGATCTTCTCCGCGCGTCAATGAATACTTTGCACATGTTATGCCCAATCGTTCACCAGCATATTGCGCAGCGCTTACTGGCCCTTGCAACCGCGCTGCTCGTTGTCGTCAGTGCGGATGCCGCGCCACGCCGTCTGGCGTGCCTGTCCGAGGCCGGCGAGACGTCCGCACGATATTGGTCTGAACAAGCAAAAAACAATCGCAATTTCGGCAACATCGATAAAGCCAATCAGTTTGAGCAGAACGCGGCTTACTGCGAAGCTTCTGAATACGGTAGAAAAGTTGTGGTCACGTTCGAGACCGGATCCAGTGCAGCGGATACACAACCGGCCGATTTTCAACTGTACACCATCTGCGGGCTCGAAGGCGGCCATATTATTCCAGCAAAAATCTACCAAGATAACGAGACCTACACGGTCTCGTACTATCACAACTACTACCGAATGATGCGCTACTTCCACATTGACCGAGACGATCTGACGGCAGGCTTTGTCGATCAACGGGATTTCCAGTGCCGGTTTGAGTCTTATGATCTCTCAGATAAGTTACTGTAAACCCGCTTAAAAGGTGCACTGACGTGACCATCATCGACATCCTGACCACCGGTGGCACCATCGACAAGATCTATTTTGATCAGAACAGTGAGTATGAAGTTGGCGATCCTATTGTTGGACCGTTACTCACCTCAATGAACGTTGGCTTTGACTCCACAGTTGAACAGCTTATGCGCATCGACAGCCTGGACATGACCGACGACCATCGCGCAATAATATACGAACGCGCCGAACGGTCATCCTCTCAACAGGTTCTGATCACACATGGGACAGACGGCATGATCAAAACCGCCCAAAGATTGTCTAAAATAGATGGTAAGACCATTGTCTTAACAGGATCATTGCAGCCGGCTGCTTTTGCCCGAAACGATGCGGTTTTCAATATCGGTGCTGCCGTGAGCGCGGTTCAAACGCTTCGCTTTGGAGTTTACCTAGTTATGAATGGCCAGATTTTCACGCCCGACAATGTGGTTAAAAACGTGTCAGAAAACCGATTTGAGCCGAAGCCAGCCCTGCTCAGTGACGGACCCGCAGGTGGTCGACCTTTAGCGAACTCGTAACGCCACCTTAATAGATATAGGGTCGGCTTTCCCGTCAAACACGATTTATTCACAATCCGTTTTTTAGAACCGAGGTCTTTTTATCTGCCCAGATAGACTATGGCTTTGTCGACTCTAACAAGTCCTGACGGGCCCGACGGCGTTCGATGAAAGCTTGCCGATCGACTTCAGGCAAACTTTTTAGGTGCGCGCGCCTATCGGACATCATCTGATCGCGCGCTTCAGGTGACATCGCCTCCAACTTTGCCTTGCGGGCCTGACGCAACGCATCGCGCGCCTCAGGTGACATCGCCTCCAGCTTTACCTTACGGGCCTGACGCAACGCATCGCGCGCCTCAGGTGACATCTCCTCCAGTTTCGCCTTATGGGCCTGACGCAACGCATCGCGCGCCTCAGGTGACATCGCCTCCAACTTTGCCTTACGGGCCTGACGCAACGCATCGCGCGCCTCAGGTGACATCGCATCCAGTTTTGCCTTACGGGCCTGGCGCAGCGCATCTCGCGCCTCAGGAGACCGCGGGGCTATTCTGGCATGACCTTCGCCACGCTTTTCAGAATGCGGCTTTCGCATCCGGTCTGGCTGTAACGCTCGCCTCTGAGTCATTCGTTGCGCACGATCTGCGGGGGATAGCTCATCGAACTTAGCCCGCCGCTCCGCCTTCAACTGCTCACGGGCGGCAGGTGACATCAAAGACACCGTAGCCTTGCGTTCTGCGCGCTTCTGATCCCGCTCCGCCAGAATCGGTGCGCCCTTGCGCGTCCGATGTTCCGAGGATTCAATATTCGATGCAATTATGCTCTGAGCTTGAGGCGCTGCCTGCTGCGGCAGCGCTTGGCTTGAAAAAACTGGATGTATCGCCAAGAAACCGATCAAGGCCGTGAGTACGCTTTGGGAATGATTGATTCTAAACATCGCAACGCTCCGAACAGGTGAGCGAGTAATATGATCGAACCTAACTGAACCGCAGCTGAATCCGAACCAGGTTTCTTGCCCAACGCCAACCGATGAAACCGGACCAAACGGTCTACATCGAATCGGTCGCGGGCGCCCCCCGAGAAGAATCATCCGCCATCATCATCGCCTCAGACAAGGTCTCCAGCATCTCAATGCGCTTAGGATCCGTCTTCTTGACATCGACCATTTCATCGGGATCAGTATCCAGATGGAATAACTGTTCCTCACCCTTACTATTACGAGTATAGCGATAGCCATCTTTAACCAGTGTTCGCGTTCGTGCGGGAATTGGTGTCAGTTTAGCCGTCACCAGCGGCACATCATCCTCGATCAAAACAAAGTCCCGCACTGATGTAGAAGGTGATGCAATCGTTGGCATTAAACTGTGCCCCTGAAGCCCATCAAAGGCCGTAATTCCGCAAGCTGCCATCAGGGTGGGTCCAAGATCAATCGTTGAGGCCAGCGCCTGGGTCCTGCCGGACGCATGCCCCGGCACTCGAATTAAAAGCGGCACTTGAAGCGTGCCTCGATAGTGCATAAAGCCTTTTAAAAATAATCCATGCTCGCCCATCATATCCCCGTGATCCGAGGTAAAGACAATGATCGTATTCTCGCTTAACCCCAGGCTTTCAATTCGGGCAAGAATCTCGCCCACCCCTTCATCAATCATACCGATCATCCCGTAGGTCGCAGCGATCGCCTCGGCGAGTAGCGCATCACTACCATAGCCACACGGGCTGACCCAATTACGCTGAGCCTTTGGATGTATGTCTTTGAAGAGTCTTAGATGCGCTGGGGCATCTTTAAGATCGTCATGACGACTTGCAGGCAACATCATGTCTTCTGGCCGGTAAGCATCAAACCACTTGCCAGGTGGCGTTAGAGGATGATGCGGATCAGGAAACGAGCAAACCGCAAGGAACGGCTCCTGGCGCTGATGGGCCGCGTCAATAAATGCAAGCGTCCGCTCTGTGACAAACCGGGTTGAATGCAGGCGCTCTTCATATGGCGGCTGGTAAATCTGCCGCCAATGTTTCGACCGTTTTGAACCTTGTGTGTCGCAATCCTGGTCGATAGCAAGCTTTGAAATTTCGCCCCCATTCTCCAGCGCCCATTGCAGATGGTGACCGGCAACGCTTGCGCCATGATCAAGGCTAAGTTCGATCTGGCCAAAGCCATAGTAATCTTCCGGATCCAGTGCAGGGCCTGCGGTATACCGCTCATAATCTTCAATCGCATCCCAACCTACAGGATAAGGCGATTGACTCGACGGACCACCCCGAAACGGCACCATCGAATTTTTACTGACGCCATGTTGCAAGTGCGACTTGCCAATCAGCGCCGTTCGGTAGCCCGACTTTCGGAAGCCCCGAACGAAGGTATTCACACCCGGCTCTAACGAGCGGTCATTGAAAATGACGCCATGGGCTGACGGCATCCTTCCGGTCATCAAGCTCGACCGGTTCGGCATACAGACTGGATTTGCGACCCAGGCGTTGTCGAACACCATTGCTCTGGATGCCAACGCATCGAGATTCGGGGTTTTTAAGACGGGATTACCCATGAACCCCGCATCGGCAGCGCGCTGCTGATCCGTAATAACCAACAAAACGTTGGGTGGCGGCTTCGCGTCCATCTAACCTGCTCCTTATCCCTACCCGCAACTTGGCATTGATCTCAACCGCATCACCATTTTTGCCTTCGATTCGAGCTTAGCATGGAACATCCGGCAGGGGCGCTACGCGTACCATCGATCCAATACCCGCTGGCGGCAAACCACAGCCCATTGCTGGCAGGCGCAGCAGAACGTGATAGCCTTATTGTGAGGGAGATCGGACTTGCGGGGCATGAAAGCAATACTTCTGCAGTGGATGCTAAATATTTCGAGCACGACTTTGGGTGGGCGCTTTTTCGTTGCGTTGCTCTCCCCTATCGACCGATGGCTACTGCTCAAAACAAATGGTCTCGTCAGTATTGCAGGCCTTGGCACACCAACGTTGTTGCTGACAACCTCCGGCCGAAAGACCGGTCTGCCGCGTGCAACGCCCCTCATGTATTTATCGGACGACCACCAGCCATCGCTCCTGTACGTTATCGGCTCAAGCGGCGGTCGGCCCGCCATGCCAGCGTGGGTTTTAAACCTGATGGCCGACCCAAAGGTCCTTGTTACGCTTGATGGAGAGATCCAGAATTACCAGGCAAGCGCGCTATCCGGCGCCGAGCACAGCGCAATCTGGCACCGCTTTATTAGGTTTAATCCCGGGTTCAAGCACTATGAAGGTCGATTGACTCGCAGCATCCCAATTATCGAACTCGCACCACGCGCGACTCAGGCTCAGCACTTCACAGCCGCTGCCCGTTTTGGCTAACCTTTTTGAAGGCGCGTGCCCCGACGCACCAATTCATGCCTTGCGATCTTCCAAACAGCGCCTTCCCGACGCATGTTCGTACGATAGGTCGCCCACAGAATTAGGGTTGTTTCAGGGTCATCAATCAAATAATGCAAGGCTTGCACATCCGTTCGGACGGACGCGAGGTCCCCATCAATCTGGACCAATTGTGGGCCGAGCATGTGTTGGGTTTGACCAAAGGCGGCTAATTTATCAACCACTTCAGCAACCCAGAGATCCGCGCCCACGACCGAGTCCGCGCCAAACCCGACGATTTCAACATCATCTGCGAAGCAGCGACGATATTGGGCCATATCGCGATCATCTACACCCGCGGCGTAGTTCGTCATCACATCCTGAATGGCTAAGCGATCCTCTAACATCGTCATGGCGGGCTCCTCAATTTACGTTACGCGACCTACCTCGATCGCAAATTGTCCTGAATTCTTTTTTTATCCAGCCCCGACAAAAAACAGCCTGAGCTGACCCCCATTCGATTGTCATTAACGTGCTGGGTCGTCTAGGGTGCCGGCTTCGGCAGATCGCCTGCGATATAGTCATCGATCATCTCATGGTACCGGCGAATCCGTTTTTCTTGGTTCGACAAATAAACCCCTTTGAAGCCTCTCGAGCGAAAGCCACGCTGCTGGGTGACAAACACCGCCACGTCTTCTTCGATCGCCGCGCCAATAGAGTCTTCACCGTAGGTCAACATATTAACAGGGGCTTCTTGATTGGCGTCGGATGCGATCATCGCGCGACCCGCGCGACCACCGGCTGCCGCACCGGCCTCGATCGATGCCGGACTGGCATACCACCAGTTATCAAACAAACACTGCTCCGGATCATCCCGGTGGGGTCGTGCTCTCAGAAAATGAAAGCCATCCGACCATACCGACACGGCAAAATTGGGAAACAAGGTGTAATGAAAGGCATCGGTAAATTGTGCATCGGGGATCTTGTCATAATGCGTGTAGCCCCGTTCCACACCTAATTTGCGTTTGGCTGCCTGCAGCGCTTCGCGAATACCTTCGGGCCGACCCTTTAAATCCTCAGGATCAATATCCCAATGCCGTAACTGCGAGGCCAAGGGTTCAAGAATATTTCCGGCCTCATCTGTCGAGCCAACCCCGAACCCACCTTTCATCACCATACGGTTATGGCCCTCGTCAGACAGGTCAAATTGGGTTTCTTTAAAATAGGTATCAATATGGCCGCGAATCGCTTTTCGGTCCGTATCCGGTGTTGCACCTTGGTGCACGGTTGGAACATGGTAGGACTCGTTGAAGTTATCTAGAACGATTTTCCAATTGCAGGGCAGCCACATCGTATTCGCCATGGTGCGCTGCCAAGATTGAATGTCTCTGGCGTGCCAATCATCCCAGATGGGGCCAAGGTAGGACTTCAAGGATTGGCACTCTGGATCCATATTTACCCAGATAAACCCTGCGAAGGTCTCACAACGCAATTCCTGTAAACGTACTTTGCCGCAAGGGTTGCCTTCCGGAAAGTCTTCTTTATCTGGCGCAAAATTAAGCGTGCCATCCGGTAAAAATGCCCAACTATGATACTTACACACAAAGCGTCTGAGGATGGTGCCCTTGGATTCTGAAACCAGTGGATTGCCGCGATGCTGGCACACATTATAAAAAGCTTTAACGTCGCCCTCTTTCTGCCGAACCATTAACACTTCTTCGACACCAACTTCCTCCATTTGCCAATCGCCCGGGTTCGGCAACTCGGCTTCGCGACCCAAAAGCAACCAGACCTTAGTCCACATGCCTTCCCATTCCTGGGTCATAAATTCTTTTGCGGTATACCGCGATCCTGGAATGCTATGACCTCTGGTCGTTTGCTCTGGCCAGCGGTCAACCAATTTTAGTTGTTCGGACATCGTGATGCTCCTTATCGTTTGCGGCACTTTCAGCATAAACAGCTGTGTTGGTCCGTGGGTTCATTCGAGTGCCTTGAGTATCTCTAATCCCCCACTAGGCTTGCAAGGCCTAAACCGTTTGAAATTCGTGTTAAAACATTGCCGATTAACCCAAGCTATGGCCTAAAGCCGACTTCAAACGCGCGATCTAATGGCGCCAAAAGACTAGTTTGAAGGCAGAGCCGTTAACGCGGGCAAACCCAACGCGTCCCGATGCACTCGATGATAGTGATGCAAAGCGGGTTCGTTACGACCAAAGAGGCCTTCAGACTGGACGCCAGCGTCGACATTGCGCTGGATGCTAGTCGCTGCCCAATAGTCCTCATCGACAATAATTTTATTAAAGCCTGGAAACCGGCTTTCAGCGATCGCATCCGCCAAATCCGGATGCGGGTAATAACTATGGTGCGTTCGCGATCGACCCGGAACATTATCAGCCGGGTACATCCGCAGCACATCAATCCCCGCAGGGTCGACCAAAAAAATAACATTTGGAAACAAGAAGTAAACATTGAGCGTCAACTGACGATACGGCCAATTTTCAACCGGCATAGCTTCGGCGAGCACATGCTCGAATCCGGCTTTGCTGGCAAACACCATCCGATAGTGCCGATCAAAGATGTCGTGGGTTTGTAAGTTGCCAATGATATCTGTCGCTAAAGTTGATCGGTGCAGCACATTAAAATGATAGTTCTCACCAAAGGTATCGATGGCCAGTTTCCAATTTATCTCAGCCTCGATAACTTGGGTTTCTCGAAACGGGTGCCGCGCGAGCCCCCAATGCACGAACTCATCGGTCAGCGGTCCGAGTAAGCGACTGGGATCTAGGGGCTCACC
>JAQWWC010000054.1 GCA_029249645.1 Pseudomonadales bacterium
ACCCTTGAGCACCGAAGCGCCATTTTAGAGGGCCAAGAACAGGCTCAGGCGGCACTGAAAACCATGGCAGCGCTGCCAAAGTCAAAAAATTCAACCCCACCACGTCTGATTCCCTCGAATGCGAATGACAAGCGGTCGCGTATCCTTTTAACTAAGGTGTACCGAGGGAGCGTTCCTGAAAGCGCTCATTAACATCCAGGCCTTAACCTGCTGGTGGGTCATCGAAAACTTTGAGCCTAGATTAAATGACTAAAAAAGTGGCCCTAGTTGGCCTATTTCTAGAAAGCAATCGTTATGCCGAGGTTGTTCCTGCACAACAGTTCAGAGTGATGCGGCGAGAGCAGATTACGGCCGATGCACGATCAGCATCGCCAATCCTATTAAAAGAAGGCCAGGGCTTTTTCCAACAAATGGACGCAAACGGCGCTTGGCGCCCGATCCCAATTAGCATCGTACTCGGTGGTGCGGGTGGCCCGGCAGAACATTCCTTTATCATTGACGAAATTTTAAACATTGAGCGTGAACTCAGCGCGGAGTCAGCACTTGATGGGGTTTACATCCTCAATCATGGCGCTATGACAACAATCGATGAAGAAGACCCTGATGGTCTTCTGTATCGGGCCATTCGTCGCGCAGTAGGCCCTCATGTGCCCGTCGTCGCAACCGTCGATTTACATGCCAATATTTCGCAGCGCATGGTGGATCATGCGGATGTCATCGTTGCTTATCGCACAGACCCACATGTCGATCAATTTGATCGTGGTCGGGAAGCTGCGAACATTATGAGCGAAATGTGGACCGGTATGCGTCCAGTCGTCAGCAACCTGCGCTTACCTCTGGTGCCACCCAACGTGAGTCTATTGACGGCGCATGGGCCCTACGGTGACCTTATTAACTTCGGACAAAGTCAGCTGGGCACTGAGATTCTGAACGTCTCAGTTGTTGCCGGATTCGCATTCAGCGACACCTCAGAAAATGGTTTACATGTGATCGTGACAGCAAGACAAGACCGGCTTCGGGCCGAACAATTGTGTCATGAAATCGCGCGGATGGCATGGTCAATGCGGGCACGCTTTATGTGGGATCTCATGCCAATTGCTGACGCCGTGAGCCGAGCCCAGCAAACGGGCGCGCAACCGGATCTACCAGCACTGTTACTGGCTGATCTAGGCGACAATGTCGGTGCCGGCGGGCCCGGTAACACGCTCTGGTTGCTTGAGGCGCTCCACAAAGCCAAAATCGAAGGCGTTGTAATCGGTAGCTTTTTCGACCCTAATTTGGCGATGCTGGCTACAGACGCAGGCGCCGGATCCAGAATCGACGCCCGCTTTCAAGGAGACAATTGGGAAGGCACCTCGCCGGTTTACTCAGTTAATGCGGCTTTAGTGCAGGCAACCCATCCTGGAATATTTTATATTTCTACAGGCCCACTGACCGGTATGCGAGTGAATGCGGGCCCTATGAGCCTCCTGGACCTAGACGGCCTGAAGGTTTTAGTCACCAGTCGCCGCCCGATCGTCTGGCCAGATCCAACGCTATTATCAGAATTAGGGGTTGACGTTCGCTTGATTCGGACCCTGGTTTTAAAATGCCGGTCGAACTATCGGGCAGTATTCGACCCATACTTTCCGCCTGATCAAATGATCGAAGTGGATACCCCAGGCCGGACTTCACCCGTGCTGACGCGCCATCATTGGCAACGCCTACCCCGACCGGCCTACCCGCTTGACTTAGATTGTGAGTGGCTGGGCGAACCAGACAGCTCGGACCGCGACGGATGAACCCACCCAACGCAATCACGACCAGGGGCCATTCCGTAACAAATCATCGAGCAAAACACGTGACTGCCTAGATCAGGTAGCTCGCAATCGTGTGCGACGCATCAGCCGAATTCCTGAAATAATCCTCTTACACGAGCCAGACTGCGCTCAAAGCATCACACAAAAATTCTACCAATTGCTTTTGAGATATTTAAAAGTATGCGTTTTCTGTCACGGAGTGATCCGTCACGTCCCGAACTGCCGTCAGCTGAGGCAGGGTCTCAAGCAGAGTCTTCTCAACTCCATCTTTCAAAGTCACATCCACCATACCGCAACCTTGGCACCCGCCGCCAAACTGCAGCACCGCGACATTATCTTCAACGATCTCAATGAGACTGACCATGCCACCATGGCTTGCCAGGCTCGGATTAATCTGGCTGTGCAGCACATAATTAATCTGGTCTTCCAAAGGACTATCATCAGACACCTTCGGTACTTTCGCATTCGGCGCCTTGATGGTGAGCTGGCCGCCCATTCGATCTTCCGCATAGTCCACGAGAGCCTCTTCTAAGAACGGCTCACTTCTCGCATCGATGTAGCCATCAAACTGCTCGTAAGCCACTTTAATATCATCCTCTTGGGCTTCTTCTGGACGACAATAGGCAATACACGTTTCAGCCATGGGCGTGCCTGGCTCGGTAATAAAGACTCTAACCCCTATGTCCTTGGCTTCCTGCTTGGCCAAAAGACCCGCTAAGTAGGTTTGAGCTGACTCTGTAATTGTAACCATGATATTTCATCGCCCCTGGGTTCATAAACTGGCCTGGGCCCCTCGCGCGCCGCCGCCACCGTCGTTCGTATCATACGTTAGCGCCCTTAGATTCGCTAGCCATGCAATCGGCTTGCAGCCCCTTTAATCTGCTGGCCACAGCCGTCATTACAAAGCCAAAGCATTGCGCTGTAAGTCCTGAGCCTGCAGACACATGAATTTGCCTCATGTCAGAGGCGACAATTCTTCAGAAGGCAAATCGGGTCGTTTTGGTAAACTACGCGCCTCGCCTACCCAGGAAAATTTATGACGACTTCTGCTGCCACGCCGTCAATTGATGCGATCCTTAAAGAGCGCATCCTCGTCATGGATGGCGCCATGGGAACCGCTATTCAAGAACTAAAGCTTTCTGAATCCGACTTTCGAGGCGAGCGATTCAAAGACGCAACCAGCGATTTGAAAGGCAACAATGAACTGCTGACCCTCACTCGACCTGAGATCATCCAAAAAATTCATCTGGAATATCTGCTTGCTGGCGCTGATATTTTGGAAACCAACACGTTCACAGCCAATACGGTGTCCCAAGCCGACTTCGGCACCGAGGACCTTGTGTATGAACTCAACTACGCATCGGTCAAGCTGGCCCAAGCCGCCATTGCCGAGCTACAGGTCACTCACCCCGATCGCGTTTGCTTCGTCGCCGGCGCGATTGGTCCAACAACCCGATCCGCGAGCCTATCGCCTGATGTGAACGATCCTGGATTTCGTAATATTGACTTCCAAAGCTTGGTTGCCGATTACGGTCTTGCAATTCAAGCGCTGGATGATGCCGGCGCCGACATTTTGCTCATCGAAACGATTTTTGATGTGCTCAATGCAAAAGCCGCTATTTTCGCAGCGTTAAGCCATTTTGAGAACACCGGGCGGACCCTACCGATTATGGTTTCGGGCACGATTACCGATGCCAGCGGCCGCTTGCTTTCAGGTCAAACACCAGAGGCCTTTTGGGCTTCGATCCAGCACGCTAAACCCCTAAGCGTTGGCTTCAATTGCGCGCTCGGCGCCGATGAACTGAGGACCCACATTAAAGATATTGGTCAATATGCAGATTGCTTCATCAGTGCTTATCCTAATCGGGGCCTACCGAACGAGTTTGGCGAATACGATGAAACCGTTGAGGCCATGGTCACGGCCATCAGAGGCTACTTAGACGATGGACTGGTCAACATCATTGGCGGCTGCTGCGGTACAACGCCTGAACATATCCGAGCCTTTTCTGAATTGGTCAAAGACTATCCGCCAAGACAGCCAAAACAACAAACGGGACAAACGCTATTGTCTGGCTTAGAGCCCTTCAAAATTACCGACGATTCACTCTTCGTCAATGTTGGCGAGCGCACTAACGTTACCGGCTCTGCCAAGTTCGCACGCTTAATTAGAGAGGAGAACTACGAGGCCGCGCTGCAAGTCGCACAAGATCAGGTAAACAATGGCGCGCAAATTATTGATATCAACATGGATGAGGGCATGCTGGACTCCAAGGCCGCTATGGTCCGATTCCTCCACCTAATTGCCTCTGAGCCAGACATTTCTCGGGTTCCGATCATGGTTGACTCCTCTAAGTGGGACATCATCGAAGCAGGACTACAGTGCATTCAAGGTAAAAGCATCGTTAACTCCATCAGTTTAAAAGCCGGTGAAGATGAGTTTCTCATGCAGGCTGCACTCTGCTTGAAGTATGGCGCCGCCGTGGTCGTAATGGCGTTCGATGAAACTGGCCAAGCTGATAACCTCGAGCGCAAACAGGCGATCTGCAAGCGAAGCTATGATCTACTTGTTCAGCGACTGAACTTTCCGCCCGCGGACATTATCTTCGACCCAAATGTGTTTGCCGTTGCAACCGGAATTGAAGAACATGCGCTCTACGGCCGTGACTTCATCGATGCTTGCACCTACATCAAAGCTCATTTGCCCCATGCTCGAATTTCAGGCGGAATCAGCAACGTTTCGTTCTCGTTTAGAGGAAACAATCAAGTTCGGGAAGCGATTCATGCCGTCTTTTTGTATCACGCCATTCAGGCAGGCCTCACGATGGGGATTGTCAACGCAGGCCAACTTGCGATTTTTGAAGCCGTCCCAAAAGATTTGCGAGATGCAATCGAAGATGTCTTGTTTAATCGGCGTGACGATTCAACCGAGCGTCTGATTGATGTTGCGAATCGATTTTCCGGCGGCAGTAGTAAAGCCCAAGCAGAAGACCTTTCTTGGCGAGAAAACGACGTTAACGAACGCCTGGCTTACTCACTCGTAAAAGGCATTAACCAATATATTGTTGAGGACACCGAAGACGCAAGATTACTTGCCAGCCGCCCTATCGAGGTCATCGAAGGCGCCCTGATGGCCGGCATGAACCGAGTGGGCGATTTGTTTGGCGCCGGGAAAATGTTTCTACCCCAAGTCGTTAAGAGCGCGCGTGTCATGAAGCAGGCGGTTGCCCACCTGATCCCATTCATTGAAGCCGAGAAAACTGGAAAGTCAAAAGCCAAAGGCCGCATTCTGATGGCGACGGTCAAGGGCGACGTGCACGATATCGGCAAAAATATCGTGGGTGTTGTGCTGCAATGCAATAACTACGAAGTAATCGACCTTGGGGTAATGGTCCCCGCGGATAAAATCTTAGCGGAGGCTCGAGCGCACCAAGTCGATATCATCGGGTTATCCGGACTCATTACACCGTCGCTCGACGAAATGGTAAATGTAGCCAGCGAAATGCAACGCCAAGATTTTCAAGTTCCACTAATGATCGGGGGCGCAACCACCTCCAAAGCACATACGTCGGTGAAGATTGAGCCGTGTTACCAAAACGACATCACAGTTTACGTTACCGACGCATCAAGAGCGGTTGGCATCGCAAGCCGCTTGTTATCCGATAGCGATAAGCCAAACCTCAAAACTGAGCTACGCGACGAATACGACATGATCCGAGAGCGCAACAAACATCGGAATGCGAAATCTAAGCTTTTAAGCTTTGAGCGCGCGCAAGCCAATCATTCAAGTTTTTCTTGGATCGACTACACCCCTCCTAAACCAGCACACATCAACACTAATACCGTCGTTGATTTACCCCTGGCAACCCTAATCGATTACATCGACTGGACACCCTTTTTCATTACCTGGGAGCTTGCTGGAAAGTTTCCAAAAATTCTTGAGGATGCCGTGGTGGGCGAGTCAGCTCGAGAGCTATTTTATGATGCTAAAGCCATGCTCGACCAATGGCTTAGGAGTGGTATCGTAAAGGCCTCGGCGGTCTTTGGCTTCTGGCCCGCACAATCAGAAGGCGACGACCTAATTGTCTTTAAAGATGAAACCCGCCAAGTCGAGCGAACGCGGTTGCATCATTTACGACAGCAAACCGACAAACCCAATGGGAAGCCCAACCTCTGCCTGAGTGATTTTGTCGCCCCAACCGATGCAGCCGCAGATTACATCGGCGGGTTTGTCGTCACTGCAGGCCTGGGACTTAATACCTTGGTAACCGAATTCGAAAGCGCGAATGATGACTACAACGCCATTTTAGCGAAAGCCTTGGCAGATCGATTAGCAGAGGCAGCAGCGGAATATCTACACGAACAAGTTCGTCGCGTTCATTGGGGTTATGCCCCGCACGAGGCTTTAGACAAAACCGAGCTCATTAAAGAGCGTTATCGAGGTATACGACCAGCGCCAGGCTACCCAGCGTGCCCAGATCATACTGAAAAAAGGACTTTGTTCGATTTGCTCGATGCCGAGAATGCCATTGGGGTTCACTTAACCGAAAACTTTGCGATGATGCCAGCAGCCTCGGTAAGCGGCTTTTATTTCTCACATCCACAGGCCAGTTATTTTGGCCTTGGGAAAATTGGATCCGATCAAGTCACAAACTATGCTGTGCGCAAACAGTGGCCTAT
>JAQWWC010000055.1 GCA_029249645.1 Pseudomonadales bacterium
AACAGGATGTACCAAGACTTTTTGAGCTGCCCCCAACTCATGGCGGCCGCAGCCGGCCCAGGATGTGGGACATTGCAAATCACCAGCCGATCGATTTTGCGGATTTTATGCATCGCGAAATGCCAGGCAATGACAGCGCCCCAATCGTGCGCCATCAGGGTAACCTCGGAGCAACCAGCCGCATCAATCAGGCTCCCTACATCATCCATCAGGTTTTCAAGACTGTAGGCAGCTATCCCGCGCGGCGCAGAGGAGTTGCCATACCCTCTTAAATTCGGCGCCCAGACGCGATAACCGAGGCGCGCCAAATAAGGTAGCTGAAATCGCCAAGAAACGCTGTGCTCAGGAAAACCATGCAAACAAATGATCAAGCGATCACCATCCCCAACCATGTCGACCTCAAAATCAAGGCCGTTGGCGGCGACCATCTCGGTTCGTATTTCTGGCAGAATGTCAGCAGTGCTTTGCATGGTTGCTCCTTAAGTGCCTGTTTTCGTCAGCATACACGCCGTCCATTGTTTTGGAAAAACCCATGATCAAGATCAGACCGATTACAACGACCCCCTGCGCACTCGGCGAGGGCCCGCTTTGGGATGCGGAACATCAACGATTGTTTTGGGTCGACAGCTATATGGGCCACCTTTTTTGTCGAGATTTGGGAGGTGCAATCAAGACATGGCAAATGCCCAGCATGGTAGGCAGTCTAGCCGTCATCAATGCCGATGAGATTCTCGTTGCGCTGCAGACCGGGCTTCACCGGTTTAACCTGAGCACACACCACTTACAGATTATCCATGACCCTGAACCGGATTTGCCGGCAACTCGACTCAACGATGGCAAGACCGACAGAACCGGTCAATTTCTTTTTGCGTCCATGGGCATTACTGATCGGGCTCACGGCTGGGGCGCTCTATATCGACTGCGCCATGATGGTGTCGCGGAGCGTCTGCTTGATAACGTGATCGTCGGGAATGGGCCGTGCTTCTCACCGAGCGGCGATATATTGTACTTTAGCGACGGCCGAGGCGTGATATTGCAATTCGATTATGACCCTCGCCAGGGTTTAAGCGCGCCAAGGCCTTTCTTCGATGCTAAATCAAGAGGCACCGCTTGCGACGGCGCAACCGTTGATTCTGCCGGCAACCTCTGGACCGCCCTCATTGGCGCCGGGAAAATTGGCTGCATCAGCCCAATGGGCAAGCTAAAGCTTACCGTCGATATGCCGATACCCCTAGTAAGCTCGGTGATGTTCGGCGGCCCTAACTTGGATGCCTTGTTCGTCACCTCAATTAGCAACTCGGGCAACCGACAGGACACACACCCCGAATCGGGACTGGTGTTTGAGATATCAGGATTAGCCAGCATAGGACTACCAGAGACTGCCTTCACCGGGAAAATTCCGCTATAATTTCCTGGTCCAATCGATGGCGGGTCACGTATCGTTTTAAGGAAAACTAACCCGTGAATAATGTAACAGCACGTTACCAGTCGACCTGTTTAACGGCCAAACCAGAAGAGGCGGTAAATACCAACATCATGATTGCTTTACGCCCAAGAGAGTTCTTCGAGCAGCATTTGCAAGACTCGACCTTTGTTAAGGAGCTCCCCCCTTCAGATGCCGAGTTGATTGGCGCGGCGGGCGAGTATTTCGACTACGAAGAGAATGATTTGCTTTTTATGGAAGGCGATGATGCCGACGCGATGTACTTTGTCGTGACCGGTACAATCCTGATTTTTACCGATAAAGATCTTGGTTTTGAAAAAGAGCTCGCTAGACTTGGACCACTCGCCCACTTTGGGGAGCAGGGTTTGCTCAGCATTAATGCTGGTAAAAGAACGGCCAGCGCACGCGCACTCGAAAAAACGCGCCTTATCAGGGTGTCTGGTGAGCTCATTAAAAACACCCTCGCGCATCAGAGCAAGCTGGTTAGCCAACTCGAGAAAATTGGCGCCGAGCAGCAAGAGATAAAACGAGAAGATCGTAAAATTCAGCTTTTGCTTAGGCTTAGCCGGTCTAGATCATCTATAAATTTGCAGGTACCCCGATTCTCGGACAATTTCTCGAGCCTACTCGTCGGCGTCGACATTAACCGCCATGTCATTCAACTTGATGAAGTCATGTCTGAGCATCGTAACCCCATTCGGGTTGATGATACCGTCGCGGTTACAGGATCGATTGCAGGCACGCCCATCGTCTTTAAAACGCGGGTTCTCGCGGTCAAGATCGTTGACGGCTCAACACTCTATGAATGCGCCATCCCTGATGAGATGACCTATGTTCAGCAACGCGCTCAGTTCCGATTGGAGCTTGGCGCCGCCAGCCGTGCTGAAGCCAGCATTACGAAGGAAGGTAAAAAATACCGCGGCAAGATTAGTGACATTTCGGAACGTGGCGCTGCTTTTCGACTACGCAGGGGCGTCCC
>JAQWWC010000056.1 GCA_029249645.1 Pseudomonadales bacterium
AGCGAACTAAAGAGCCCTCAGCGAACTAAAGAGCCCTCAGCGAACTAAAGATCCCTCAGCGAACTAAAGATCCCTCAGCGAACTAAAGAGCCCTCAGCGAACTAAAGAGCCCTCAGCGAACTAAAAAGCCCTCAGCGCAGTAAAGAGCCCTCAGCGCAGTAAAGAGCCCTCAGCGAAGTAAAGAGCCCTCAGCGAAGTTAAGAGCCCTCAGCGCAGTAAAGAGCCCTTGGGAGATAAAAGCCCGGTGAAGTAAAAACGCTTCGCCGAGTAGGGCAGCAGGTGAGATGGTCTCACTGCAATCCTTCAGGGGTTATCTGTAAAAGCGCAGCTTAGTGAAATGGCGCAAAGACCTCATTGATCAGGCGATCTAAGGTCTCGGTTGCGTCATTACCCAAGTTAAAGTCTGGGACAATGAATTCATCGACGCCAAGATCAGAGTAGGCGCCGATCGTATCCTGGAGAGCTTGAACCGAGCCTGCGATGCTGGCCTGAGTGTTTCCGCGCATTTTTTCGGCGAAGGCAGCATCGTCTGTTAAAAACACCAAGGCAACCGCGGTCCGCTTTAAGGTGCTTGGATCTCGCCCCAGTTGCTTGCAATGCGCATCTAGGACGGTCAGTTTATGTTTTAGGGTGGCAACCGTACCCCAGACATTCCATTCGTCCGCATATTGAGCGGTTATTCTTAGGGTGACTTTTTCGCCGCCGCCGCCGATCAATAAGGGCAGCGGCGTTTGCAATGGTTTGGGTTCAAGGGGTGCATCGGTTAATTGATAAAACCGGCCTGAATAATTGCTCTCCGCCTGTCCATAAAGTTGCTTGATCACTTGGCAGGCCTCCTCGAGCCGTGCCAGGCGTTCAGGGACGTCATAAAAGGGAAGACCATATTTAAGGTGCTCATTTTCCTGCCAACCGGCTCCGAGACCCAAAACCATTCGGCCGTCACAAATATGATCGATCGTTGCCGCCATTTTTGCGAGCACCGCGGGGTGGCGGTAGGTATTCCCAGCAACCAATGAGCCAAGCCGAATTCGTGGTACGCTCGCGGCGATCGCTGCAAGGGTTGTAAACGCCTCGGGCCACGGTGCGCTGGTGTTTTCTGCGTTCGGCATAAAGTGATCTGCCAACCAAAAGCCATCCCAACCCGTTTTCTCGACGTGATGTGCAAGATTTAAAGTGGTGGCAAATGGATGGGTTGGTCGAGGCCAGAAGCTAAATTTCATAAGAGGGTCCTTGATCGTCGTCGCTTAATCGGGAATGAGCGTCTTTTCATAACGGTAGCTTGACAGCTTGCAATCATCAGATCTTACCAAATGCCGCGCTTCGTATGTCTTCTGAAGGGCGCGCCGGTCAATCTAATCGCGAGAAGGATAAGGATTCGGGCAGCTCGAACCTTGTGAGAGGCGAGGCCTCGTAATTGCCCGTCTGAGCGCTTATGCTTTGGGCTCGCTGTTACAGGTGTCGATACTATGAATGCTAAACAAAACGCCACGATTGGGGAATATTTTTTAACGGCTGCGGCGCGTTGGCCTGATGCCGATTTTCTAATCTTTCCAGATTATCGACACTCCTACGCAACGATGAAATCAGCCATGCTGTCGCGCGCGGCCAGCTTTAAAGCCTGTGGCATTGTTCCCGGTGATCATGTTGGCTTGCTGATGGCCAATTGCCCGGAATACATCGAATGCTTATTGGGTTTGCAATGTTTGGGCGCCATCGCTGTGCCAATGAATGCGCGCTATAAGCCGGATGAACTGGCCTATGTTGTGAGTAATGCCGAACTGAAACTCATCGTCACCCACGATTTGATAAGCGAGTATGCAGACTTTGGGCGGCTCTTGCTGGAGGCGGCTGCGCTTTCAAAACCTGAGGGACTTGAGGCAATGGTGATGTTGGGGGGGCAGCGCGAAGGCTTTATGACCCAAGCTGACTTTGAAGCCGCGTCTGTTAACGTTGATGAATCGACCGTGCTCGAAACCCTGCGCAATGTATCGTCAGATGATCCGGCGATAATGATGTATACCTCAGGCACCACAGCACACCCTAAAGGGTGTCCGCTGCATCATAATATGTTGGTTCAAAATGGAATCAACATGAACCAGAGCCGCTATTTCTTGACTGATCAAGACCGGTTTTGGGCGCCGCTACCGATGTTCCATATGGCGTCGATTTTACCGATGCTGTGCTGTATTGATGCCGGGGCCGCGTTGTTGTCGATGGTGCATATGGATGCGGGTGAAAGCCTTGCCATGCTGGAGGCCGAGCGGGCGACCGTTGCGTTTCCGTCCTTCCCAACCGTCACGGCGGCTCTGATCGCACACCCAGACTTTGAAACCCGGGATCTTTCGTCGATCAAACGGCTGAATAATGTCGCGCCGCCGGACGTGCTTCGGCAGTTTCAAGCGGCTTTTCCTCAGTCTATCCAAACCGGTGCGTATGGCCTGACTGAGGCTGGGGGGGTTCTTGCGTTTAACCATCCTGATGAAACCCTTGAAAGTCGCGTGACCACCTGCGGCAAACCGATGCCGGGCTTGGAAGCGAAGATCATGCATCCGGAAACGCAGACGCCCTGCTTGCCGGGTGAGCGCGGCGAGATTTGGCTTCGGGGCTACGCTATCTTCAAGGGCTATTACAAATCCCCTGAAAAGAACGAGGAAGCCTTTCAGGATGGCTGGTTCCGAACGGGCGATCTCTGCGTGATGCGGGCAAGCGGTGAGATCGAGTTCCACGGCAGAATCAAAGAAAAGAAAAAAGTGGGTGGAGAATGTCGCCGCGATCGAAATCG
>JAQWWC010000057.1 GCA_029249645.1 Pseudomonadales bacterium
GCGGTTTTCTTTCTGTTGCACTTGCCGTGGGCTCGCGCCCCCCAGGCGTTACCTGGCACTCTGCCCTATGGAGCCCGGACTTTCCTCTGCCAAAGCAGCGATTACCTAGCTAACTCCCAAGCGGAGCTTACCGCCATCATCCGATGATCACAACTAGCTAACAGCAGCTTTCAGCGCCAGCGCGCGCTTGTAAACCAGATTTCGTTTCAATCCAAGCATTTGGGCCGCCAACTCCGCGGCCTTAGAAATCGGTAGCTCAGAGATAAGCAGCCGTAGGCAGTCATCCAACTCAATCTGCGCAAACGATTGCGCAACCGTTGCACCACTGATCAAGACCACAAACTCACCTCTCGCCGGAATTTCACCCCGCGTCATTTGATCTCGAATATCACCCGCTAAGCCCTGAACTACTTGCTCATAGAGCTTGGTCAGTTCCCTGCAAACCACTAACTCACGATCACTCCCTAAAACGTCTAAAACTGTTTCAAGTAACGAGGCCATGCGATGAGGCGCTTCATATAAAATCAGCGTGCCCGAATACTGACTGACATCAGCGAGCCGTGAGGCGCGCCCTTTAGCCGGTAGAAACCCCAAAAACTGAAACTGATCCGTCGGCAGACCAGAAACCGAGAGCGCCGCGGTGAGTGCGGAGGCGCCAGGTACAGCTTCGACGATGACTCCCGCAGCACGCGCCGCGCGAACCAAACGAAACCCAGGATCTGAAATCAATGGCGTACCCGCATCCGAAACCAGCGCGACCGATTCTCCGGCTTTGATTCGGTCAATTAACAAGTCGGTCTGACGACGTTCATTGTGATCATGGAACGCAATGAGTTTCTGCTTGATTTCAAAATGATCTAATAGACGACGTGTATGCCGAGTGTCTTCCGCGGCGACTAAATCGACCGCCGCAAGCATCTCGAGCGCTCGGATCGAGATATCCTTCAGGTTGCCGATCGGCGTTGCCACTATATATAGTTTGCTCACAGGTCTCGCCACTCATTACTCAATAAACCTAGGTTAATGGATTACGAAGCAGGCAACCATCCAAACAAGACAAAGCAACGTCTTTGATCGAAGATCGCAGCCAGAACGACGTAAAAACAGCCAGCAGATCGCAAACAGCCCGCCAGGTTTGAACTTTAAACAAAACCATAGACGCCAGATCATCCTTAAAGCCAATATGGCATAATAAACTCACTTAGACGGTCCTTCGGTTAAACCATGCACTCAAACCATGCACTCAAACCATGCATCACTTTAACTTGAACGTATCGCGTCGAATCAAACACGGCGCTTGGCTTGCACTGGTTGCCATTGTAATCACGGGTTGCGCCAGCGACCCCGGGCGCACAACGGGACAATCGCGCGCGACATCCCAAAACCCAATCGACCCCGGCAAGATTACCATCACGTCGGTGACTGAAGGCCTACGGTTAGCCAGTCTCAGCCGAGAGCCACTCGCCAGCACATTTCGAGCAAAAGCCGCCAAGCTGGCCTTAGCAGCAGGGCAGTTTGAGGACGCAAACCGCATTTTGGCATTGATCAAAACTTCGAATATTGCGCCAGGCACGACAGTCGATTATGTGCTCACCAAGGCACAACTGGCCCTGATCGATGGCTATGCAAACCAAGCGCTCGCGCTACTGAATCAAAATGACCTCACCCAATTTGGACTGAGCGCCCAAGACCAGATTGCGCTGGGCACAACAAAAGCCAACGCCTATGAGCAAACTGGCCGCATGCTCGCGGCCGCTCGTACCCGAACGCTGATCACCCCCATTCTTACGGATGCCGCGGCAGCAGACAATCACGAGCAACTTTTTAGTGGCCTCATGACCTTACCCGCCGCGCTTTTGAAACGATACGCCACTGACGCGGCCACAAACGATTTAAGAGGCTGGTTGTCTTTAGCCGCCATGACGAAACAACTTCAAAACCGCCCAAGCCAACAGCTACGAGCACTGACAAATTGGAAGAAACTTTGGGCCGGGCATCCAGCGGCACAACAGCTTCCCAAACGGCTTGCCTTTTTAGACAGTGTCGTCGCAGGCCAACCCAAAAAGGTTGCCATCTTGCTGCCCCAAACAGGCCCGCTGGCCACAGCAGGCCAAGCTATCCTGAACGGTATCCTTTCAGCACACTTCGACCAGGGCCGAGAATCCGAGCTCATTATTTACGACACCAACCAAACAGGCTCAACGTTAGACCTGGTGGAACGCGCCGCTCAAGCTGGCGCCGATTTCGTTATCGGCCCACTCGACAAAAATCGCGTCACCGAACTCGCCCAAGCGCGCCTAAAAATTCCAGTTCTTGCGCTAAACAGGGTCCTCACGTTGCGCTCAGGCTCAAATCAAAACGGCAATCTATTTTTCTTTTCCCTAGCGCCAGAAGACGAGGCCAAACAACTTGCTGAACATGGCAAACAGCTCGGCTATAAAAATATTTTGCTCATTGCCCCTATCGATGAATGGGGAGACCGAACCACCGCTGCGTTTCGGGAAGCTGTTGGCACGGATGCTGATATCAGAATCACGGAGAAACGATTTTCCAAGGACGAAAGCTATGCAGCGTTTGTCCGGAGAATTCTGGCGGTCGATGAGAGCCAATCCAGAGCAAATGATTTAAAACGCATTACCGGGTTATCGTTTGAATTTAATGCGCGTCGCCGCCAAGATATCGACATGATTGCTCTGCTCGCCAGTGCGGAGAATTCTAAACAAATTAATCCAGCCCTAGCTTTCTATTACGCAGACGACCTGCCGGTTTTTGCGACTTCGCTCGTTAATCAGAATAATGAAACAAAAATCAACAACCTCGACCTCAACGGCATTCGATTTTGTGACATGCCCTGGAAACTAATCCCAGACGCCCCACTCGAAACCAAAATACAAGCAGCCTGGCCTGAGGCCAAGGGCCCCCTCGGCGGCTTGTTCGCCCTCGGGCTTGACGCCTTCAACATTATGCCGAGGCTCCGTGTCCTACGAGAAATGCCTGAAACGCCCTTTTACGGGTTAACTGGCGCCCTTACCATGGACCAACAAACCGTCACCCGGCGCCTCATGTGGGGACTCTTCGAAAACGGCGAGATAACAACACTACCCGCTGTGACCGAATCTATTTGAAATCAAACCATCTCGGCAAAGCCTCAGAGGATCGGGCCGGCCGCTGGCTACAACGCCGCGGCTATAACCTTGTTGCAAAAAATCATCACTGCCGCTTCGGGGAGATTGACCTCATCGCAACCAAGGCCCACCTGCTAGTATTTTGTGAGGTTAAACAAAGGCGCTCAGACCGGTTCGGCACGCCGGCAGCCCAAATCGATCGACGAAAACAAAACAGAATTATAAAAACTGCTCAACACTTTTTAATCCACAACCCCAGGTTCGCGCCCTACCAAATTCGGTTTGACCTCTTCAGCTTTGGTCTTGAAAACCGGTGGATCGAAGGGGCATTTTTTGAAGAAGACTTGATTCCTGAATAAGTACTGGCAAGATAGCGGCCAAGCACAAGGAAAACATCATGACCAAGATTTCTCGAATTGGCTATCTAACAGCGGTCACACTACTGCTAAGCGCTTGCAGCTCGCTTTCACCCAAGGACGACAATCTTGGCAAACGCACCTTCGGTACAAAGCTTGACGACCGACGGTCTGCAAAACTCATCATGCAAAACATGAAAGCTGAAATCCCTGACCTTAAAACCATGAACGTTGCAGTGACCGTCTTTAATGGCGTTGCACTGCTAACGGGGCAGACCAACACCGACGCAGCAAAAGCGCGCGCCGGTAGCATCGCCGAGAAAATCAGACATATCGCCAAAGTGCACAATGAGCTTGAGGTTGCCGGCCCAACAGCCGGACTGGTCAGGACCAGCGACGCGTTGTTAAAGACCAAACTCAAACTGAAAATGAGCACCAGCAGCGCCGTTGAAGCGGGCCGAACCAAAGTGGTTGTTGAGAATGGCGCTGTTTATTTAATGGGTCTGCTCACCCGTGATGAAGCTAAAGCGGCGGTTGAATTAACCCGCGAGGTTTTCGGCGTCCAAAAAATTGTTCAAGCGTTTGAATATCTCAACTGAGCATTCCCAACCTATTCAACGATCGTTAAATTTGGCCGGCCGCGCGGCTTTTCTGTCTTACCAGCATCCATAGGCAGCCCTTTAAGCTGTTCTGACTCAGCGCTTCTCTCGCTAACCACTTCGCTGAGTTCCGCTTGAGAGGGCACCGTAACGCTCAGTTGATTTTCAGGGAACCACAATCCGTCTGACGTTTCACGGCTTACAAGCCCGAGTATCGCGCCAATAGGAACCCAGATCGAATGTGACTGGCCTTGAAACCGGCTATTGAATCCAAGCCCATCCGCTTCAATCGCAAAATTGCGAATCGCATGCCCGCTCAGATTTAACGTAATGGTACCGTCGTTCTGAACGAAGGCCGTCGGCACTTCAACGCCCTCAATTTTGGCGTTCACCACCAGATAGGGCGTCAAATCTTCCTGGACCATCCAGTCCAAGAGGCCTTTGATCAAGAATGGGATCTTAGAACGTGACACAGTGAATGCCGAAAGTCATTTCCTGCTGCCGAATCAATCCCGCATATCCATTTCAGCTTCAGACAGACTCGCTTGAAAAGACTCACGCCGGAACATTCGCGTCATGTAATCACTCAAAGGCTTAGCCGTTTTGGGCGGCAATTGAATGCCGAGCACCGGCAAACGCCACAAAATTGGCACAAAACAACAATCAACCAACGTGAATTCGTCGCTCATAAAAAATTCTTTCTCGGAGAATATGGGCGCGATCGTAATCAGCCCTTCACGAAGCTCTTTTCGAGCACGGTCGATTACAGTATCTTTCGAACGTCCCGCCACTATGGTGTCTACCAAACCAGACCAGTCTCGCTGAATCCGGTACACAAACAATCTACTTTGAGCTCGCGCAACCGGATAAACAGGCAATAACGGCGGGTGCGGAAAACGCTCATCCAAGTACTCCATCATGACCATTGATTCGTAGAGCACTAATTCGCGATCGACCAACGTTGGCAAAGAGTTGTAGGGGTTAAGGTCCGCTAAATCTTCGGGCAGGCTCCCCTTTTCAACATTAATAATATCAACCGCGACACCCTTTTCAGCCAATACCATTCGAACTCTCTGACTATAGTGGTCAGCGCCATCCGAGTAAAAAACCATCGACGAATGTTTCGAAATTACGCTCATTCCTTTTCCCCTCTTACGCCTGAGCGATTAGTGAAACTCTTTTTTGTACTCTCTTGCGAGCAAATAGGCTGGCACAAAGAAAAAGGCCAGGAAAATCAGGACAAATACACCCGTTCGCTCCCGCTCCAATCGCGTCGGATCACCAACATAGTACAAAAAATTCGTCAGGTCATAGACAACCCGCTCGTATTCTTCTGCTGACAACCGCCCTGTCGATTCAACCAATGCCAGCGGACTGTATCCTCTTTCGACCAGATCCATCCCACAAACTTCTTCCATCACATAATTTTGAGACAACGCGTCCATCATCTCACCCCCATTGGCTGCAAGCTTTGGGATCGATTTGCAAACTTTCTTTTGAACACCCTGCAGCTCTACGAGTGCGTGGGGCATCCCGACATTTTCATAGACCAAATTATTGGCGCCTAACGGCCGACTCGGATCCTCATAAAACGTTAATAGGTAGGTGTAGAGGTATTCCGGCCCGCCCTTTAACTGGGTGTACAGAGTTAAATCCGGCGGCACAGCCCCAAACCAGCTCTTTGCGTTTTCTGATGAAATCGAATTTTCGATCAAACTTCCAATTTTAGTGTTCGGATCGAATACAAGGTGCTGCAGCATCAATGACTCTGGCACACCGATATCTTCAGCAGTTCGCTTATACCGCTGATACTTCAGCGAATGGCAACCCAAACAATAGTTCATGTAGGTTTGTGCCCCGCGCTGCAAGGACCCCTGATCCGAAAGATTCGGAGTCATATCGTAAAGGGGGAAGCCTGCTTCAGCGCCAATTGCAACTACAGGCCATAACAGCATAAAGCCGATCAGTTTCACACAGCGCATCACATTGTCACCCTTTCTGGAACCGATTTCGTCTTCTCAACCGCCGTATACCAGGGCATCAGCAGAAAGTACGCAAAATAAATCCCGGTACAAACTTGCGCCAACACCGTTCGTCCTGGTGTTGGATGCACCGTTCCAAGATAGCCAAGGATAAAAAACGAGATGACAAACAGGCCAAGCATGATTTTACTGCCCAAGCCTTTATAGCGCATTGATTTGACCGGCGATTTATCGAGCCATGGCAGCACAAAAGGTATAACAATCGCACCCGCCATAACGATCAGCCCCCACAGCTTCGCGTCCAACCCAAACAGCGGAAAGGTTGCGGCCCGTAGCATCGAGTAAAACGGCGTGTAGTACCACACAGGCGCAATCAACTCAGGCGTTTTAAGCGGATCCGCTGGTTCGTAATTTGGGTGTTCAATCAAATACCCACCACCATCAGGATAAAAGAATAAGACTGCGCAGAACAAGAACAAGAAACCAATGATGGCCGGCAATTTGCCAAGCGTGAAGTAAGGATGGAACGGAATGCCATCTAAGGGCTTGCCCATGTCGTCTGTCGTCTTTTTAATATCCACGCCATCAGGATTGTTCGAACCCACCTCATGCAGGGCCAGCACATGAAGAACCACGAGTACTAACAAGAATAAAGGCACCAACACAACATGCAGCGCAAAGAACCGATTCAGGGTCACCCCTGACATATTGAAATCACCCCGAACCCAGATTGCCAAATCATCCCCGATTACGGGTATTGCACTGGCTAAGGAAACAATTACCTGCGCGCCCCAGAACGACATATTGCCCCAAGGTAACAAGTAGCCGAAAAACCCTTCCGCCATGAGCGCCACATAAACCAACATGCCGAGGATCCAAATCAGCTCTCGTGGTTTCTGGTAAGAGCCATAGAGCAACCCTCGAAACATGTGCAGGTAAACCACAACGAAAAACGCAGAAGCGCCGGTTGAGTGCATGTATCGCAACAGCCAGCCATATTCAACATCCCGCATAATGTATTCGACTGAGGCAAAGGCATCATCCCCAGTCGGCACGTAGCTCATGGTTAGCCAAATGCCAGTGAGCAACTGATTAGCGAGTACGACAAAGGAAAAAATCCCAAAGTAATACCAGATATTGAGGTTTTTCGGCGCATAGTACTTGGATAAATGCTTTTCGTACGCGTCGGTAACCGGCAAACGATCATCGATCCAGGCCATAACGTTTTTAAATGACTGTTCAATTGCCGACATTAAGCTACTCCCTCATCTTCCCCGATAACGACCACATCATCCGTCTCATAGTAGTGAGGGGGCACCTCTAGATTCGATGGCGCTGGCACGCCCTGATAAACTCGCCCTGCCAAATCAAATTTTGAACCGTGACAGGGGCAATAAAAGCCGCCTACCCATTCAGGGTCAAATGATTGAGGGGTGATAGCCGGTCGGAACTTTGGCGAGCAACTCAAATGGGTACATAATCCAACCAGAATCGCGACATCGGGCCGAATCGAACGCGTCTCGTTTTTGGCGTAGCTGGGCTGCTGCTCTCGATCAGACTGTGGGTCCGCTAATCGCTCACTCTTTTCGTTTAAACGCGCCAACATCGCTTCGCTTCGACGAATAACGAAGATGGGCTTGTCTCGCCAGGCTGGAATCGGGCCTAAAATCTCACCAGGTTGCAGTCGACTAATATCTACTTTTATCGGCGCGCCCGCTGCCAAGGCTTTGGCACTGGGATTCCATGACCCTAGAAAAGGGACTGCCAAACCCGCAACTCCACCCGCACCGACTGCTGCAGTCGCACCGAGAAGAAAATTCCGCCGCCCAGAATTGACGCTACTTTCACTCACAACATGTCTCCACTATTCGCGTCTCAGACCCAATTTAAGGATGACCAAGACTGACCGTTCTCAAATCTATTTTTACTACGTTACTGGCGCCGCGATTCTAACATACTCAGTGGTATTTGGGCTGATTCATCATTGTAATTTTTTAGCTTAAAAAAAAACGGAGCCGAAGCTCCGTTTTCCAAACCTGAAATGGGTTTAGCGCTTTGAAAACTGCGGCTTCTTACGGGCCTTGCGAAGTCCGACTTTCTTACGCTCCACACTTCGCGCGTCTCGCGTCACATACCCTGCTTGCCGTAACGCCGGTCGCAGAGTCTCATCATACTCCATCAAAGCCCGAGTGATGCCATGTCGAATCGCCCCAGCCTGGCCGAAACCACCACCGCCTTTGACGGTTACACGCACTGAAAACCGTTCCGCGAGCTCTACCAACTCTAAAGGCTGACGAACAACCATGCGTGCCGTTTCGCGGCCAAAGTACTCGTCTAATGGCTGGTCATTCACCTGAATACTGCCGTCACCAAGGCTCATAAACACGCGTGCTTTAGCGGTCTTGCGTCGACCTGTTCCGTAATATTGATTCATATCAAACCTTTCTTATATCGAATCTTAGATGTCGAGCACTTCGGGCTGCTGCGCCTCATGCGGGTGGGCGCTACCAGCGTATACTTTTAACTTACTCAGCATCGCGCGACTTAATTTATTCTTTGGCATCATTCCTTTTACGGCAGACTGAATAATGCGCTCGGGCGCCTTATCAATCAATTTGTCAAAGGTAATAGACTTAATCCCACCCGGAAAGCCCGTGTGGTGATAATAGGTTTTATCGGTTTCTTTGCGACCCGTCACGCGAATCTTCTCAGCATTCACGATGATGATGTAGTCCCCGGTATCGACGTGGGGTGTATAACAGACCTTGTGCTTACCACGCAGTCGATTTGCCACTTCTGTACTCAATCGACCCAAAGTTTTGTCTGCAGCATCAACCACATACCACTTTCGGGTTACCTCTTCTTTTTTTGCACTGACCGTCTTCATTCTGGCGCCCTAATTCACTGGGGGATTGCTGTTCCCTTAACCCTAAATCCTACCCCACTTCATTTTGGGTCCGGACTTAAAATTTAAGAGGCCGAATCTTACCCAAGCGCGGATCTAGAAGCAACACCTTCCTGTGATGACCCAAAATCTTAGTGAGCGCCTATAAAAAAATCACAGTGCGCTCAAAACAAATGCTGCAAGCCTAAATAAGCATCACTTTGCATTTCTAACAGCCGGCTTTGAGTACGCTCGAATTCGAATTGCAACCGCTGACCCTGATACAGATTATGGATTGACGCGCCTGCTGACAAAATTAGCTTGACTTTGCGATCGTAGAATTCGTCCACAAGGCTAATAAACCGCCGGGCCTGATCCTCATCGCTGGCGGCAAAACAAGGCACGCCACTAATCAAAACCGAGCTAAATTGCTCTGCGACTTCAATATAGTCATTTTGACTTCTGGGACCATCGCATATGGCACCAAAATCAAACCAGATGACATCTCCAAGCAGCCCACGGGCGGGAATCTCGCGTCCAGAAATCTCAATTACCGCTGGCATCGGGTTCTGAGCACCATCATCAAGGGTCAGCCTACTAAACATTTGGAGCAAAGCCTCATGACTCGAATCGGTAAGGCCCTCGTAGTAAAGGGGCGCCTGAATCAGTGAGCGCATACGATAATCCAAACCCCCGTCGACATTCAGCACCACCGTATTGGCTTCAAGTGCGGCGATCGCCGGCAAAAACTTACTCCGTTGCAAACCCTCTTTATAAAGTCCAGACGGCGGTACATTGGACGTCGCGATCAAGGTGACACCCCGCACAAACAAGCCTTCTAAGACGCCAGACAAAATCATTGCATCAGTGATGTCAGAGACAAAAAATTCATCAAAGCAGAGCACTTGCGCCTGACTTGCGATCTCACTGGCAACCCCGTCCAATGGATTAACCTGACCTTGCAAACGTCCCAACGACGCGTGCACTTGTCGCATAAACCGGTAAAAATGAACCCGCTTCTTCTTTGGCTCGGCAAGCGCCTCGAAAAACAAATCCATCAAAAACGTTTTACCGCGACCGACGCCACCCCATAAATAGAGACCGCGAACAGAAGGCCGCTTTCGCGGGCGCCAAAACAACATTGGGTTTGGCTTAGCCGAGCGCGCCGTTTCGAGTGCCGCTGCTAAATCCGACAGGGCCGCAATTGCCTGGCGCTGCGCCGGGTCTGACTCATATTGATTAGCTAGGAGCACAGCCTCATAAGCTTTAATAATATCCGTCGTCATTCGCCGGTTTCAAAACGCTTGACCGCCGACAACGCATGGGCATGAAGACCTTCTTCTTTCGCTAGAACTGCGGCCGATTTCGCTATCTCACGTCCTCCACCGGCTGAACAATGAATCAAAGATTGTTTCAACTGAAAATCGTAGACCCCTAGGGCGGAGGCAAAACGGGCCGTACCGCTGGTAGGCAGAACATGACTTGGGCCCGCCGTATAATCCCCGAGCACTTCAGGACTGTACTGACCCAGAAATATCGCGCCGGCAGACCGGATATCCGGCAAAAGACTTTCAGGGTTCCTGACGGCAAGCTCAAGATGCTCCGGCGCAACCCGGTTAATGACCGAGATCAGGTCCTCAGAGGTTTCCGCATGAATCAGCAGACCACGATGACGCAATGAATTTTCGATGATCGCACGTCTTGGCTGCGTGGCAACCATGGCAGCCAAACCATCCTGCACCGCATCCAAAAAGGCCGCACTCTGAGAAACCACAATAGATTGCGCTTGCTCGTCATGCTCAGCTTGCGCGAGGAGATCGGCAATGATCCAATCCACCCGAGCACTGTCGTCCGCAACAACCAGCACTTCAGAGGGACCGGCGAGCATATCGATCCCGACATCACCATAAACCTGTTTTTTAGCCGCAGTGACAAAGACATTGCCAGGACCGCAAATTTTATCAACCGCTGCAACAGACTGTGTACCATAGGCCATTGCCGCAATGGCTTGCGCGCCGCCCATAATCCATGCCTCATCAACCCCGGCATAATGCGCGGCGGCGAGTAGAACAGGACTCATCGTACCGCCCTTGGCCGGTACCGTCAGAACAACCGACGCAACCCCTGCAACCTTGGCTGGAATGGCGGTCATTAGCACCGTGGAGGGATAACAGGCCTTTCCGCCAGGTGCGTAAACACCAACTCGCGCCATAGGTTGCACACGCTGACCAAGGACATTACCCAGCGCATCTTCAAAATCCCAGCTCTGCCCGAGTGCCTCAAGCTGCCTTTGATGGTAATGACCGATCCGCTCCGCAGCCAGTCGAAGCGCTTCATCCACTGGCCGACTAATCAACTCGCAAGCCGCCGCCATTTCTGATGGGCTGACGCGCATGGCATCAATCGATGACGGCTTAAAGTCATCAAATTTTTCTGCGTAATGCAGCAGCGCTTGATCACCGGTTTCCCGCACCGCGTGAATGATCTCGGCAACGGTTTTATGTACCTGCGGTGCTATTAGTCCTGCGTGGTCAATAGCCGCACTCAGTTCCGAGGAGAACTGCCCCGAGCGGGTGCTTAGCCTTATCATCACGTCGTGATCTCGGCTAAACGCTCGATCAGAGGCTGGATTAAGGCCCGCTTTGTCTTGTACGCCACTTTGTTGACAATCAATCTTGAAGAGATATCGCAAATCAGCTCTTTCGGCTCTAAACCATTAGCCACCAGGGTGTTACCGGTCTCTACAATGTCGACGATCCGATGCGCTAACTGCATTACCGGCGCCAATTCCAAAGCACCCGTCAGCTTAATAATGTCGATCTGTATACCCTTGTCCGCGTAGTGCCGTTTTGCGGTTTCAACGAATTTAGTGGCGACCCTAAGTCGCCTCGGCAAACGACCCTCGTTAACCAATCCGGCCACCATCATCTGGCATTGCGACATCTTCAAATCAAGGGGCTCGTAAAAACCATCGCCTTGAAACTCCAGCAACACATCTTTGCCGACGATCCCAAGATCTGCTATGCCGTGCTCGACATACGTGGCCACATCATGACCACGTAAAACCATCAAGCGAACGTCAGGCTGATTGGTCTCAAAGACTAATTTCCTAGACGTTGTCATATCATCCGTCGGCTGAATACCCAATTGCGCCAGCATCGACAGAAGCTCTGACAAAGGTCGGCCTTTGCTCAGTGCAATGACTAACGACCTGGATGCGTTCAACTGCATTTAACTCGCCTCCCGCCGGATATCAACGCCCAAGCGTTGCAGCCGCTCTTCAATCTGCTGGTAACCTCGGTCTATATGATACACCCGGTCAACCGTTGTCTCACCGCGTGCCGCAATGCCTGCAATAACCAGGCTTGCCGACGCTCGAAGGTCCGTTGCCATAACCGGCGCCCCAACCAATTCGGCGACGCCCTGAACCAATGCAACGGAATTATTATTCTGCAATTGAATGTCTGCTCCCATCCGAGCCAGCTCCGGAACGTGCATAAATCGATTCTCAAAAATAGTCTCTTGAATCGAACAAGCCCCTTGAGACAAACAATTCAAAGTCATCATCTGGGCCTGTAAATCAGTTGGGAACGCCGGATAAGGTCCGGTCACAACATTCACTGACGTCGGCCGGCGCCCTTTCATATCAAGCGCAATTCGCCCACCTTCAATCGCAATATCAGCACCTGCTTCGCGGAGCTTAGCCAATAACGCGGCATTGTGCTGCGGCAGCGCATTCGAGATCCCAACACTTCCACCGCTGGCTGCCGCCGCGATCAAGTAAGTCCCGACTTCAATTCGATCCGAAATGGCCTCGAAACGCCCGCCATGCAATCGTTCTACGCCGTGAATTTCAATTCGGCTGGTGCCAGCCCCTCGGACGTCTGCTCCCAGGGTATTTAAAAAATCCGCAAGGTTTTCGATCTCAGGCTCTTTAGCACAATTTTCCAATATCGTGGTGCCTTCGGCCAAAACAGCTGCCGTCATCAAGTGCTCAGTACCACCAACGGTTGAAAAATCGAAATCAATTCGAGCGCCTTTCAATCGGCCCGAAACCGTACCCCGCACGTAGCCTTCTTTCATTTCGATTTCAGCACCCAACGCACGCAAGCCTTTAAGATGTTGATCAACAGGTCGCGTCCCGATAGCGCAGCCACCCGGCAAGGACACTTCTGCTTCGCCATAACGAGCAACCAGCGGCCCCAACACGTTAAAGGAGGCCCGCATGGTCTTCACAAGCTCATAGGGTGCCTTCAAGGAGTTGATCGAATTGGCATGAATATCCACCTGCATTCGCTCATTGATAACGACCACAACGCCCATGTGACCCAAAAGCTCGATCATCGTAGACACGTCCCGTAGGTGCGGAACATTCAGCAAAGTCACCGGCTCATCGGCCAACAGCGCGGCCGCAATCAGATTAATCACTGAATTTTTTGCACTCGAGGCTGATATCTCACCGTTAAGAACCGATCCACCTTGGATTCGAAGCAGCGCCACGTCTAAATGCTTTCTTCGGGCGTTAAAGCCTTGATCGAGACTGCATGGAGGGTTCCATCCGCAATGAAATCGTTCAAAAACCCATACACTTTCTGCTGTCGTTTGACCCGGTTTAATCCAACAAAACAGTCAGCGATGACCCGGACCGCCAATCGATTGCCGTCTTGTTGCAGCTCAACGGTCTCGGCGCCAAGTACGCTGCGCATTTCTGCTTCTAACTGTACGAGATCCATAACATTGCCTTTAAAAAAGCTGGCATCATATCATGCCAATCAAAGCACTCGCATCAGGCCTCGAATGTGATTAAAGCGCCCAACCACAAGTCGCTCTAAACCCAAGTTTTTTTCGACCAATGCGTCCTATACAGGTAAGGCAGCCATCTACAGGTAAGGCAGCCATCGATCATCAACCTTAAATCGATTATCCTGTCCCAACCATCCTCATGAGCCGCACCCAATCCCCGATGATTGAATCCCTGCGACAAAACAGAACGCTTCGGTCACGTGCCTTGATGGGCCTGCTTGCGGTTTTTATTGCCTCGGTTTTGCTCAATCGGACTGTCGATCTTGACCATCAGGTCGAGGAAGCACCGGCGCTGCTCAATGAGCCGGATCTCTTTATGACCCATGCGTCGATCAGCCAAATCAACGAAGAAGGTAATTTAACGTCTAAAATAAGCGCTGATCGTTTCACACATTATCCACTAACCGATGTCACAACCCTGGAATTGCCCCGTGTTGCCCTGTATACACCAAATCTAACGGGCCCTTGGACAATCTCATCAACCAAGGGTCGGCTGCTAGGGGTTTCTGTTTATCGCAAACAATCTGTTGAGCTTTGGTCCGCCGTTCGAGCTGAAAAAAGCAATCCTGATGGCAGTAAAACGACATTTATAACCGACGCGCTAAACGTCTATCCCAGCGAGAACCTGGCTGAAAGCGATACACCTGTCACTATTTTTACAGGCAATACCCAAACCAAAGCGGCAAACCTGCGCGCAAATCTCGATCAAGATACGTTTCTTTTTAACTCAAATGCCACGCAAAGGGTTGTCACAACTATACAATTTCAACCTTGAGACAGCCCAACAGTTAAAACTTGAGGCAGCCAAGCATTGCCGCTGATTGAATGTCGCGTGCTACACTTTGCTCGAGCCAATTCATCACAGCGTCTGATTATGCTTCTCCGCCACTGCCTTTTACTGTTACTTGCGTTAATTGCTCACGACGTGATGGCACAGGATGCCCTTTTATTGCCCATCACCATACAGGCTGATCGGGCAACCGTCAGTGAATCCCTTGGTCGTTCTGAATATCAGGGCAACGTTATTATTGCGCAGGGCTTGCTTCGAATCACAGCGGACCAAGTTAATTTAACCAGTCGCGACAAGGCGCTTGCGCTGATTGAAGCGATCTCTAAACCTGGAGATGAATCAAAGGCCCGCTTTGAACAAGGCGCAACCGAGACGCGACCAAAAATTGTCGCCACGGCGACGAATATAACGTATCAGATTATGACGGAAACGCTGATGCTCAACGGCTCAGCACAATTAACGCAGGGCGCAGACACGTATCAAGGCGAGACCCTCAGTTACAATCTGGTAGAAGGGCTCTTCAAGGTTGAGAGTGACGGCACCGAGAACAATCGAATCAACCTCATTATAAATCCTAGACCTAAGCAGTAATCCAAATTGGCATCACAACTTTCGGTCCAACATCTCAGAAAACAATTCGGTAATCGGCCCGTTGTCACGGACGTTTCCTTTCACGTAGACGCCGGAGAGGTAGTCGGCCTGCTTGGGCCCAATGGCGCGGGCAAGACCACCTGCTTTTACATGATCGCAGGTCTTGTGCAGCCGGATCTCGGTGAGATCAACCTTGCGGGAACAAGCATTACGACCCTACCGATGCATCAACGGGCAGCACTTGGCTTGGGTTACCTGCCACAAGAGGCGAGCATCTTTCGGAAGCTCTCTGTTGCTGACAATTTGCTCGCTATCTTTGAATCGGTCACCGACCTGACTCATTCCGAACGGCTTGAACAAACCAATGCATTGTTAGCCGAATTCAATCTAAATCATGTTCGAGACAGTCTGGGCCTGGCCCTCAGCGGAGGTGAGAGACGCCGAGCAGAAATCGCGCGCGCCTTGGCCACTGATCCAAGATTTTTGCTATTAGACGAGCCCTTCGCAGGCGTAGACCCAATCTCAGTCGGCGATATCAAGAACATTATCAATTACTTGGCCCAACGAGGAATCGGCATACTCATTACCGATCATAACGTGCGGGAAACCCTCGATATCTGCCAACGGGCCTACATTGTTAATGAAGGACAACTCATCGCTCAGGGCAGCAGCGCAGAGATATTGGATAACGAATTGGTAAAATCAGTTTATCTCGGCGAGAATTTTCGACTATAACCTCCGCCGGCGGTTGTTTTTACGAGGCAGCCCAACTTCAAGTCGACATTGCGCCGACACCTAGACGGTCTAAATAAAAGCAACCACTCAGGGCTGTTACCCGCTCAGGGCTGTTATCCGCTCAGGGCTGTTCATCGCTCAAGGCTGTCATCCGCTCAGGGCTGTTCATCGCTCAAGGCTGTCATCCGCTCAGGGCTGTTCATCGCTCAGGGCTGTTATCGCTCAGGGCTGTTCATCGCTCAGGGCTGCTCCCTCAAACAGGCGCTCTACGTCCGTGTTCAGCCGAACCCGATCCAGCACTTGTGTGATCCCCAAGTGCCTGATCCAGAGCACACTCGCAGACGATCTTCCGCTGGGCGTCTCCATTTTCCAACTGCGCGGCTTCGAAAAGCACCCATGCCGAGCTTCAAAACCAAAATAATTCTGTCATAAACAGCGCGGCTTTTCTCCAACAAGCAAGTTTTATTCCACAACCATCAGCAGTATCATTAAGCCATGAGCATGAGACCCTCACTAACCCTCAAAATTGGCCAGCAACTACGGATGACGCCGCAGCTGCAACAGGCCATTAAGCTACTGCAACTATCAACGCTTGATCTACAACAAGAAATTCAGGAGGCGCTAGACTCAAACCTGATGCTCGAGGAATTCGACGATACAGCAGAAACTGCCGCCGCGGCAGATGCCGAGAACCTGGATGAAACAACCCGCCTTGATGACCCATCAGAAGCGGGTAATTTTGACGATGCGGACTCGGGTAAGAGCCCGGATGAAGATTTCGAAGGGCCCTCTGCCAACGAACTCGAGACGGTTGTCGCAGAGCCACATGATCAGGAATTGGACGGTGACCGGGTCAGCGATACCTCAGAATTACTCCAGACGGACGCACTCAGTGACGATTTACCCGTCGATAGCATCTGGGAAGATGTCTACGACAGCTTACCGACGGGCTTGGGCGCCAGTGCTGGGTTTGATGACGACAGCGAATCCTTTGATGCTCGAAACAGTCCCCAAGGAACTGCGCAGAGCCACCTATTGGAACAAATAAACCTTTTAAACTTCACCGAAACCGACGAAGTCATTGCTCTGCACATCATCGATGGGTTGGATCACGAGGGCATGCTTCGCCTCGAACTTGACGAGATTCAAGAGGCAATGCCAATTGATTGGGAAGTCGAGATTGAAGAAATCGAGGCGGTCCTGCATCTCATTCAACACCTTGACCCGCTTGGCATAGCAGCCAGAGACTTGGGCGAATGCCTCTTGATTCAACTGCATTCGTTGCCAAACACGTTTGACGCCAAGCCGCTGGCTATAACCCTCATAACGGACCACCTTGCAAGCCTCGGTAATCGCGATTTCGCCTTCCTGATCAAACATCTGCAGGTATCAGAGCTACAACTCCAGAGCGCCATTGAGCTCATTCAAACGCTCAATCCCAAGCCAGGCGCAGATCTGAGCGACGTGGCGCCTCAATATGTTGTCCCGGACGTCGTCGTCACAAAAAAGAACAACCGATGGACGGTTGAGTTAAACCCAGCCATCAACGCAAAAATTCGCGTCAATCCAGAGTATTCCGCACTGATCAAACGCAATGACAGCAGCCCAGACCAAGCTTACTTGCGGGACCAAATGCAAGAAGCGCGCTGGTTTATAAAGAGTCTGCAGCAAAGAAACGACACACTGCTTCGCGTATCAACGAAAATAATGGAAGTGCAGGCAGGTTTTTTGGATCACGGGGACAGCGCAATGAAACCCCTCGTGCTGCATGATATTGCGGAGGACGTCGGTTTGCACGAATCCACCATTTCGAGGGTCACAACCCAAAAATATATCGACACGCCCCTGGGCGTTTACGAGTTGAAATACTTTTTCTCGTCGCATGTCAGCACCCATTCCGGTGGTGAAGTCTCCTCAACCGCGATCCGGGCCAAAATCAAACTATTGATTAGCCAAGAAAATACCCGCAAACCGCTATCAGACAGCAAGCTCGCTAATCTACTAGCTGAAGACAATATCAACGTCGCGCGACGAACCGTTGCGAAATACCGAGAAGCCTTAATGATCCCGCCCTCTAACGAGCGTAAACAGCTCAGCTAGCGTCTCCACTGTTTGTTCACAAAACCTCAACTTAACCGAACCAATCCGCTCTGTTAGGGTCTTAGTTAAGGCGTTATTACAAAACGTCAAAACGACTGGGCTTTGAAGGAGTATACGAATGCAAATTAGCGTCAGCGGACACCACGTACAAATCACCGAAGCGATTGAGCACCACATCCGAAAGAAATTGAGTCGATTAGAGAAACACTACCAACCCATTATTAATAGCCAGGTGATCCTCACTGTTGATAAAAATGTCCAAAAAGCCGAGACCCGTATCCACATTTCCGGCGCAGAGGTCTTTGCAGAGGCCGAATCCGACAATCTATATACCTCAATTGACAAGGTGGTTAAGAAACTTGATCGAAAAATGATCGAAATGAAACGAAAACTGGTCACCAAACGGCATCAGACAACAACCGTACTCGCCGAATAAGGCGCACAAATACTGAAACCATCAGCGGTGGTTGCTATACTTACGACACGAACCATCGCCAGCGCCGACCGCTATGAAAATTGCCTCTGTCTTGTCGCCTCAGCGTACACAGTGTCGCCTTCAGGCAAGCAGTAAAAAACGCGCCATCGAACTGGCAGCTGCGTTCATTGCAGAGACCAATGAGCGAATCAATGAACAAGAGCTGTATCGGTTATTAATCGCAAGAGAAAAGGTCAGCCCGACCGGACTCGGCGAGGGCATTGCGATCCCACATTGCCGCATGGCCAATTGCACGGGGATCATGGGCACGCTCATCACGCTTGAGCAGCCTGTTGAGTTTGAATCAATGGATGATCAACCGGTCTCGACTCTGTTTATTTTGATCGTCCCTGAAAAGGAAATGGATGCCCATCTTGAAGTTTTAGCGATGCTCGTCGCGAAGTTCCAGCAATCCGAGTTTAGAGAAAAGCTTCTGGCAGCCCGTAACGCTAATGAACTGTATCTTGCTGCAGTAACAGATTCGACCTGAGTTCAAGACACGAGCCTTACCCCTCATACCATAGCGCGATAGAGGTTATTCTTATGACGCAAACAATAGCCCAATTAGTGGTCATCAGCGGTCGTTCGGGGTCGGGGAAAAGTACTGCGCTGCACGTTTTAGAAGATCTGGGTTACTACTGCATTGACAACTTACCGGCCTCACTCATTCCGAATCTCGTTGAACGCTCAAAGCAGCAGAAACTTTCCGCTAAAATTGCAGTCAGTATTGATGCCAGAAATTCTGCGGTCGATCTCGAGGACTTTCCGCTCGCCATCACTAAAATTCAAGATATTGATGTTCGCGTCATCTTCTTAGATGCCGCCAGTCCAACACTGATTAAGCGCTTTAGTGAAACGCGCCGAAAGCATCCTCTGAGCACCCTAGAGATGGGATTAAAAGAAGCCTTAGATGTCGAAAGCCAGCTCCTCGACGGCCTGGCAATGATGGCCTCTTTAAAAATTGATACCACACACATGACCTTGCACCAGTTGCGCGATGAAGTTCGAGATCGCGTTGCAAACACGGCGCAGTCGACCACCATCATGTTCCAGTCCTTTGCCTTCAAACACGGCGTTCCAGTTGATGCCGATTTCGTTTTTGATGCGCGTTTTCTGCCGAACCCGCACTGGGTGCCACACCTTCGACCGTTTACAGGTTTAGACACCGAAGTTGCAGCCTTTTTATCAGCAGAAAAAGAAGTTAATGGATTCGAGCAAGACCTCATCATCTTTCTTGAAACCTGGTTGCCGAAAATAATAAAGAGCAACCGGGCATACATCACCGTTTGTGTGGGCTGTACCGGCGGACAACATCGCTCGGTTTACTTGGTCGAGTGTCTAGCGGCGCGATTCAAAACACAAAACTACACCATTCAAACGCGTCACAAGGAATTACTGCAAACCTTAAAACCAAAAGCTGATTTGCAGCCATGAAGATGAAAAGCGCGCGGGTTACTAATCCGCAAGGGCTTCATGCCAGGTCCGCGGCGACCATCGTCAAACGGGCAACCCTTTTTCAAAGTAGCATTGAATTAAAAAATGGCGCCAAGGTAGCGAATGCCAAAAATATCATGGCGCTACTACTGCTTGAAGCAAGTAAAGGCACCGAACTCACTGTGTGCACCAATGGTAAAGACGAAGCCCAAGCCCTGGCCGAGATGATCGACCTAATTGAAGACAATTTTGGCGAAACCAGCGCACTTTCCACATGAATATTGACCAGAACCATATCGCGGAGCTGATCAATCAGCCCTTAACGCAAGAAAACTTGGTTCAAATTCAAAGTTCGATGAGCGAGCTCGCCCCAGTCGATATTGGTAATTTATTAACCAGCACACCCGCCAAAGAACGCCAGCAGTTGTGGGATCTATTCGATGAAGATCTTCAAGGCGAGGTTGTCGCTTATGTCGATCCAGATCTGGTGGCAGACTTATTTTCTGAGCGATCAGCGGAGGAGATAGCCCAAGTCATCGAGAAGGTCGCTGACAGCGACGATCTTGCTGACATCATTCAGTTAATGCCGGATGACTTGGGCGAAGAAATTCTAATCGTCCTAGACAGCCAAGACCGAGAACGGGTTGAAACCCTTTTACTCTATCCCCGGGATACAGCCGGTGGATTAATGGATACAGACATCATCTCCGTGCGATCAGAAGTCAGCATCGACGTGGTGTTACGCTATCTTCGGAGGCACCAAAAGCTACCCGATGCCACCGACCAAATTTTTGTGGTCGACAAACAAGGGTACTATGCAGGCTGTTTGCCATTGGCCACGATTCTCGTCACAGACCCGCGCAAGCTTGTTTCAGAATGTCTTGAGCAAAACATTGAAGGCATTCTCGCAGATCTACCCACGCACGAAGTGGCCCAACTCTTTGAACGCTATGATCTGATTTCCATACCCGTACTTGATCACGCTGGCCTGTTGCTAGGACGAATCACCATTGATGATATCGTCGACGTAATTATTGATGAGGCTGACCATTCAATATTAGGCATGGCCGGCCTTAATCAAATTGATGACACCCTGGCACCGATTTTAAAGACCTCTCGAAGCCGCGCGCTTTGGCTTGGCGCCAACTTAATGACGGCGCTAATCGCCTCATTCGTGATTAATTTGTTCGAAGATACCATCGAAAAAGTAGTCGCATTAGCCATTTTGATGCCTATTGTTGCCAGTATGGGCGGGGTCACGGGCAGCCAATCGCTTACCTTGGTGATTAGAAGCATGGCACAAGGCACCTTACTTGAAAGCAATATGGGGTGGCTCATTCGCCGAGAGCTTGCTGTCTCGGTGCTAAATGGCATTGTCTGGGCCGGCCTGATTGCCATCGGTACTGCAATACTGTTTAACGACAAGACCCTTGGTATGATCATCGCAATTGCGCTTGTCATTAATATGGCAGTCGCAGCAGTTTCCGGCGCCATCCTGCCAAGAATACTCAAGTCTCTCAACATCGACCCGGCCATTGCGGGCACTGTGGTCCTAACGACCATCACCGATGTGGTCGGATTCTTAACCTTCCTGGGTATGGCAACCTACTTCTATGCTTGAAGGAGCAGTCACATGACAGATATCGAACCATTCAGTAAGTCGCAACAAAAGCAAAATGCAAAAGACATAACAAGCCTTGGGAATCAACTGACACAGCTCTCCGAGGCGCAGCTCAGCGCCCTGCCCTATCCAGAGATTGAAGCGGCAATTAAAGAATACAAACGCATTACCAAAGGCAACGCCAGAAAGCGCCAAATGTTGTACATTGGCAAATTACTCCGCCAGGTTGATCTCGCGGCGATCGAAGACCTCATTGATCGTTACGACAGTAGCAGCGATGCACACCGATTATTGGTTCATCAGTTCGAATCTTGGCGGCTCAGATTACTGGCGTCAGATCCACTCGTGATCGCTGAACTGGGCGAGCGTTATCCTGAGCTCGACCGGCAGGCTCTTCGAACCATCGTTCGTGATGCCCAAGCAGAACAAGCCGCGGCCGAGGGCGCTTCAACAAAAGCCTATCGCAAACTATTTCAACACCTTAAACGCTTGCACGATCAGCAGTTGTTGGCCGACGCCACGATGGTAGGGTCGAGCGCACTCGACGAAGATCTTGAAGATCCAGCGTTGTAACAAAGACTCCAGGGCCGGCTTCTCGGCAGGCCAAGACCTCACCCCATGGGCTGACAACCATGCTATGGCCAAAGGTTTCGCGGCCACTATCATGACCACCGGATTGACAAGCCGCGACTAAGAAACAAGCATTTTCGATGGCCCTTGCTCGAACCAAAATCTCGAAATGTGCGGCACCCGTCACAGCGGTAAAGGCTGAAGGCACGGCAATGACTTCGGCGCCAAGGGCCGTTAAGCGCGTAAAAAATTCGGGGAATCGCAGGTCATAGCAAACCGACAAACCAACCGTGCCAAAAGCCGTCGGAACGACCCTCGGTGCATCCCCAGGCTCAAACGTATCCGATTCTCGATAGCGTCCAATCTGATCCTGAACATCGACATCAAAGAGATGCTGTTTATCGTACCGCGCGATTTCCTCACCGCAAGGATCAAAGACCAACGAAGCCGCGCGAACTCTACGTCCAGGAACCAGTGTCCGGTCCGCTCGTCTAGCCAACGGCACCGTGCCCGCAAAGATGTAGGCGCCCATCTCAACGGCCTTTTGTGCGACAAAATTCCTGATCAATCCAGGGCCTTCTGCTTCAGTGAGCCCAATCTGATGCGCTGAAGGGGCGGCCAGCGCGGCAAAATTTTCAGGTAAAAAGATCGCGTCCACCGCGCCCGGTTTAAGTTCCGCTAAAATCGATGACAGCTGAGTCAGGCTCACCGAAACCGTTTGGCTGCTACAAAGTTGCACGACCGCAACGACGACGGTCTCATTCACGGGCGGCGCCTTCATCAGGACCTGGGCGCTCGGTGACTGCCGCCGGATCAGATGCCTTCCTCAAAGAGGCGTCAAACATAGACAGAAACTGCACGTTGGGTTCATCGAACGTGCCAGACACTTCATACTTTAAACTTGTGAGCTCATCAATTTGCTTCTTAAACACTTTTTGAGCCAGAAAAACCCCTGCACCCACCAGCGGCCCGGTCGCGACAGCACTGTAGGCGGCATACCAAGGCAAATTTTTATTCAGCGGCAACGTCACGATCAAATCGTTATCTAACGTCTCCGTGAGCAAATTGACCTCCCCAGCTAGGGTCAGTTGACTGCCCGCACCGGCGACCACAATCGGCGAATCGATCGAGACCAATCCTTTTTCAAGGAAGAACGACCCTGACACGCTATTGAAGGCATGTCCTTCGCTCAGCATCCTAGACAGGTCAAAGCTGAATCGTTGAGCAATTTCAGCAAAATCAAATATTCCCAACAGTTTTAAAGCGCCGGAACTGGCTTCCGCCTGCACAATTCGACCCTGCCCGCCCGTGAGGTTAACCGATCCTCGAATCCGGTCCAGATCAATGTGCAGGGGTGAGCCTGGCCATTCGAAAGTCGATTTAAATCCAAAATTTTCCCCCTCAAGGCCCGAGGCATAACCCCATTCTGCAAGACAAGCGCGCATATCTTCAACCTTCACCAGCCCTTCAAACTTAGAATAGGGCCTGTCACCACTGGGGTACCAGCGCAGACCTTCTTGGACATCAATCAACATGCCCTTACTTTGCGCCATCAGATTCGTGACCAACACCACATCGTCGTTCGGCTGCACGCTAAACTGCCATCTGCCGTAATCTTCACCATCCCAGTAGACCGACCGAATCAAAACATCGGCAGGCAATAAATCTTCGCTGGTTAAACCCACAAGCGGATCTCCCAGCGCGCCCTCCGATACCAAATTAAGGTTGTCTAAGACAATTTCTAGCGGCACATCTGGGTCATCATTCAGTCGAACCATCCCGTCGACTTCTGAATTCAAGAGCGTCATACGCCAACTTCCCGCATCCGGGTACAGACCTAAGACGACATCGTCTAACCCGTATCCAAAGAGGTCAAACTCAGCGGCCCGGACCTTAACCGAGTCGAGACGCGCACGAAATGCTTCCGCAACGTCACCCTTTGAAAGCGCATCAAGCTGGAATAAAAACCCATCCCACTCTTCGAGACTGGCATAGGGTAGCGCGCCAGTAATTCGAATAGCATCAAAGGCTGCCGCCTTAGGCTCATAACGCCCAATCTCAATGATGCCGCCCTGAACCTCATCGCCAGTTAGTCTCAGTATGCCACCGGCGCTCTGATCAAGCTCGAAAGCCAGTTCCGAGCCAGTCGTGTCGAAACTCTGAGTAACCCACAAGGGTCTCCGTGCATCTGCAACGATCTTCCCAATTGGCTCCGGCATATCAATCGTGATGCCTCGAAGATCGCTCGCGAACTCAAAAATCGGCTGGTCTTCTCGACCGCCATAAGGCACGGATAGACTGCCTTGATAATTCGTCGACCCCTCGGTCAAGCGAAGCAAGGTTAGGTCCAACCACTCCGTAACCGGTGCCATATCGACGACCCCCTCAAGCGCAATCAAGGTCACACCACCGTTGCCAAAAAGCTCTGAGCGTATACTCGCATTACTAGAGCCGCCCAAGACAGCAAACTGAATTTGTTTAGCTGACAGCCCGGTTTTTGTTTCATAATCAAACTGCCCGCGCAGATCGGTGAGGTTCAGCCCAATATCATTGAGCTCAATCTCCGCCTGATCAAGCCAGAGACCCGCACTGACGTCGGGTGCTCTGATTGTCCCATCCAGTGGCACCGTCACTTTAGCGCTGCCTAATGCCCGCCCTTTGCCCGTCCAAGAATCGGCAACGCCTTTGACCTGATCCTGCAGAGGCGTCTCTTGAAAGAAGCGAATCAAATCAGAAACAGGGCCCTGCACTTGACCCTGAACCACAACTTCTGTGAGCAATCCGGCTTTCGTAAAGGGCATCGCTAAGCTGACACCACTTGCTGCTGTCTCATAGAGCCGAGTTACCAACTGCTCTCCAAAGATTCCTTTATTCGAGACATCGATCTGCCCCACCGTTGCTGAGGCAACCGGCCAATCCGGGTCGTATTGAATGACGCCATTCTCGAGCGCAATTTGAACACCGTATTGCTTTTCATCTTTTGGACTAATTCGATCGAGGGAGCCATGAACAAAAAGGCCGGTCGTCGACGAACGACCCGCCAGCAGGTTTTCATTCAGCCATCCTGTCACGGTTTTGGGAACGGTATTCGGAATAAACGGTAAAACGGCTTCTAATTCAAAGTCTTTCGCGCCAAGAACTAGTCCCCATGTTCGCAGCCTTCGATCTTGAGCCAGATTCATATGGAGCTTGCCTTCAGCCACGAGGCCATCCACTCGTGCGACCAACTTACCAGAGGTTAATGCGAAACCATCCTCGGCTGAACGGTAAGCAATCCGTCCTCGAATTGCATCAAGAGACCAGGGAAAATCATACAGACTTCCAAACTGAATCTGCGCATTCGTCGCATCAAAGTCGAGGTAACCCGCACCGAATCCAAATTGCAGCAGGCCTTTCAACCCAGAGAGACCCGGAACAGCACCCGCGAGCGAAAGCTCCGAATTCCCAAAATCTGCCAGCACCGTAAAACTCTCACGCACCCGCGCTGGCGCAAAACGCCACTGCACATGGTCAAGCCGCAGGCGCGGTGAAACCTGCTCAAGTAGCCGCCGCTGATCCTCCGCTAACCCAAAGACGTCCTCGCTCGTGGAGAGAGCCTTAACAGCCGCTTCATTCACCTCAAAATGATCAAGGTAGCCCGCAAGGATATATTCACCTTGATCAGCGTCTTTTTGACCGGCAAGCCCAATGGGGCCAATTTCAATAGACTGACCCCTGACCTTAAGGAGCGCATCCGGCAGCACCACACTAAAGGACCCCTCGGTTTGAGAAAAATCGCCCTCTATGCCGGACCGAAGTGCAACATCAGGCTGAACGAGAGCGCTGTCTTGCGTCAAATAAGCAACCCAATCACTCGAACCTACAATTTGACCTGCGCCCTCTTGAGCAGTAACCCAAAGTGCTGCTCTGAGTTCGTGCCGCCCCATGGCCAACGAGGTATCGCCTGCTTTAATCTCGGCCGGCTTTAAGGTTAAAAATGCGTCGAAATTCGATCGAAGCACCGACCCAGAAGTTCCCTCAAACCTTGCAATAATCGAGACCACTTCTTGAAACCCTGCAGCGCTGGCTTTATCCGAAACAACCCTAAAGCTGCCCGATAGCACTCGATCGGATTCTGTCGTCGCCAACCGCAGCCCTTGATCGTCCGACTCAATTTCAATAGCAAAGGGGTAAGATCCTTGAACCAAGATTTTGGAGGACTCAACTACCAACCGACCGGATTGCTCGAACAGTTTCAGATAATCCACCGCAGGCGAGCGAGTTGTGACCGGAAACCCCAAAACGCGCCAGTTGCCAAGTTGATCTGGACCAATCACAGCTTGCAGCCCAATCACCTCGAGTTCGCGCAGCACCGGGGCTTTGCCGATGATGCTCTTAAAACCATCTAACCGAATTGAAAAGCGATCGACGCTCAGTCGATCTGTGGACTCGGGTCCAAGACTTAAGCCTTGCATTCTTAAGATTGGGTCAAAGTAGACCCAATCTGCCTCCAGAGATTCAAACTGGACCTCAGCACCTAATTCAGAGGATAAACGCTCCTCAATTTCTTGGTGGTAAAATTCAAGAGCACCCACCAACGCCCTGAGCAGGGTTAAAATAACTGCGGCCGCAATGACAAAGCTTATGGCAGCGACGCGCATCCATAAAAACCACCGTAACCTAAACAACTTCATTGCCTCCAACGGATAACGCCACCGGTTGGCCATTCACCTTGATCTCGAATCCTATGAATGGGTCCGCTTGAAGATGAACGCTAAGACTGACGCCTGATTTACCGCTAACCTGCAAAAAAATTGGGTCGTCCAATAACTGTCGTAACGTGTCAGCGTTCGCCGAGACCTCGATCACGAGGCCATGACTCGTATTCAGTTCTCGCTGGAACCCGTCAAGCCAGTCCTGAATATAAGTCACGGCGTTGATCCCGAACAATCGCTGAGCTAATGCCTTTGCGCTCTTACCGCCGGCACGCGCTGGGTCAATAGCGCGCTTTAGACTGGGTCCAAGTTTTGTTCTCGAAAGCTCAATTAAACCCAACTGAGAAAACTCAGAAACCACGCACCGCATCCCATGATTGGTCAAGCCTTGCACCAATTGATCGCGCACTAACTGTTGGTCTTCGTGTCTGACCAGATCAATAAAATCAATCACGATCATGCCGGCAAGCTGTCTTAAACGAAGCTCATCTGGGATCACCAAAGCCGCTTCGAGATTGGTTTGAAAATAACTGCGTTCGCCTGTTCTGCCACCAACAAAGGATCCCGTATTGACATCGATCGCCACCAACGCCTCAGTTTCATCGATGACCAGATAGCCACCTGAAGGGAGTGGCACCCGCCGGTCGAGCAATCTTTCAACCTGCGCCTGCAAGTCCCTTTGATACACTCGTGCGGTATCCGCCTGCACCTGGCAAAGCGACGGCATTTCATACGGAGCCGATTTCAGGTAATCATGCATACTATTGAAATCGCCCTCATTATCCACGGTAATAGAGGTCAGATTAGGGTTTTGCCACTCTGTAAGCCAGCGCAGCGGCGCCCGAGGGGTTGCCTCAACACAACGGATTGTCTGTGAGCGCTTTGATCGCGCCAAAAGCGATAGCCCTTGATCAGACAGACCATGGACCGCTTGAATTAACTCGGCATCGGTTGAACGACCCGCAAGCGTTCGAAAGACCAAAGCCCCTGCATGGCCGTTGAGAAATGCACGACCCAGATCGATTAACCGTTCTCGAGTCGCCGGATCTTTAATTTTTTGCGAAACCGATACCCCTTGCCCTGATGGGACATAGACCACCAAAGGTGAAGTGAGTGAAATCCGTCGAGAGAGCCTCGGACCCTTATCAACCTCCTGCGCCCGAATAACTTGCACCAAAATCGGGCTGCCAACGTGCAGGGCAGGACTCAGGTTTCGGTCATCGGCCGTTGATGATGCATCGGCCGCAAACAATTCAGAATAACGTGTCTCATCGATGGGTAAAAATCCAGACTGCCCCAGCTCTAATGCAACAAAGACGCAGCCCAAACCCGGCAGCACGCGTTCGATTTTACCCATCAAGATGTCACCAACTTGATAGGATGCTTGGTCCGATTCGACAAGAAGCTCTAGCAAATTTGGACCCGCAAATGCCGCCCCCCAGCACCGGCCTCGAACGTTCGATATCCGAACGTCAGTAATCACAGCGAAACCATACTGGGCACCCACAAGCTGCCGCCTGGAGGATCCTAGAATTAATGCAGCGTTTTCTGTGGTTCAAATGATTCGTACACCCATGGTTTCTAACATTTGAGCGGTTTCAAACAACGGCAAACCCATGACGTTGCTATAGCTGCCCTCAAGATGCTCGATAAAGACTGCACCTAGCCCCTGAACACCATAGCTACCTGCCTTATCCTTAGGCTCACCAGAGGCCCAATAACGTTCTGCAAAAGCCCGATCAAATGCTTTAAACCGGACGGTGGATACGACGGTTTGCGTGATCAATCCACCCGCCCCAGCAAGCGCAACGCCCGTCATCACCTGATGGGATCGGCCAGATAATCGCATCAGCATCTCTAAGCCCTGAGCCTTATCTAACGGTTTGCCTAAAATCGATTGATCGATCAAAACAATTGTATCGGCTGCGATGACAAGCTGATCTTGCGCGGTTTGTACACGTGCCTTTTCAATGGCTAACCGCTGCACGTAATCACCCGGTCGCTCGTCATCAAACAGACGTTCATCGATATCCGACGGACTCACTGAAAATTGGAGTCCAATTTGCTGCAGGAGTTCCGCTCGCCTTGGCGAGGCCGACGCTAAAATACACTGTTGCATGAATTGATTTTCTCCGCTGCCCCAAATGAGGCGCCTGCTGAAAGGTCGATTTTATCCAAAGCACCAACTCTATAAGTAACGGCGTCGACAAAACCGCAAAAATAGAAATACCCACGGCCAAAAGAGCGCACTGGTAATCGGCTTCATAAACTGCAGTAGATTGGACGATCGATCAAGCATTAGCGTCATCATCAGCAGCTGAACACCACTCACTATCATCAGCGCGACCGCAATCAATATCGATTGTTGCCAGATCTCCAGCATACGAACCTGCTGATAGCTACCTTTCGCCAAAGCCGCAAGAATCACAAAACTTAGACCATGAAAACCAAACGGCGTGCCCACGACTAAATCTGTTATTAAACTGAGGCAAAATGCCGCAGGGACCCCAACTTTTTCAGGCACTGCGAGAATCCAATAGATTAGGACCAGGGCAATCCAGTCCGGCCTCAAGTAGTTCAGCTCAAACGGTGCCGATGCGGGCAACGGAATCAAGACAAGCGCCATTGCCAACAATAGACTCGCGAAAATAATCCAGCGCCCTTTCACGAATGGATCAGCCATCGGCGGGCCCTACAGTTTTCAGGGCGACGTCGGGGATAAGGTCTTCTACTGAGTCAAAAACCAACAAGACGTGATCCAGGGTTTGGAGATGAGATGATGGTTTCGCCAACACTTCCGCAAACGCGGCGCCCGGGGCAAGTTGATAGCGTGCGATCTCTGCCACCGGATAACCGCTCGGGAAGCGCTGCCCGAGTCCAGATGTTACAAGCAGGTCCCCAACCTTTAAATCCAATGATTCCGATACATGGCGCATCGAAAGCAGGTTACGGTTACCGGTGCCCTCGACAATAAGCTGTGACGCCGTCCTGATACTCAGTACTGGCACCGCATGACTTTGATCGGTCACAAGTAAGACCTTGCTGAGATTCGTTGTAGTTTCTGCCACCTGGCCGACGAGGCCAGTCGCATCAATGACGGCCTGCCCGACAAAAGCCCCATCGTTGAGCCCTTTATCAACCATTACATAATGCTGATCAGGATCAGGGCTAACGCCCACAACTTCGGCAATTAAGACCAAATCGCTCACCTTAGCCGACGACCCCAGCAAAGCCCGCAACCGGTTATTCTCCGACACTAAGGCCTCAAACTTTAACTGTCGTGCTTGCAGCATTTCACTTGACCGTCTTTGCTCGAAAAGCTCAAGACGCTGTTGATCACGAAGCTCAAAAAAAGAGGATCCGTGCTCTGCAATCCGCCGTGGCAAGACGGCCAACCAGACTATCGGCTCAACCAAGGAGCCCGCTGCTTGCCGAACGGGTGTTAACACGGTGCTTTTACCATCAACAACGAAAAGAATGAGGCTAACCAAACACAGAAAGAATGCTTGATTACGTGGGTTCGAGCGTTCCAAAAACAGCTGTTTCATAAAACCTCAGCGGATGCTTTGAACGCGCAATCAAACCCTAGGCGTTGCTGTCCTAGATTGATAGAAGATCACTAACCCCAAGGTTATCCATGATCTCAAGCGCTTTGCCGCCGCCTCGCGCCACGCAAGTCAGCGGGTCCTCTGCAACGATAACGGGCAGACCCGTTTCATTGGCTAACAACTGGTCAAGTCCTCGAAGCAGGGAGCCCCCCCCGGTGAGAACCAAACCAGATTCCGCAATATCAGACGCCAGTTCTGGGGGCGTCTGTTCGAGTGCCGCTTTGACGGCTTGAACAATGATGTGCAGTGGCTCTTGCAGCGCCTCGAGAATTTCATTGCTATTAAGCGTAAAACTTCTTGGAATGCCTTCTGCCAGATTTCGGCCACGGACATCGATTTCCCGAACAATGTCACTCGGGAATGCCGTGCCAATTTCCTCTTTGATACGCTCGGCCGTTGCATCGCCAATTAAGCTACCCTGAGTACGCCGAACGTAGGCTGTAATGGCATCATCAAAGCGGTCTCCGCCAACCCGTACAGACTGAGAATACACAACACCGTTGAGCGAAATGACTGCGATTTCAGTGGTGCCACCTCCGATATCCACAACCATGGTGCCGACTGCCTCGTGCACAGGTAGCCCTGCGCCAATAGCCGCCGCCATCGGTTCTTCAATCAACCGGACATCTCTAGCCCCGGCACTGATAACGGACTCGCGAATCGCGCGCCGTTCAACTTCGGTTGCCTGACAAGGCACACACACTAAGACGCGAGGGCTCGGACGAATAAAACTATTTTCATGGACCTTCTTAATAAAATGCTGGAGCATTTTTTCCGTCACCTGAAAGTCCGCAATAACACCATCTTTCAAAGGCCGGATCGCGGTGATATTTCCCGGCGTGCGACCGAGCATACGCTTGGCATCGATCCCAACGGCTGCAACTGACTTTTGATTATTATGCTGGCGAATCGCGACAACGGACGGCTCGTTTAAGACAATACCGCGCTCACGAACGTAAATGAGCGTGTTCGCCGTCCCCAAATCGATGGACAGGTCGTTAGAAAACAGACCCCGAATTTTCTTGAACATCGTTTAGTCGCCCACTTTAAACTACAAAATTAACTGCCAGAACAAGCAGATACATCGTTTGCATCAATTGCCCAAAGACACTGAATCATTCCAAGAACAACGTTTCCCTGCGCACTACACGCTCGAACTAATGCTCTCGACCGATCTCACTGCGCATTTAAAAATCGCCTCGGCGGCACAGAAATACGCCGTTTTCTTGTCACGTTAAAGCGCGCCGGTAAGCCCGATACTTTACCACCGCAGAATCCAAAGAGACAAGATTAAATATAACTAACACACTGTTCTTCAACAATTTTTTACATCTTTCTTTCATTATTAAAAGATTCGATTCGAGCATCACCCGTTACGCGAATTGCACTCTGCCTGGTAACCCTTTAGCATTTGCGCCTCCCTTTATAGAAAGAATACTGTGAACGACCTCGTGAATGAAAAAACGCTTGTCGAACTATCGACCCTTGCTGCCCTGCCTTTTGAGCCAGAAAAATCAAAGGCGACCTTAGACGCACTCAACGAGGTCCTTGCTTTGGTTGGACAAATGCAATCTCTTGATATCTCGGATGTCGCGCCGCTTGCCCATCCTCTTGAGCGCCATCAAACATTAAGAGCTGACACGGTGACAGAAATCATTGACGCAAGTGCATTAAGCCAAAACGCGCCACTTTATGAGGCAGGCCTTTATTTTGTCCCCAAGGTGATCGAGTGAATCTAAACTTCGCAACCCTTACGGATTTACAGAAGGCGCTTCGCAATCGGGACGTTTCGGCAACCGAGTTAACGCAACATTACCTCACTCGGATTGATGCCCTTGACCCGGCACTGAACAGTTTTATCTCAATTCAGGCAGAAGCCGCTCTTGGTGCCGCTCGTCGCGCCGATGAGCGCCTTGCCCGAGGTGACGCGCGTCCCCTCACCGGCATTCCGATCGCCCAGAAAGACATTTTTTGCTTGCAGGGTCAAAGGACTACCGCTGGCTCAAAAATGCTCGGCAATTTTATAGCGCCCTATACGGCAACTTGCTCCGAAAAGCTGGCGGATGCCGGTGCGATCACGCTCGGCAAGACCAATATGGACGAGTTTGCGATGGGGTCGTCTAACGAAAATAGCTACTTCGGTGCCGTTCACAATCCTTGGGATCCTAAATTGATTCCAGGGGGATCATCGGGCGGCTCGGCGGCCGCCGTTGCGGCAGGGCTTTGCGCCGCCAGCACCGGAACCGATACGGGCGGCTCCATTCGTCAGCCCGCGGCGATGTGCGGCCTAACAGGCCTCAAGCCAACCTACGGCCGAATCTCGCGATGGGGCATGATTGCCTTCGCATCCAGCCTCGATCAAGCCGGACCGATGACGCGCACCGCGCAAGATGCCGCAATTCTATTGGAGCATATGGCGGGTCATGACCCTCGGGATTCGACCTCACTCAACGAACCTGTACCAAATTTCTCGGAAGATATAGGCAAAAACATCAAAGGTTTAAGGATCGGAGTCTGCCGGGAATTTTTTACAGAGGGTCTGGATCCTGCAGTTGAGCGCAGCATCCGTGAGGCACTCGCTGTGTATGAATCTCTCGGCGCGACCCTCGTCGATATCTCACTGCCCCATACACCTTATAGCGTTAGCGCTTACTACGTGATTGCGCCCGCTGAATGCTCGGCAAACCTCGCCCGACTGGATGGGATTCGTTACGGGCATCGCTGTCTTGACCCTGAGAACCTGCAAGATTTGTATCAGCGCTCGCGAGGCGAAGGTTTTGGTGAGGAAGTAAAAAAGCGCATCCTAGTGGGCACCTTTGCGCTCAGCGCCGGTTATTTTGACGCCTTTTATAATCGCGCTCAAAAGATCCGCCGCCTGATCAAAGAAGACTTCGTCAAAGCATTTGAGCAAGTCGATGTCATCGCCGGCCCAACAGCTCCGACACCCGCCTTTCCGCTCGGCGAAAAAGCCAGCAACCCGGTTGAGATGTACCTCCAAGACATTTTCACCATTTCGGCGAGCTTGGCTGGCGTCCCCGCGATGAGCATTCCAGTCGAATTCGCCAATGGGCTGCCAGTTGGCTTACAACTCATTGGCAATTACCTACAAGAGGGATCCCTTTTGCAAGCGGCTCATCAGTTTCAACAAGAGACACACTGGCATACATTAACGCCACCGGAGGCTTTGTGAGTATCCCAGCAGGTTGGCAGATCGATATTGGGCTTGAGATTCATGCCCAACTCAACACCCGATCAAAAATTTTCTCCGGCGCGAGTACGCTCTTTGGCCAATCGCCCAACAGCCAAGCCTGCGCAATCGATCTTGGCATGCCAGGTGTTTTGCCGAGCGTCAATGCTGAAGTCTTTAAAAAAGCCGTTGAATTTGGGCTCAGTATTGGCGCGAAGATTAATCAAGAATCACGATTTGATCGAAAAAATTATTTTTATCCAGATTTACCTAAAGGCTATCAGATCACGCAGATGGACCACCCTATTGTCTTGGGCGGTGAACTCAATATCCTAACATCGGATGGCACAGCAAAAATCATTCGCGTTACCCGAGCCCACCTTGAAGAGGATGCCGGCAAGTCTATTCATGATTTCAAACCGGGCCTGACAGGAATTGATCTGAACCGTGCCGGCACGCCTTTGCTCGAAATTGTCTCCGAGCCTGACATCAAAAATGCAGAAGAAGCCGTTGCTTACGCCAAGGCCATCCATCAACTGCTGACGTATCTTGAAATTTGTGATGGCAACATGGCTGAAGGTTCGCTCCGATTCGATGCGAACATCTCGGTTCGCCGCCAAGATGCCGAAAAGCTCGGAACCCGCTCTGAAATTAAAAATCTCAACTCCTTCCGGTTTTTAGAACAAGCTATTCATTTTGAAACCGAGCGCCAGATTAGCGTTCTCGAAGCGGGCGGCACCCTTGTTCAAGATACTCGGTTATTCGATCCAGACCGGCATGAAACCCGATCGATGCGCAGCAAGGAAACCGCGACAGACTATCGCTACTTCCCCGAACCAGATTTGCTACCCGTCATGTTAACCACTGAATTTATTGAAGAGATTCAATCGAGCCTGCCTGAGCTCCCTAGCAAGAGAGCCCAGCGCTACCAAACTGCCCATGAACTCAGCACATCGGATGCAGCATTGTTGTCGCAAGACCGGAGGCTCGGAGATTACTTCGATGCAGTGTTAACCTTCAGCGGCAATGCCAAATCCGCAGCGAATTGGGTCCGAGGTGACCTTTTGTCAAAGCTCAAGGAGCATGAACTCAGCATCACAGCTTGCCCTATCAGCCCGAAACATCTCGGCGAGATGATCCAACTCATCGATCAAGGCGTCATTTCAGGCAAAATTGCAAAAGAGGTGTTTGGTGCGCTGTGGTCGAAACAAACCGAATCAGCCGGCGATTACGTTCGGCAAAATCAGCTTGAGCAAGTGTCTGATGCGAGTGCTATAGAGCCGTTAGTCGATGCTTTGATTACCGAGAACCCGAAGCAAGCGGCAGACCTTCGAGCCGGTAAAGATAAACTGCTGGGCTTTTTTGTTGGGAAAGTGATGCAGGCGACTGGGGGCAAAGCTAACCCCCAGCAGGTCAATGATCTGATCCGCCAAAAGCTATCAGAGGTTTAACGGGCTTGTCTGATCGCGCACGCTTGAGTCTTAGCAGCCTCCCACAATAGGTCTATTCGTCGCAGCGGCTTACATCACGTTGATGCACTATGACGACGGACTTTCAAACCCTTGAACAAAACGTCGAATGCGCTCAGCGTTGACCCCTAAATCGCTCTGCCCCACCCTGGATACCGACCGCAGATCAATGAGCGTCTGATCGTCTTCAGACCGAATCCGAACAATCAGATCGTCTTTAAACTCGAACCATTGCGTTGTTTCAGTCGCCTCGACCACGCCCAGTGCTGGGTCAACATTAATAATCTCTAAGCCCATCTGCCGAAGCACGGCTTCCGATCGCGCCAAGCTTTCTGCCACCGTTAGCGGGGTCAGCAGGGTTCCGAGATCCGGATAAAATTCATCCTGCAGCGCTTCCATATCTTCAGCGGACCGCTCAGCGTCACCGTAGACGAGGTCATTGAGGGCATGAACCCGTCGTTTTTTGATTTCAAAAAACACGGGCGGGTCCATCGGATTCGTTGTGATATCGTGAATCGGGGGCACACTATTGGCTTTTTGCAACTGTGGCAGAACAAAACCGACCGGCACCAATGCCAGGACCGTCGCTACCATCAGCGCGCCTTTATCCAGTGCTTGCTTACGAACCACGCCTGCGATCACCAGGCCAATGATGGCGAGTAAACACAGAGCGCCCCCAGCAAAGGCAATGGCAAAGCCGCCTAAAGCAGTCATCAAATCGAACAGGCCCGATCGATAGCCATACGGGCTGCCGACCAAAATTAAAATCTGGCACACCACAAACACTAAAACAACTTTTGTACTCGTCTTCATCACAAGACTCCTTTTACCTAAACCTGAATCCCTAAACCTGAATCCCTAAACCTGAATCTCTAATCCTAAATCCCTAAACCTGACGGACTAAACCTGCTTCCTAAGAACCTTTTTTTAAAAACGGCCTTACAAATCTGGCGAGCCGTCTCAGTGTTCGCGCTGCTTGCGATATCGAGTCGCGCGCTGCTGGACACTGGCCCCTATCGAGACACTTTAACATGCCACGGTTCAAACCGAACCCCGGCTTGGTTTTGATCCGGATAGCGCAAGGTCACATAGGACAGTCTCTGCATCTTGCGATAGACTTCTGAACGCGCGAAGGCGCGGGAGAAATTTTCTCCCGCCAATTCGGTGGAGCCGACGTCAAAATCGCCAGAGAAATGAAAGGAATAGCCCGGCGGCGCTAAACTCCGCGATGTCATCGAAACATTGCCATCGCATGCGATGAGCTTAGTCAGAAACAATGTGCTCTGCTTAGGGATGCCCCGCACGCCAGACGTTAAGATTAGATCCGAACCAATATCAGCCCGCATACGATCAAATAGGGGCTTTGCCCGACGCTTGTATAAATACTGACCTGACTGCGGGTCGTAGTGCAATAGACTGGGCCGCAAGTCTGCCAACAAGTCGTTAACAACCCTCTGGCCCAAGAACCCATAGGTCGTCGCATCTTGATAAAACAACCATTGCAAGAGCCCCATTTCTTCAACCGTAAACCGCTCAATTTCCGATGTTAAGGCAGCCGATTTCAGTAACTGATTAAACCCTAAAATATTAAAATAGCCGTGGCCGAAATGACGCTGGGCCCGATTCAGCCTGGCAAGAGTTGTCGGCATGACCGCGCGCTGATCCGTGTTGAGATAAACATCATCAGGCGAAACCCGGTCTGGGACCTGCATTTTCCGGGCGTTTAGCAACATCTGATCGACTTGCTGCTGGGAGAACCCAAAGGATCTTAGGAATTCCGCCTGATCTGGCAAAACGGGCTCTTGCGCGCTGAGGTTAAGGCGACGGGTTGCATTGCCCTGCCCTTGCGCCCTTGGCGCAAGGGCGCCGACTTGACGCCGCCCGGCGATTCTTTCCAACGCGACCAGACCATATAAACCTGAAGCGACCGCGCCGCTGCCGAGTAAGAGCTTAATAACACGCCGTTTGTCGAGGTCCACCATATCAATTGGACTTAGGGTTATATTGAGTTCACAGCGATTATCCGTCTAACGCCTTAGGAAGACAGTACCGCAGCCCCCCGAGCATAAATCTCCAATGGTTTTTGCAGCGCGCGAAGATCGCTCAAAGGCGATTCCGGCAGAATCATTAAGTCAGCCGACAAACCATTTACCACCCTACCCGTCAAGTTTTCGATGCCTAAGGCAAGGGCGCAATCGCTGGTTGCGCTTCGTAAGGTCTCAACGTTCGAGAATGCCGCCACCGCTTGATAGACCGCAAGCGCTTTGGGCAAATCCTCATGAAAAACGTTCGGAATGCCCGCATCGGTGGACGCGATAAACTGGCACCCATTCGACTTCATCGTCTGGTATCGCGTATTCATTGCTGCCAAGTAATTGACATTGCTCAGATGACGACCCCAACCAGCATTCACGGTGGGTGAGATCCAAATACCTGCCTCAGCGATGTCCTTCGCCAACTCAAGGTCAAAGTGTTTACCCCAACCATTGGGTCCAACCCATGAGCAATGCTCAATGGTCGTGACGCCCGCATGTGCGGCATGCCGAATGCCATCCGTTCCATGACAATGCGCTGCAACCGAATAGCCCAACCGATTGGCCTCGTTTACGATGGATTGCATCACAGCACCATCGAATTGCGAGTCCATTGGCTTGCTTCCCGGGGTAATGTTGCCGCCGGTTGCCATGACTTTAATTAAATCAACACCCGCTTCTGCTTGCCGCGCAATCACTGTCATAGCAGCCGCTGTATCCTCAGCCTCGCCCCCCCAAAAATGGCAATGCCCACCCGGGGAAGTAATGGGTTGACCCGCGCAAATCAGCCGTGGGCCAGGTATCTCGCCCGCTAAGATCGCATCTCGAATCTTAAGCTCAAGCCATTGACCACCCCCTAGGTCTCTCGCGGCAGTAATACCCGCTTCAACCATTTTTTTTGCGCGCAAAGCCATTGCCTTCAGCTGGGTCGCTTCGGGAACTTTGCCATGGGCAAAGGGATCGGATTCCTCCGGATCCAGACACAGGTGGATATGGGCATCGATCAAGCCCGGGATCACATAAGCCCCAGCAAGATCCTTTGTCGGCTCGTTACCAATGCGATCGTCTGAGGTCGTACACTGCAAAGTACCCTCGGGCAAAATACGTATCGCATCATAGTCGCTCGAATAGTCTGACTCACAACCATCCCACAGTGTGACATTTCGTAATAACATACGCCTCGGACCTATTTTTATTTCACCATATCATAGCAGAGACCTTACAGCCGCTTGGCGCCTAGACCACTGACAGCGTCGTTCAGCCGATGATAAAACCCAAGCAGGCGCGTTAGCGATTCAGCCGTAAGACTTCAAGCAGCCCAGCAAGAATAAGATCGGTCACGACGTGGTCAAAAATCTGCTCGCTGTCAAACAGGTGAACGAAACCACCGGTGCCGACCACCAGCGGCGGCTCATTTGGAAACTCTTGCGCTGTGATTCGACTCACCAGTTCCTTAATCATGCCAACGTTCGACCAGAACAATCCCGTCTGAATACTCTCAATCGTTGTCGTGCCAATGGCATTCTTAACAGGCTTAATTTCAACCGAGGGTAACTGAGCCGTTCTCATCTCGAGGGCTTCCATCGACAACCGCACACCCGGCAAAATATTCCCCCCAAGGAAGGTTCGATCCGATCGAATTGCACATACGGTTGTTGCCGTACCAAAGTCCGCAACAATCAGATGTCGATCGGGAAATAATTTTATCGCGCCAACCGCATCCGCAATCCGATCAGCACCTACTTCTTTCGGGTCCCGGTAAGCGATCTTCAAGCCGGTTTTAATCCCGGGCCGCAGGACAAGCGGCTCAATTTCAAAGTATTTTTGCGCGCAGGCGCGAAGGGAGTACAAAAGATCGGGGACCACGCAACAAATGACGATTTCGCGGATCGCCGTTGGGTCCACATCATTTTCTCGCAGTACACTCCGAAAAAACACACCCAACTCATCAGAGCTACTGCGCAACTGAGAGGTTCTTCTAAACTGCGTGATGAGCTGGCCTTCATCAAAAACACCGCCATAAACCTGTGTATTGCCCACATCGAGACATAAGATCATATTTTGATCCTCACATTATCAATTAATCGAATTTCATCTGATGCGGCTCCGACCCGAACTGCCCCAAACCGTCGTCCCTTCGCACTTGTCACATACTCCACGGAAAATCCCGCATGGCTTAGCGCCGAGCGTGCGGCGTCATCAGATTCTGAATTGCGCAAACAAGGATACAGTTTTGCCGCCAACGTACGCTGCGCTTCCGTCAATCGCCGATTGCGCGAACTCATTGCAAGACCATCTGCCTCTCGCACCGTCGGCACAGATTCGATCCGTGTGTTCAAAAACAGAGCCAACGCCATCCCCTTTATCAACTCGAACTGTTGGTAATCTTTTTCCCCAAAGTAGGCCGCATTGGCTTGTACTAGATTGAGCAGCTTCAGCACGACGGTTAGCACACCTCGAAAATGCCCAGCGCGCGCGGCCCCGCAGCGATCCTGACTTAATAACAATTCATCGACAACGTAATGATCGTCCTCGCAATACAAAGCCCTGACCGACGGGAGAAAGAGCGCGGAGATCCCAAGGGTTTCCAGCAATTGCTGATCTTCTGACTCCGTTCGCGGGTAGCATTCAAGGTCTTCAGCCTGATTAAACTGCATCGGGTTCACAAAAATCGAGACCACTACGTGTTGGTGCCGAGCCTTTGCGGCCTCAATCAGCGCGCAGTGGCCGGCATGCAACGCGCCCATTGTGGGAACAAACCCAACAGAGTCATCAAGCGTCTTACGGTACGCCCGCAAGCCCTCGGTGGTGCGGATAATTTTCACGTGTAGCTTTCACACAAAGCCGGGAAAGCGCCTTGCGATACATCTTCGTGGTAGTGATTCAACGCCCCGACCACGTCACCTGCCAGATCTGCATAATGCCGCAAGAACTTAGGATGAAATCCTCGATTGGCCCCTAGCAAGTCTTGAAGGACCAATACTTGTCCATCAACCTGAACTCCAGCACCGATTCCTATCACTGGGCAGTCAAGGGATTGAGCAATGAGCTTTGCAACCTTTGCCGGCACACATTCCAGAACCAAGGCGGCGATACCAACCCGTTCAAGCTGCTTGGCTTCCTGACTCAATACCTCCGCAGCGGCTTCCGTTTTCGCTTGCACCCGGTGCCCGCCTAGCTGCAAAACGGCCTGAGGGGTCAACCCCAAATGGCCCACAACCGGCAATCCCGCTTCAACCAAATGGGAAATCAGTGTTAGTTGGTGCTTTGCACCTTCTATTTTTACCGCGTGCGCACCCGCTTGAATCAGCGCCGTCGCGGCGGCAACGCCAGATGAAAAATCACTGCTGGCCGTCATAAACGGCATATCCGCAATAATGACTTTATCGCCGGCACCTCGAGCAACCGCTGCAACATGCGGCAGCATCAGTTCGAGCGTTGCGTGCACCGTCGAGGGAAATCCGTGCATCACAACGGCTAAAGAGTCGCCGACCAATATACTGTCAACAGCCGATTCTGCGACCAGCTGCGCTGACCAGAAATCATAACAAGTGACCATCGATATTTTTTGTTGGGCGGCTTTCATTGCTTGAAAGCGGGTGATCGATTGCATAGCTATTCTCCAGTTAAAGGTAGAATGCGCCAATCGACAGGCAGGGCCTTTTAAAAGCCGAACAGGTACCTGTCCAATTGGGATCAAGTCCTTAAAATTCGTTAATCGGTTCGCCAGACGCTTTTAACGTCTGCACACTCGCGGAATACCCATCTTTTAAGATTGAGTTTCAACGCCGACTCTAGAGATTTTTTTAAACCCCGTCAAACCCGTCGCCAACAAATTGGAAAGCCTGTAGAATCCTTGTTCGCGGGCCTATAGCTCAGTTGGTTAGAGCACTGGACTCATAATCCATTGGTCGAAGGTTCGAGTCCTTCTGGGCCCACCATATTCTGCTGTTAAAGCTGTTTTCTGCTGTGAAAAGTCTCGGCAAATAAACAGAAGGCTGCCGTTAAGCGTCACTTCTTAGCGTCATGAACTCATTGACCGAAAGCGCTAGATCGTATCGGTCCTTGGCAACCTGCAAAATCTGCTCAGCAAACTGCGGGTGGTCTCGTAGGATGCGTTTGAAGTCGTTTTGACTCAAAACAAAAAGGTCACACAGCGTCTTAGCCCGGACATCGGCCGTCCGCGCCGTCGTCAGCAGCAAAGCCACTTCTCCGAAGAATTGGCCATCCTGAAGCTGATTGACGATCTCCCCTTTGAGGTCGAGCACATCAACTTCACCGCGACAGATGAAATACATTTCCGTGCTCACCTCACCTTGTCGGATGATGGTCTCACCGGGCGCCGCCGTCATTGGACGCAAGGCCAGTATGACTGCGCTGAGCAACAAGGCGTCTGCACCTTTGAACAACGGAGACTCTTCCAAAACATCCGGGGTAACAACCTCAAACCATCGTCGCCCATCCTTCTCTAACAATTCGAAGGCCGATTTTGGTCCCCAGGAATTTCGTGTGTAATTTGGAAACTCTGTCGCGGGTGCCCGTTCCCAGTGATCTAGCAGCGGCTGCGCAATGCGCCAAGCCGCCTCGACCAAATCCCCCCTGGAAAATAGGGTTGCATCACCACGAGAGCACGCATACAACATAACTTCATAACCGGTGTAGCGCGAGGACTTGAAGGCTTCACCATAATTAAAGCTCATATCAACCGCCTGTAACTGCATCGTAGGCCCCGGCGTCTTCGCCTGAAACATTAGGTCGATCCCCTGAAAGGGCTGAATATGGAACACCAACCGGTTCGATGTCAGATTTTGCACGCCAGTGCCCTTAAACATTGTCTCCGGTGGTTTCTTAAATTCTATGACGATTTCCGTACTGCGTTTCCAGAGCGCCTTTCCCGATCGCAAATAAATCGGTACTCCTTGCCATCGCAAGTTATCAATATGTAGTTTTGCAGCAGCAAAAGTCTCCGTCTTTGATTGTGGGTCCACATCGGCCTCTTCCCGATACCCGGACTGAACGACGTCCCCGTGCGCGTCATAAGCCGGGCCGTATTGGCCTCTAACGACATTTTCTCGGACCTCATCGTCCGTATAAATACGGACTGATTCCAACAGCTTGGCTTTCTCATTGCGAATAGAGTCCGCCTCAAAGGATCCGGGCGGCTCCATACAGATGTACGACAACATCTGGAACATATGATTTTGGATCATGTCCCTCAGCACACCAGACTGATCGTAGTATCCTCCTCGACCTTGAACGTCCACGGCTTCACAAACATTAAACTGTATATTGTCTATATGGTACTTATTCCATAAAGGTTCAAACATGCCATTTGAAAATCGAAAGGCCAGTAAGTTTTGGACCGTTTCTTTCCCCAAATAATGGTCAACGCGATAAATTTGCTCTTCTTTCCAGTACTGTAAGATTTCTTGATTGAGCGCCAATGCCGACTGTAAATTCACTCCAAAGGGTTTCTCAACGATAATACGCTTCCAGCCACTGCCTTCCTGAAACCCTGCTTTATACAAGTTTTCGCACAAGGCGCCAAAAAACCGGGGCGCCATGGCAAAGTAGAACAAGATATTGCCGCCAGCCTGATATTTTTTGTCGAGTGCCTGAACCGCTTTCTTTAGACCCTTAAAACTCTCAACATCTATATCCGCGCTTTTAAAAAAGAAGCGAGAAAGCAAGTCATCGCTCACCACCTCATCAAACTCGTGGCGTGTATGAAATGCGCGTAAGCCAGTCGTCTCACTCGCCATCGATGACCGAAATGCTTCGTTGCTCAGTTTGCTCCGACCTGTCCCAAGGACCGCAAAATTTGGCGAAAGCAGATCATCACACGCTAGATTATAGAGCGATGGCACTAAAAGACGCTTTGTCAGATCCCCTGATGCGCCAAAGATGACCATGACACATGGTTCACTGAGCGGATTAACAAACTCGGAGTCCGAACTCGAGGCTTCACTTTTTTCTAGGATTACCATTTGGCGTGCCTCCTAAAACTGACAACGACCTAAAATCAATGAGTCTTCAGGGACCTTAGGAAACCCGCCTGCACGACATTTGGCAAAAGACACCTCTTACAATGCGCTAATGGATTGACCACTCTGCTCCGCCTCAAGCTCAATCAGAGCCTCTCTGAACGCACGATGAGAAAATTTTGAGGGCTCCGCAATTTGATCGCTTAAAAACCGGTTGACCGCCTCAGAGTCAACACCCAATGCTAATAGTGCGAAGTAAACTTGCTCAGCACCGGCATAATCTTGAACAAGGCTATCTGAAGTAAAAATTTTGGCCCGCATTTGCCTGATGGCTTCAGCTTCCACAGACGACTCATTCACGTGAGATTTTAATTGCATCAGTCCCGTTCGCAGCTTTCCAGCCGCCTCTCGAAAAGACACTCGGCTCAAGGCAATCGCTTTATTCATTTGAATAAGCAAGTCGGCTATTTGAGAGTGATTGTCTAAACCGAGGCTTAGCTCGATAAGCGAGGCAAACCTTATATTATAATCAGAAAGCACGATCTGGCCGATTTTTCGACCCTCATTGCGGCCCTGAACAGAGTCAAATACCGCACCAGCATCCGCAAAATCCTGATGACACGCGCGGCAGTCAAACAAGGAAAGCTCCGGCACTAGGGCCGCACCCACTTCACGATGCAACACTAAGTCCAAGTATCGTTCAGCCGCCGTAATTTGACCCAATGCCCAAACTTGAGCGGTCATAACATCGATATCTTGCCCTTGCTCAGACTGATCGACTTCATAGTGAGCTTGAAGATCTTCGAAAATTGATAATTCGAACGCAAGTCTTGGGTGTCCCGCACTCATCATTTCATGGGTTACAAACTGATTCCCATTATTCGAGCCCAAATGACAATCCAAGCAGACTTGGGCTCTTAAATTAACATTGGATAGATCCACGAACCCCATCTCGGCGTGACGACTGGCATCCCAAGACGCGTCATAGTGCAATTTCAGCCAACGCTCAGACCCCCCATGGCAGCTTTCGCAACTAACGCCATCGGTTATTTGGTAATACAACCCTTGGCCACCTTCTGGCACTAAGTCCGTATGACACCCCAAGCATTCCGCGCGTTTCGAGGCATCTTCCCAGCCCATATTGTGCGTAATCGCTTTCCCTAACGTCCCATTCAAAACTTGGTAAGCTCTATGATGCGCGCCCAGATAACTATGAGACGACTGCCATATCGCTATTTCGTTCTGAAAAACCACATCGCCTGTCGAGTGCTGCCGACCATGACACATTGAGCCACCACAACTGTTTACGCCCAGATGCTGATCTTGCTGACTCGCCTTTTGATCCGCTTGCAAATTTATAGAAATAGAAAAGCTCGCGATACACAGCAGACCTAACAGACATCGTTTCATTTTTCGCTTCCTCCTCGGTTAGGATCGAGAACGAGTCGCGCAGCGAACGCATCAAGCCCCGAACTCAGTTTAGGAAAAACTGGCGGGGTTGCATGGTACTCGTGACACATCAGACAATCAGATTCAATCCGGTGACGAACACCCGGGTCAGCATGACAAGTCGAACACACCTCAATCTTCGGCATCAAGACATCCTCCGCCTCAGTAGAGGCCTCAGCATCATGACAACTATTACACTGAAGCGGTGCTAGCTTATGGACACTGTGATCGAACGTCGCATGAACCGCAAAATCCGAGATCGTTACAACGTCGAGTTTCGTGCCATCATCATTCAGAGCAGATTCATGACACTCGAGACACAAGCCAGTTTCTCCCAGCAAAATTTCTGTTACGTGTGCGTCGAGATTTTCAACACCCCCACTTCCGTCGGCCCGATTAGGCCTGACCGATCCTGGGTCATTCAGTGAGGCCAACGAAAGCTCTCTCGTCAAAACATATTGAGCTTCGGCCAAGGAGCCATGTTCCAGTTGGAAAACCTGACCGAGATCATCCTCGCCCCAAGCAAGATCATGGCAGCCACCACAACCCGTTTCCATTTCGACAGGTTTGAAATTTTTCATTGAGACATCTAACGCATGACAACTGTCACAAGTAAGCGCCTGCTCTCCCGCCATTTCCCACACAAGTCCTGATTGGTCCAGGTGTTGCTCATGAGAGAAGCTGATACCGCTTTGATCCTTTTTAGACGGGCTCAGCGCAGAACGCACCAGGGTGATGTCATCGCCGGTTCTGTCAACCGATAGGTATTTGAAATCGCCATGCGCCGAGAAGGCGCTGACATCGTCGAATCCGACCGCGTCCATGTGCCCGGCCAATCGCTTGTCCAATCCTTCGTGACACGTCTGACACAGTCCATCTGGCATCGACAACACACCCTCATCGCCATTGTGGTCCTTATGACAACTAGCGCAACCATCTTCTTCAATCCCAAACTCGGCCTTCGCCAGTCCTTCCAGCGAATCTAGCCCCTCAGGGATTGGCCTTGAAAGGGAAAGCAACAGCGCTGAGGCATGATCTGGTAGCGCCTCGTGACAATTTGAGCAGGTTTCACTGGTGACAGACTCGAATGGCTCGACATGACACTGATCGCATGATTCTGCAAAATTATGGTGCGCCGACGATATTTTGCCAGAGGCCCAGAGCACCTCCGGCGCCTGATCTGAAACATCACTTGGTAAGATGGTGGTTGACGCGACCTCAGATGAAAAAGGGTACCACGCAAATAGTGCGAACAAAGCAAAAACGCCAGCCCAAGACAGAAGACGAGCGTTTAAAAGATTCGCCAACTTCGACCGGACCCTAAAACCAGGACCATAGCGTGGCGTGTAGCCCACACTCCCGCCTGGATCGATGCTAACCAAGACCATATCCTGATCAGCAGAAAGGCCCAGTGAGATCGAATATTGTCCAACCTTGAATTCCGCTTGCGATTCACCCGATAAAAACTTGGGACGCTTCAGATCAATACCGTTAATCGCCACTTTAGTCTGATTATCGGTTGCCCTAAGGGCCACGACACCGTCCACAATGTCTAAGTCAAAGCACTTTACCGGCAGCGAGCGATCCGACAGGACAACGTCGTTGCTTGCACTACGCCCAAACGACAATTTTGGTCCCTCAAACGTTTCGACCTTGCGAGTTTGACGACCGCTCTGGCGATAAATAATTGTTGTCAGTTGTATTTGCATAGTCGAGATCACCAGTAGTAGAACACGGCGAAGATATGTATCCCGACCAGAAGCATTGAAAAGAACGTAAATGGCACGTGCACTGCAAGCCATATACTGATGAGGGCCTTATATCTTTGATGCAGCCTTATTCTCTTCACCAACGCCGCTTTTGATTGGGTTAATCGCAAAACGGTTAAACTCAAATCTCTCTCAATCGCACCAGCATTGCGCGCCTGCTGGATACTGTCCCGGAATTGTTCGAAAACAGGTAACGCCACTTGAGACAATAGTGCTCTGAGCTGGCTAACAAGAACGCCATCTGCCTTTAAAACTCGCTCGCCAAGCTTAAGTGATGGGCCATCTAATTCGAATAACACTTTATCCAACTGGAGATTCACCTGATCCAATTGACTCTTAAGCTCGAGAAACGTCTGACTTCCTGCATTTTCTGACAGCTTTGAGGGTACCGTTACGTAAATCGCCACGCCAATAAATCCAGAAAGGATCACAATCATCATTCCGCCAAAAGCGGCCGTGTGGACATTCCACCCAAACTGAAACCCGGTATGCAGCGTTGCTATCAAAGCCAGTGCAATGCCCAGGTAGACATGGGCTGAGGTCCTTCCTTTTTGGCTCCATTTACCGGGCCGGATCAATCTTTTACGCAGTCCGAGGGCCGCCAACCAAACCATCAGCCCTACACTGATAACCCCAAGGGTATAACCGAACCAGGTTCCCCCATTATGCTCTGTTTTAATCGGGACAAAAACGTAACAGCCAATCGCCACAACCATCAACGCCAAAGCGACCCAAAGGTATCGGTAGCGATTAAAGCTTAGGAACGATTCAAATCTCTGAGAAATTACATTTGGCATAGCTTATCGTCGTCTTCTATCGTTAAGCATTACAGCTCGTTAAAGTTTATGAACTCATTTACGGAAACCCTGGCGGCAGCACCAGTGGGACAGGCTCTGACACACGCAGGCCCGCCATCAATGCCTTTACACATGTCACATTTTCGCGCCAACTTTGGACTCGACGTCTCAACTTTCACCGCTCGCCTATCACGGTGACCGATACCTGGGCCCAGGCCAAAAAGCACCGAGCTTAGAAAGTTTGACCGCGGTTCTGGAGCTCTTTCCATCTTAATGACATCGTAGGGGCAGTTCCGCTCACAATTTCCGCAACCTATACACGTATCCGCAATAAAGACCTCACCATCGACTGAACGCGTGATCGCATTTGGAGGACACTCGGTCATACATTTCGGCTGCTCGCAATGACGACAGGATGTTGGTATGTGGAGCTTTTCAAAGGTTGTACCCGCCTCTCGATTCAGCAGCGTTATTCCATTATGGGATTCTGCACACGCAATCTCGCAATAATCACAGCCAACACATAAGTTTTCGTTAATAACTAAAACGTCGGTCGCTTCTCCCAAACCATTTTCAAAAACAAAACCTGCGATCGCCGAATTCATTTCAACCGCTGATGAAAATTGCGTTTTATTCGATGTGATAAAATCGTTGACCTGAATTCGGCTTTCCATATTACTTTCGACTAATGCGCGCGCATCATCGTTACTGGCTAAGGCTGCTATCAGCGCTTCTTTGGGGATTTTTAGCACTTCTGACTTTACAGTCGCCTTGACCGACGCATTTCTTGACCCGTCCATCAAGGCGGCCATCTCGCCCACGACAGCCCCGGCCTGTAGG
>JAQWWC010000058.1 GCA_029249645.1 Pseudomonadales bacterium
ATTAGACCCATTAGACCCATTAGACCCATTAGACCCATTAGACCCATTAGACCCATTAGACCCATTAGACCGATTAGGCGGTTATTACGACCTTGTGACCTAGGGCCTTGAAGAGGTTCGTTCAAGCCCGCACTCTCAACAGACGGTACTTCGCCGCGCCAATAGCGCGTGTGCTCGCGGCGCGTTCTACCTGCAGGTGCCGGCCAAGGCACTAGCCGGGCGGCGGCGCAACCCACGCGCACAGAACCCGAAAACCCTGATATGCTTGGCCGCAACGATTTAAACAGCATGCGAAAGCGAGGCACATTATGAGCGAGTCTACCTATATTCCACCAAAGGTTTGGACCTGGGAAAAAGGTAATGGCGGGCGGTTTGCCAACATTAACCGACCGGTATCCGGTGCGACCCACGAGCAGTTGCTGCCACAGGGCGAGCATTCACTGCAGCTACATTCTTTGGCGACCCCCAATGGCGTAAAGGTGACGGTCATGCTGGAGGAACTGCTCGAGTTGGGTCGGCCTGCAGACTACGATGCGTATCCCATCAATATTGGCGAGGGCCAACAGTTTGGGAGCGGCTTCGTTGAGATTAATCCTAATTCTAAGATTCCCGCATTGCTCGACCGCAGTACCAATCCCGGCACCCGAATTTTTGAATCGGGTGCGATCTTGCTTTACCTTGCCGAAAAATTTGATGCCTTTGTTCCCAAAGACCCCAGTATTCGGGCGGAATGTTATTCCTGGCTCATGTGGCAGATGGGGAGTGCGCCTTACTTGGGGGGCGGGTTTGGCCATTTTTATGCCTACGCGCCTGAAAAATGGCAATACCCGATCGATCGCTTTGCGATGGAGGTAAAACGCCAATTAGATGTCCTGGATAAAACCCTCGCTGAGCGGACCTATTTGTGCGGCGATGAATATACCATTGCGGATATGGCCAACTACGCATGGTACGGCGCGTTGGTGCTGCACAATATTTATGAGGCAGCGGAGTTCTTAGAGGTCTCGTCTTATGAGCACGTCGTTCGCTGGGCAACGGCCATCGAAGCTCGGCCAGCGGTTGCCAGAGGTCGTCGAGTGAATCGAGCCTGGGGCCCAGAAGCCGAACGGGTGCCGGAACGCCATTCCGCTGCAGACTTTAAATAAGCTCTGACGTTTCGCTGGCTTTGGGCCAAGGGTAATAATTAGTCTGGCAAGGGTGCTGAGAGGATAGTCTTCGCGTTATGCGAGGGCTTTGGTCTTCGATGCGGCCGTTAAAAAAGTGCGGGGGTCGGCCCGCAGCGCGGTCAGCGCCTGTTGGGTTTGAACGCGAACGAAGTGAATGTGAGAGCAGCTGGGGTCGGACATTATCGCTTGATACCGCCTGCGGATTGGGCCAAGGCTGGTGATCGCCCAGAGCAGAATAGAGTCCCGGCTGAACAAGGCTTTGCGTAAGGTTTCACGGTTACCGGCCCAGAGCACTTCGCCCTTGAGGGATCTCCATAGGGTTCGCTTCAACACTTGAAATAGGATCCGCCAAGCCGGTAGATCAAGCCAGATCACCACCTCAACGTTGGCCCATTTGATGGGTCGGGTTCGATCATAGTTGCCATCTAACACCCAGCCGGACGCCGACAGGGCGCGCTTGATGTGTGCAAGAAACGCGGGGTCCGGGGCAGGGGTCCAGTTGGGCTGCCAGAACAACGCGTCGAGTTCGATATAAGGCAGCGCCAGTTCCCGCGCCAGGTGCTGGGCAAGGGTTGATTTACCGCTACCACTACTCCCGACGACATTAATTTTCAAGGCAATCCTTATTGGCTCTTTAGACCGCGTTAAGGCTCCCAATGCTAGCAATGCAGGCTTGTGCAGCCTCAATCCCTTTCGTTACAAAGTGGGCTTTGAAGAATTCGGGTTGGCCTTGACCTAGGAAATCCTGCGGGGTGAGTACCGCTGAGAACAGCGGAACGCCGGTTTCCATTTGCACGTTCATGAGGCCGCTGATGACGGCGGACGCGACAAACTCGTGCCGGTATATGCCGCCATCCACGACAAGGCCGGCTGCCACAATGGCGGCATAAGTGCCGCTGAGGGCCTCGAGTTTTGCACGCAACGGAATCTCGAAGGCGCCAGGCACCTCAATCAGATCAACAGAACGCGTGTCGATGCGTCCTTGTTCCGCAAGGAAGGCATCCCGCAGTTCGTCGACGATGTCGCGATGCCAGCAAGATTGGATGAATGCAATGCGGGGTCTAGCCGCGGTTTCGTTGAAATTAGGTCGAAAAGTTGTCATCTGTTGTTTGCCTTTTACGCATGGTTTAACAACAGGGCAAACGAGGGGCTTCGTGCAAATTGCTGCGCCGCGGAACCTCATCCTCATAACCAGACTTTAACTGTCGGCCTCGGAATCTAACCGAGTCTGCTGTCCTCTTCATGATGAAGAGCGCCCGCGGGCTACGCTATGCGATTACCGCCGGTGGGGACTTACACCCCGCCCTGAGAATTGTCGCTTGTGGCGACCCGGAGAGTATACGAAAGCGGGATTTTTTTGTATAGCATTGCGTCGCTTTGATTGACCAAAGAATTTTTAAGGTTTGAGCGGACGAATCAGGGCTAAACGCGCGTCAAGGGCCTGCTTCGCCTGCTGCTTTGCATGCGAGGCACAAACTGGCCTCGGGATAGGCTTGTAGCCGCGGGCGGGCAATCGGTTCCAGGCACTCTAAACAGGTTCCATAGGTACCGTCTTCGATTCGTGCAAAGGCCTTTTGAATGGCCATCAAACGGTTTTTCGTGACCGTGCGGTTGGCTCTGAGAATGCTTTGGTTGTGCATTTCATCCATACGACTCAAGCGCGAGGCATTTTCTTTGAGCGGCACCTGTTGCGCTGCGGATTCGGTGTTGGTTAGAAGGGTTGATAGCCGCTCGGCAAGATCTTCTAGCGCCGTGCGCATTGCCAATCGGGTGGGTTCATCGAGTGATTGCGTCATGCTGTGAGCTTAGCATTGAATTTGGACATTGTGCTGCGGGGATGAGCAAGTGCCGCTTTGGCTGACAAAGGGCTCAGAGCGTTGCTGAGCGGTTTGTTGCTGGTATGAGTACAGATGCCTTTCACATGCCTTTTGATCTTCGGACGGCAGCTGGCAGCCTGGCTCGCGCCCTAGGATCGCGGTTGCCAAACTCACGACCCTCGGGGGACGCCCATCAACCTGGCAGGTTAGATGGCCAGCCCGCGATTCACCAGTAATGCATCCACCGCAGGGTCCCGGCCTCGAAAGGCTCGGTAAAGGGACATCGGTTCAGCGGAGCCTCCGCGCTCTAAAATGTTCTGGCGAAAGGATTGGGCGGTCGCTGGGTCAAACAAGCCCTGTTCTTTGAAGGCTTCAAAGCCATCCGCGTCGAGTACTTCCGCCCAAATATAGGCGTAGTAGCCTGCAGAATAGTGATCCCCAGCAAAGATGTGTTGGAAGTAGGTTGATTTATATCTCGGTGCGATCGTTCTCGGTAATCCGATTCGGTCCATTTCCGTCGCCTCGAGTGCTTTGACGTCCGTCGCCCCATCCGGCGCTTGCTCATGCCAGGCCATATCGAGATAGGCAGCAGCGAGATACTCCGAGGTTTGAAAGCCTTGATTAAACGTGCTCGACGCTCGGATTTTTTCGATCAGCGCATCCGGGATAACCTGACCTGTTTCATAGTGGCGTGCATAGCGCCTCAAAACCTCCGGTTCCGTCGCCCAATGCTCAAAGATTTGAGAGGGAAGCTCCACAAAGTCTTGTTTTACGTTGGTACCCGCCTGACTGGGATAGCGAACCTGACTGAGTAGTCCGTGCAGGCCATGACCCAATTCATGGAAGAGGGTAGCGACTTCGTCGAGCCCAAGAAGACACGGTGATGCCTTCGGAAAATTACAGCAATTCACAATGATGGGGCGGATATTGCTGCCGAGATTGGATTGCCCTCTGAATTGGCTCATCCAAGCGCCGCCGCGTTTAGACGGTCGCATAAAGTAATCGGCTAAAAAAATTCCGATCAGCGTGCCATCGGCATCGATCACTTCATAGCGTTCAACATCGGGGTGGTAAGTGGGGAGCGCCGGCGCCGGTCGAAACGTAATGCCAAAGAGCGCGCGAGCAACCTCAAAGGCGCCATCGCGAACCTGCTCGAGCGCGAAGTAGGGCTTGGTTTCTGTCTCATTCAAATCAAAGCGTTCTGAGCGGAGCTTCTCGGTGTAGTACCACCAGTCCCAAGGCGCTAACTCAAAATTTTGGCCTTCCTGACGAATGCGGGCCTGCAGATCCGCGGCTTCCTGTTGCGTTTTTTTCTGGGCGGGCTGCCATATTTGATCCAAAAGTTGATGCACTTGGCCGGGTTGACCTGCCATGCGGTTGTCGAGCATGTAGTGCGCGTGAGACTCAAAGCCTTTTATCTGTGCACGCTGATGTCGCAGCCGGGCAATTTCTTTTGCAAGGAACTTGTTGTCCGCGGCATTGCCTAGATCGCCGCATCGGGTGTAAGCCTCGAACAGGGTTTCCCGGAGTGCACGGTTGTCGGCAAACTGCATAAATGGTGTGAAAGACGAACGCGAGATGCTGAAGGCAAAGTGTCCGGCTGGGTGACCACGCTGGGCGGCCTCATTGCGGGCGGCAGTGAGTACCGACTGGGGCAGGCCGCGAAGGTCGTCCTCGCTGGTTAAGACCAACTCGAACTGGTTGGTCTCAGCCAACACATTGTGCCCAAAGCGGGTTTCAAGTGTGGCCAGCTGCTGGTTGATTTCACGGATCTGTTGCCGTGCGGCGGGCGCCAGTTCGGCGCCCCCTCGAACAAAATCGTTGTAAATTGTCTCGAGCAACAACTGCTGATCATCCTGCAGATCAAGGTTTGGTAGATCAGAAAAAAGACGCTTGATACGCTGGAATAACCCTTCATGGTTGTAAAGATTGCTGTTGTGATTCGACCACTGAACCGAAACGGCTTCTTCGATGACTTGCAGGGTCGCATTCGTGTCGGTCGAAACCAAATTAAAGAACACATCTGCGGTTTTGGTGAGCAGTTGGCCGCTGGCTTCCAGCGCGACCAGTGTATTGTCAAAGCTTGGCGGGGCAAGGTTGTTGGCGATGGCCTCGATTTCGGCCCAATGGTCGCCGAACCCCTGCTCGAAAGCCGCTTCAAAATGATGATCCTGAATCGCTTCAAACGGGGGCATGCCGAAAGGCGTATGCCAGGTCTCCAAGAATGGGTTGCTCATATGGGCTCAACGTTGACGAGATAGTCTAGAGTTTAGCAAGTTCTATGAGCCTGCGAGCAAGTCGATGGGCTCGACGCCCGAATCGTCGCTAGACATTGCTTAGATCAAGAAATCTAAGCGTGCGGGCTTGCTTAAGACCGGATTTTGCGCGCTGTGGTCGCCTGCCTTTGAGTCTGTTCGTTCTGCGAACGCATTGAACCACCTGCAGCCCCGCTGAAAGGAGATTGGCTCGCAACAGTGATCCACCGTTGGCGCGCGCAGCGACACGTGTTGAAAACGGCTTTTGCCACCAAGCCTGGATTACATCCTAATCTGAGGCTTGATGATTTGTAATCCAATCTAAGACGGTGGCTTGCACCATCGGCAATGTCACACTGCCATTTTCGAGGACGCGCCGGTGAAAGGTTTTGAGATCAAACCTGTCGCCCAGTTGATCCTCTGCTAATGCCCTGAGTCGTTTGATTTCGAGCATCCCCAGCATGTAAGCATTGGCTTGACCGGGCCAAGAGATGTATCGGTTGATTTCATTTTCTATATCAAAGCGAGACCAGCCGCAATTGTTCAGCATGTAGTTAACTGCCTGGTCTCGATCCCAGCCTAGGGTGTGAATGCCCGTGTCGATCACGAGGCGTGCGGCTCTCGCGCCCTGATCGGACAATAACCCGATACGATCGAGGGGGCGTTCATAAAGGCCCAATTCATCGGCCAAGCGTTCAGCGTACAGCGCCCAGCCTTCGCCGTAGCCTGCGTTGCCTAAGTACCGGGCAATGGGGTGGACCGCATTGCCTAACTCAAGGGCAATGGCCCCCTGCAGGTGATGGCCCGGATAGGTTTCATGATAGAGGGTTGATTGTTGCGTCGCCTGGGTGCGCAGCTGGGGTTCGCTGACAGCAATGTAATAGATCCCGGGCCGCGCGCCATCTTCTGATGAGGAATGGTATTCACCGCTGCCACTGGCGGCGAAGTCTGGATAGGGTTTAATGAGAACGTCTGCTTTAGGCAGTAAATCGAATATCGACGCCATTTTAGGCTGCGCGCGGGCCAATGCGGCAATTGAAAAGTCGAGAACGGCCTGTTCTGTCTCGAACGTAAACGCCGGATCCCGATTGATGCGCCTTAAAAACGTTGCCGTGGCTTCGCCCTCAAAATGGGTATCGATGATGTCCCGCATCTCAGCTTGGATTCTGGCCATTTCAGCTAGACCCGCGCGGTGAATCTCAGTTGGGGTGACGGATAGGGTTGAGAACGCGCGCACCAAAGCGGTATAGCACTGCGCGCCATTGGGGTTGTTGCTGATGGCAAGTGCTGTCCGGGCGTTGGGCAGGTATTCGGTTTCAATAAAATCGGCAAACAGGTTGAGCGCTGGCTGAATCGATTGATCGTACGTGCGCTGCACGGCTTCTTGAAACAATGGATCGTCAGACCGTTTGCCGAGGTTCAAGAAGGGGTTGTCGGGCTGCAGAAGGGCTCTGACTTGGTCGGGAACCGCAACGACGGTGAGGCGGGG
>JAQWWC010000059.1 GCA_029249645.1 Pseudomonadales bacterium
AGGGTCGTCCCGACAGAGGCGCAAATCGGCCAAAACATTCGACGTGCTGCCGCAAGGTAAGCGACATTTGGCGGCGCCCCACCGGCCATCTTCCGGTCGGCCAACTCGACCACCACAATGGCGCCATCGATCAACATCCCTAGGCCCAAAAGCATCCCGAACATCACCATAAAATTATAGGTATAGCCGAGTGCTGACACAAAGATGAAAGCGAACAAAAAGGAAAAGGGGATGCCAAATGCGACCAACATACCCGACTTAAAACCAACGGCCGCCACGACGACGGTCAGCACCAAGAACATCGCGGTCGAGATATTGCCCTGCAGCGTTGAAATCTGTTCGATCGTCTGAGGCGATTGATCGGCGATGTAATCTACTTGCACTGCGCGCGGCAGTTCTAGTCGAGCCAATTCCACTGCGTTGCGCACGCCGGCCACCACATCGACCAAACTGACTCCGGCGCGCTTGCTTACTTCAATTGCAATGGCTGCTTGGCCGTTCGTCCGGGTGTAGCTTGACGCGTCTTTGAAGGTCTCGCTCAGCGCCACCACGTCACGCAGGCTGATCACGCCACTCGCGTTCGCTTTAATCGGGATTGAGAGGATATCTTCCGCCGATTCAATCACGCTGGGGATCTTAATCGCGAAACTGCCCCGCCCTGTATCCACGTTCCCTGCCGCAATGAGCCGATTATTGCGTTGCAGGGACGATAATAATTCTTCCGCCGAAATCCCAAGCGCTTGTAACTGAACGGGATCGATCACGGCCTCGAGCACTTCTTCGCGGGCGCCGGAAATCTTTGCTTCTAAGACACCTGACACGGCCTCGATCGCGTCTTTAAGGACTCTGGCGCTCTGCAGACGCGTTCGCTCACTAACGCCTTGACCTGCGACCGATACGGTAATCACTGGGAAATCCGAAGCCGAAACCTCGCGAATGATGGGCTCTTCTGCAGTGCTGGGTAACTTTACTTTGCCGCGATCGACGGACTCGCGCACGTCTTGCACGGCCTGATCAGGTTCAAAACTGGAATCAAATTCTATAACCAGTGTTGCCATGCCTTCGGCTGCATACCCGTTAAGCTCGACGACCCCTTCTATCGACTTTAATTCAAGTTCCATCGGCCGCACGAGCAGCCGTTCGCTGTCTTCTGGCGAGATACCTTCATGCGGGATTTGAACAATCATCACCGGCACAGACACGTCCGGGTCCGACTCAACCGGGATGGATAGGAAGGACGCAACACCTGCGACCATAATTGCCCCGAGAAGGGACAGAACTGTCCGCGTTCGGGCCGTGATCGCGGCTAACATATCCATAATCTAGTTTTGCGAGAGCAGGGTTAGTTCTGTGAAATCGACTTCTACCGCCTGGCCGTCCGATACATCCTCATGTCCTACCGTGATCACGGTCGCGCTCTGCGGCAACCCTGCGACCCAAACGCCCTCTGGACTTTCATCCACTATCTCGACCGGCTTGAAAACAGCCCGACTTGACGCACTAACAATCTTCAGACCCAGCCGGCCCGCCGCATCCAAGCTCAGCGATGCCGGCGACACCAAATGGGCGAACGTCTCTCTAACTGGCACTGCCAATGTGGCCGAAAGACCGGCTCTGGCCGCACGACCTGGGCGATCGATCCGCGCTTCAATTTTAAAGGATCGTGTCTGAGGGTCCGGCGTCCGTGCAACGAACGTAATTGTCCCCATCAGCTCTGAGTTTGCGGAGCCCACTGCAACCGCCACCGACTGACCTTCGAAGACATTTGCCACCTCGCTTTCAGCGACTTGACCAACGACTAAAAGCGGCTCGAGTTCTACCACAACCGCGCAACTAGCGCCCGGTGTCATTAAGTCGCCCACTTCTACTGGCCGCTCCTCAATAAACCCTGCAAACGGCGCTGTAAGCTCGGTTTTCGCGAGCATTGCGGCCGCTGCGTCGACCCGCGCTATGGTCTGCTCTTTCCGAGCCGCTAATTTTGCCAAAGCTGCCTTCGATTGCAGCCCGCTCTGGCTCAGATCTAATCCACCCTGATATTCGATTTCTGCACTTTTGAAAGACGCTTGCGCCTCGCGCAAGTCAGCCCCGCGGCTGTCAGCTGCGATGCGGCACAAAAGCGCCCCGGCTTCTACATAAGCGCCCCGGTCGACCAAGATTTCAGTCACCCGCCCGGTGAGTTCTGATTTGACCGCAACCCGCCGATTGGCCTCGGTTTGTCCCAGGACCTCCAAGATAACTGGCTTTGCGAGGGATTCAGAGCGCTCGCCGCGAACGGCAACGGTGACATCGAGCTGTAATTCGGGCGCGAAGTCCACTGCCATATCATCTGCGTCGGCTTGCTGGGTCAGCAGGTCTCCAGAGAATAACCAGACCACCATTGCACAGGCGATTCCTACGGATGTCTTCTGGCTTTTATTCAAGTGCTTATCTCCGTTCAATGATTTTTTAACGCGCGGCGCCGTGACGCTCAGATACTCACCTCTTACGGCGAGTCAAGACAAATGGTTTGCCTGCAAGCCGAATATTCTCAAATCGGCGCTTGCGCGCAGCTATTAGCCTTCCGGTAGGCTAGACGAAAGGCTAGTAGTCAACTGGGCCGGGACTGCGCTCACAGCTTTTGCTTGCAGCGCGTATCAGATGGGTATTGAGCGACGTTGGTTTGCGCGATATCGCGCCACGATACAGCCTTTTTTAGCGCCGAAAGCCGTCTTTCTGCCTTCTGATCGTCACATTCGGATGACAATTCAGCGCAATGGGCGCCATGACCCATGCGCCATCTGGGTGCTTGAGCTCACGGACTTGGACCGACCAATTGGGGTTGTTTCGTTTTAAAGGCTGAAGACCCAGCCTTTGCTCGATTGCGAGCGCATCATTTGCCTAGCCCGGCTAAGCCTCTAACGCGCCTGGATGAACCCGATGACCGTCGGCATCTCTTTGAGCCGACCCGGTTACTGGCGCTCAACCATTTCCCGATGCGGACTCAACGGACCTTCCGGCCCCAATTCGTCGCCACCTGCAAATAATGAAAGCGCTTTTTTGGCCGCCCGCGACCTCAAGCCAGCCTCTACCGGATTGAAATGGCGGTTCACAAATCCAAGCAAATCGGTAAACCGCTTGATCATGAACTCTGAACTCACGTGATCAGCCCCTCGCACCAAGCGATACTCGTGCTTCACGCCATGATCAAACAAAACCCGGTGCAAAAACTCGCCGCCGCGATAGAGCCTTAAATCGTCCAGGTCGCCGACTTCAAAATAAATGTTCAAATCATCCAGTGCCCGCGGATCGGCGTTTGCGATCGCGGTTGGATGATTCGCCGCCCAATACACGGGGTCGACCGGATCGCCAAATATCATCGGATAAACACCCTCTCGGTAAAAGGTGTCCAGTGGGGTTACATCGGCCCAATGCAAAGCGGCCTCTATAGCGGGTTCGAGCACGTCAACAGCGCCAAATTTCTCGGGATACTTGAAGGCCATGCGCAACCCCCCCATCCCCCCCATCGAGACGCCGATAACCACAATATTGTGACGATCAACTATGCCGTACCGGCGCATGAGCGCTGGCAGGTACTCTTCGACAATCACCGTTTCCCAAAGCGCGGTGCCATCTTTGGTATTCATGTAAAAGGAGCGCGCCGCGGACGGGGTCGACCAGATCGCCGCAGGAAAGTCCCCGGCAGCCATTGCTTTAGAAATAGGGGGCAGCAAGCTTTCCAGATGGTCTTGGGATCCGCCACCGCCATGCAAATTGATGATCAGTGGCACTGCTTGTCCAGGCTGATAGCCAGGCGGCTCCCAGACCGCATATTCCAGTACACCGCTGGGGAGCTTGTTGGTTACAAGGCTTGTGCTAATTAGCTTTCCGTCGCTAGCCGCCAGTACTGTTTGGCTGCCCGCCAATAGCAGCCCCACCAGCAACCCTCGCATCATCAACCGTCTCAAAGCAAAATCCCTCCGTTCGGTCTTCGCAAAACAAGTCTAAACAAGACCCAAACCGCACAACAAGCAACAATGTATTAAGCCGAAATCCACCTTTTCTATATCAAAGACACGATCCGCCCGGCTTGCTCGAGCGTTGGCAGCCTTTAATCGTCAAAGCCCACAAAGGTTGCGGCCTCATCGACGCTCTTGCGCTCAGAGATGACCGCATTCGCAGGGAAATCCTCATCCGGCCAGCCCAATGCAACGGCCTTCATGATCACCTGATCTTCTGCGATCTGAGCATGCTCGCGCACCACTGGCGACTGCATGATGCCCTGACTGTTTATGACCGCGCCCAGCCCTCGAGACCATGCTGCATTTACCAAAGCAGTCGTGACAGCGCCACAATCAAAGGCAGTGTCGTCGCTACCAGCAAGCACGCGATCGTAGGTAATAATCACGCACACAGGCGCGTCAAACTGACGAAAACCCCGCAGCACCCAATCTTGGCGCCCGGCTTTATCTTCCCGCTCGATGCCCATCGCAGAAAACAGCTGCTTGGCAACGCCAACTTGCCGGTCACGGTGTTGGCCCGCAAACGCCTCGCCAATGCGAAATTCACGAGAGTGCGGCACGCCCGCCAAATTGCGTTCGGTGTTACCGGCACGAATGCGGTCAAGAATGTCACCGGAGACCACCGTAAAGTTCCACGGTTGCGTGTTCATGGACGACGGCGAACGCATGGCCAGGCCGAGCACTTCTTTAATCAGTGCTTTGGGGACTGGGTCGGGTTTATAGCCTCGAATACTGCGGCGTCCGAGGAGGACATCATCAAACTGCATTTCTTATCTCCTTGCGTAAATCGAGGACCAGTTTACAGGAATAACTCGCACGCAAAAGCACTTCAAGATTGGCTGGCCTCCCCAATGCCAGTTACCGATTTTTGTCAGAGCATGACTGCGCCTTTACCAACCCAGTGCGCTCGCGTAGTGTGAGGTTAGCGCGATCGGCTTGGGCGTCGCGCGTGAGGGGACGTTTTACCCCGCACCACCGTTCAGCGCATCAACAATAGACGGCCCGCAAAATTCATACCGAAGTCGATACAGCAAGACTCTTTTACGGACTAGACGCATCAGGAGCATCACCATGGCGCAATCTCTGATTTCCGCCCCTCAACCTGAGGCCGTTGAAGCTGGCGCGCGGGTCCTTAAGCAAGGCGGCAATGCCATAGACGCCGCTATTACTTGCGCACTCGTGCAGGGCGTAGTGGACCCTCAAATGTGCGGCGTTGCAGGCTTTGGGAGTCTGCAGCTTTATATGCCAAATGACGGCCACCACTACAACATCGATTTTCACGGCAAGGCGCCGGGTGCCGTAAAAGATGATATGTGGCAGCACCTGATTGAAGGCGAAGCACCCGATGGCTTCGGCTTTGTCCTAAAAGGTCAGGTAAATGACGTGGGGTATCAGTCGGTCACCATACCCGGCAGCCTTAAGGCCTATTTCCAGGCGCAAACCCAGCACGGCACTATGGATTGGGCGGATATTGTTCAGCCTGCAATCGAGTGGGCGCGCCGCGGCTCGATGGTTCGGCCGCAAATGATGCACTTTTGGAATGTCGAGGATGGCTCTGGACGCGCCCAAACCCGAGACCGATTGCGCTTCAGCGAAACCGGCCGTCGCATCTATTTCAATCAAGATGGCAGCCTAAAGAGATTGGGCCAAACCCTACTGAACCCAGACCTTGCGCACTGTTTAACCCGGATCGCCCAGGACGGCGCCGATATTTTTTATCAGGGCGAAATTGCCGAGCACATAGCCGCCGACATGGCGGACCATGGCGGGTTGCTCACTCTGAACGATCTGAAAACCTACGAAACCACCGTGACGGAACCACTTTGGGGCAGCTATCGCGGCTTTAAGCTTTCAACAAACCAGCCCCCGGGCGGCGGCGTTATGCTGGTTGAAATGCTTAATATGCTCGAGCATTTTGATCTCCAAAAAATGGGTCACAACAGTACCGACTATATTCGAACGGTCATCGAGGTGATGAAACGCGCTACATCAGACAAAGACAACTTTGTGGGGGACCCTGCGTTTGTCAACGTGCCCCTTGCCCGACTTTGCAGTAAAGAACATGCGGCAGCGATGGCTGCGGCCATAAAGCGAGGTGAGCGCGGAAGCGTTGTGCGCTTGAGGCAAGTTGAATCCAGTAAGACGACGCATGTCGCAGTGGTCGATGGCGCTGGCAATGCGGTGTCAATGACTCACAGCTTAGGCATGCCATCCGGCGTCATTACCAATGGCCTTGGGTTTATGTATAACGGCTGCATGGGCGTTTTTGATCCGCGGCCGGGCAAGGCTGACTCGCTCGCACCAGGCAAAAGCCGATTCTCGTCGCTTTGCCCAACCATTGTGTTCGAAGACGATAAGCCCTGCATTGTGGTCGGTGCGCCCGGTGGCACCCAGATCGCAATGGGCATTTTACAGAGTATTTTGAACATCATCGATTACGACATGGATATGCAGCAAGCCGTCTCCGCGCCGCGCTTTTCAGCGACCTCGAGCGCCATTGATGTTTCGAATCGTATCCCTATGGATACCACCCTGCCCCTTGAGCAAGCCGGATATGAAGTACGCCGAAGCCCGCAGAGCTTTGCTTTTTCGCTGGTGCACGGCATCCAGATTCGAGATGGCAAGATGAATGGTGGCGCGGATCCTGGCGGTGATGGAATGGCTATGGTGGTCGAAACCTGATTACCGATTAAAACAGCAGCGGCAAAACCTGCATTTATTGAATCGGGAGCGGACGGCCTGATAAATCAACCACAAGCGTACACCCACCAAGGCCCGACGCGACCGTTATCCCCACCAAACCTAGGCCTAAATGTTTAAGCAGCGTTCGTCTTCCTCTACCCCTGTCCTTCCTCTTTTCGAAAAAACAAAATCACCAACGCTCATCAGCGTTTTTTCAGTTTTTGCTAATCAGCCCAACAAACAGGCTCGCAGATCAACAGAAACCAATAACCTCAGCCGTCCCACCGTGCAGCAGTGGACTCACGTGCGGCGGGG
>JAQWWC010000060.1 GCA_029249645.1 Pseudomonadales bacterium
CGACGCAGTTGCAACAGGTGATGTCATTGCAAGGATTCCGCAGGAAGGCTCGAAAACAAGTGATATTACCGGTGGTTTGCCGCGGGTAGCGGATTTGTTCGAGGCGAGAAAGCCGAAAGAAGCTGCTGTGTTAGCGGAAATTAGCGGGACTGTGTCCTTTGGTAAAGAAACCAAGGGTAAGCGCCGCTTGGTGATTACGCCGACCGATGGATCAACACTGGCAGATGGTTCTGACCATTATGAGGTATTGATTCCAAAGTGGCGTCATATGACGGTCTTTGAGGGCGAGCAGGTTGAGAAGGGTGAAGTGGTATCTGATGGACCTGAAAACCCTCATGATATTCTCAGGCTTAAAGGTGTTGAAGCGCTCGCTAATTACATCACGAAGGAAATTCAAGACGTCTATCGCCTTCAGGGTGTCAAGATTAATGACAAGCATATCGAGGTCATCGTGTGCCAGATGTTGCGGAAAGTTGACATTGTCGATCCGTCTGAATCAGCGTTTGTGAAGGGCGAGCAAGTTGAGTTGAATCACTTTCTTGAGGCAAATGATCGGTTGGCTGAGCAAAATCTTGAGCTGGTTCGCGGTGAGCGCATGTTGCTGGGTATTACCAAGGCATCGCTTGCAACTGAATCGTTCATCTCTGCTGCATCCTTCCAGGAGACAACTCGCGTGTTGACAGAGGCTGCTGTGACCGGCAAGCGCGATTATCTGCGAGGTTTGAAAGAGAATGTCATTGTAGGGCGACTGATCCCGGCAGGCACAGGCTTGACCTATCACAACGAGCGTAAGCTGAAACGTGAGCGAGGCAATACTGTTATGCCAACGGTTAGTGTGAGCGAAGTGGAACAAGCACTTAGCGACGCGCTCAGTCAGGGAGATCTGTAAGCGGTCGCTGCAACTGCAGTTGACTCAATCCAAGCGGCTATTTAGAATGCGCCCCTCGCGTGGAGAGGCGCACTGCCGCACCGAACTAGGAGTTTATAAAAAGCATGGCCAGGATTAATCAATTAGTCAGGAAACCACGGAAGAGAAAAGTGGTTAAAAGTGACGTGCCGGCGCTTCAGGCTTGTCCTCAACGGCGAGGCGTTTGTACGCGGGTCTATACGACCACGCCAAAGAAGCCGAACTCGGCGCTTCGAAAAGTCTGTCGTGTGCGGTTAACGAACGGTATGGAAGTCACTAGCTATATTGGTGGTGAGGGACACAATTTGCAGGAGCACTCGGTTGTTCTGATCCGGGGTGGTCGAGTCAAGGATTTGCCAGGTGTTCGTTACCACACGGTTCGTGGTGCTCTGGATACGTCGGGCGTCGCCAAGCGAACCCAGGGTCGTTCCAAGTACGGTACTAAGCGACCTAAGGCTTAAGTTTAGGCGGCCGAAAATATAACAAATGCTCGTTAATTGCGAGAGTAAGGTCGAGTCTGTTTGATCTCGATAAAACCTGAAGAGAGAGTGTCATGCCAAGAAGAAGAGTCCCCGAGAAACGGGTCATTATCCCTGACCCTAAATTTCACAATCAAACGCTTGCTAAGTTCATGAATCACGTCATGAATAGCGGTAAGAAGTCCGTCGCTGAAAAAATCGTCTATGGCGCATTGGATCGTATTCAAAGTCGTAGTGGTAAAGATCCTATCGAGGTTTTTGACGCGGCACTTGAAGCGGTTGCTCCGACTGTCGAGGTAAAATCACGGCGTGTTGGTGGTGCGACCTATCAAGTCCCTGTTGAGGTAAGACCTTCCAGACGAACTGCCCTCGCGATGCGCTGGCTCGTAGACTCATCCAGAAAGCGCAGCGAAAAGTCCATGGCCCTGCGATTGGCTGGTGAGCTTCAGGACGCTTCGGAAGGACGTGGATCAGCAGTGCGCAAGCGGGAAGATACGCACCGAATGGCTGAAGCCAACCGAGCTTTTGCGCACTATCGCTATTGATCCTGCTGACAACTTCTTAAGAGGTTTCGCCAGTGTCGCGCTCAACACCGATTCGCCGTTATCGTAATATCGGAATTGTCGCTCATGTGGACGCGGGTAAGACCACGACCACTGAGCGGGTTCTATTCTATACCGGTATATCTCACAAAATTGGTGAGGTCCACGACGGCGCCGCCACAATGGATTGGATGGAGCAAGAGCAGGAACGTGGCATAACGATCACATCTGCAGCCACCACCACCTTCTGGTCCGGTACAGCGCAACAATTCGATGAGCATCGCATCAACATTATTGACACCCCAGGACACGTCGATTTCACGATTGAAGTCGAGCGGAGTCTGAGGGTTCTAGACGGCGCAGTTGTTGTTTTCTGCGCAACCTCAGGCGTTGAGCCTCAATCAGAAACCGTTTGGCGGCAAGCCAACAAGTATGCGGTGCCTAGAATTGTGTTTGTGAACAAGATGGACCGCGCGGGTGCCGATTTCCTGCGAGTGGTCGATCAGATTGAGCAGCGGCTGGGTTCAACTTGCATACCGATTCAATTGGCAATTGGGGCTGAAGAGCATTTCTCCGGTGTGATTGATCTGATCAAGCTGAAGGCAATTTACTGGAATGATAGTGATCAAGGGTTGACCTTTCAGGAGGAAGAGATTCCCGAAGAATACGTTGAAGCTGCCAGTCTTTATCGCGAGCAAATGATCGAAGCCGCAGCAGAAGCTAATGATGAGCTGATGGAGGCATACCTTGAATCGGGTGAGTTGACCAGCGAGCAGGTAAAGCAAGGGCTTAGGCAGCGCTCATTAGCGAATGAAATCGTGTTGGCGCTCTGTGGGACAGCTTTTAAAAACAAAGGCGTCCAGACGATGTTAGACGCCGTTATTGAGTATCTCCCGGCGCCGGATGAAGTAAAAGCGATTCGAGGTTTTCTCGATGATAAGGATGAAACTGAGGCGGTTCGTCCGGCCTCCGACGAGGCGCCTTTTTCTGCGTTGGCGTTTAAAATTGCAACCGATCCCTTCGTTGGGGCATTGACCTTTATTCGCGTGTATTCGGGTGTGTTGAATTCTGGTGATTTCGTTTATAACGCCGTTAAAGGAAAGCGCGAGCGGGTCGGGCGCATGGTTCAAATGCACTCCAATGAACGTAAAGAAATCAAAGAAGTGCGGGCTGGTGATATTGCTGCCGCGATTGGTCTAAAGTTAGCGACGACTGGGGACACGTTGTGTGATGAAAAGCAAATCATCACACTTGAGCGAATGGACTTTCCGGAGCCGGTGATTCATGTCGCAGTTGAGCCCCGGAGTCAGGCGGATCAAGAAAAGATGGGCGTCGCGCTGAGTAAGCTTGCGGCGGAAGATCCATCGTTTCGGGTCCGAACTGATGAGGACTCCGGTCAAATTATTATCGGCGGCATGGGTGAGTTGCATCTAGATATTATCGTTGATCGAATGCGTCGTGAATTCGCAGTCGAGGCGAATATTGGCAAGCCCCAGGTCGCGTATCGAGAAACCATTCGTAAAGCGGTTGAGTCTGAAGGGAAGTTTGTCCGGCAGACGGGCGGGCGCGGACAGTATGGCCATGTGTGGCTCAAGCTTGAGCCAATCGAGGGCCCGGATTTCGAATTTGTCGATAACGTCGTCGGCGGAGTTGTGCCGAGAGAATATATCAGTGCCGTCGCAAAAGGGGCGGAAGAACAAATGGGGAATGGGGTCCTGGCGGGTTATCCGCTTCAAGGCGTTCGCGCCACGTTGTTTGATGGTTCCTATCATGATGTTGACTCCAGCGAGGTGGCCTTTAAGGTGGCGGCGTCGATGGCAGTAAAGTCCGGTGCGCTGGATGCAGACCCGGTTTTACTTGAGCCTGTTATGAAAGTCGAAGTGGTGACACCCGAGGAGCATTACGGCGATATTATCGGTGATTTAAATCGTAGACGGGGCGTGGTTCTGGGTATGGAAGATGTGCCATCCGGGAAATCCGTTCGAGCAGAAGTGCCGATGTCAGAAATGTTCGGTTACGCGACAGACATGAGATCTGCAACGCAAGGCCGAGCCACCTTCTCAATGGAGTTTGAGAAGTACAAAGAAGTGCCAAGCAATGTTGCCGATGCGGTAATCAGTAAGGCGCGTTAATTTAATCCTAGAATACTCTCTATTGAGGTGAGCAATGTCCAAAGAAAAGTTTGAGCGTACGAAACCCCATTTAAATGTTGGGACCATCGGCCACGTTGACCACGGTAAGACGACGCTAACAGCGGCGATCACGAAGGTCTGCGCGGAGACG
>JAQWWC010000061.1 GCA_029249645.1 Pseudomonadales bacterium
ACCCGATGCGGATCTCACACACCTTACCGCCTGGTTTGACCGACAATGTCAACGCGCGAGTATCGCGCGCGTCGCGCACACTTGATCCGACATGTCTGACCATCGATCCAAAAAGCGTCTGCAGCGCCTAACGCGAACCGCTGAGGCCCTGCTTAAACAACCAACCCGGCTGCGCGAAAAGCTCGCCAATGCGCGAAAAAAATTGGGTCAGACCGATTCGGGGCAACTGCAGGGAATTAAAAGCCAGCTGACAGAGCTCATCGAATTCAGTCAAGATACTTTGCGCGGGAACTATCAAACCATCGAAGTGAAAACCCCGGTCATGGTGGTGGCTGCCATTTTATATTTCCTGCTTCCTATAGACAGCATTCCGGACTTTATTCTTGGACTCGGCTACCTTGACGATGTCACTGTGATCACCTTTGTTTATCGGCAGTTGAGCAATGAGCTGGAAAAATACCGAGCCTGGCGAGCCGACGCACCATCCGAAATCGACGACGAAACTAGGCCTTAGCCGGCATCCTCAACTGTGTTGGCGCGTTGCAGTTATCAAGGCTTTCATCGGTGCTGCAGACAGGCGTAAAGGCATCCACCGTGGTGGCATTCAAGCTTCATGAGCCCGATGTGACGGCGCTCTAATTTCTGAGGGCTCTCTATCCGCTAAAGGCTCTTTATGCGCTGAACTCTTTGTACGCTGAAGGCTCTTTATTCGCTGAACTCTGTGTGCGGTGAAGGCTCTTTATGCGCTGAACTATTTGTGCGCTGAGGGCTCCTTATCCGCTAAAGGCTCTTTGCGCCGAAGACGCTTTCATGGTATCTGTCATCCTTTGCCTATGGAGACAATCCAGTGATCACCTATCAAGAAATTCTCTATACCGCCCGCGACCGCGTCGCGACCATCACGCTCAATCGTCCTGATCAACTGAATGCACTGACCGATCGGACGCAGGCAGAAGTTCGCCATGCACTCGACCAATCTGAAAAAAACGGCACCGTAATCGGAACCGTTTTAACCGGTGCTGGCCGCGGCTTTTGTGCAGGGGTCGACATGAATGCTCTCGGCGCCATGAGTGATGCGGGCAAACGGACGGAGAGCGACATGGATGCGCTCAAAGTAAGCCCTGGCAATCCCGAGCAGGATGAAAACTACCTTGGCTCACCGACTTATTTTTTAGGACTTCGCAAGCCCCTAATTGCAGCCGTAAACGGCGCCTGCGCGGGTTTGGGTTTCAGTTTTGCCACCTTTTGCGACCTGCGATTTATGGAAACCCAGGCTAAAATCGTCTCGTCTTTTGGACCTCGCGGACTCATCGCAGAACATGGCACCAGCTGGATGCTACCGCGACTGGTCGGCCCCGCAAATGCTTTGGATATATTTTGGAGTTCCCGAAAAATTGAAGGCGAGGAAGCCTTTCGAATGGGTTGGGCCAATCGCTTGTGCGCGCCCGGCAAGGCTCAACTTGAAGCCGAGGCATACCTACGCGCCGTGGCTGAAACTTCCGCCCCTAGCTCGATCATGATGATGAAACGTCAGGTGTACAAACACCTCAACCGAGAACTTGGCCCGGCAATGCAAGAATCAACTCGCTGGATGGATGACAGTTTAGCGCGGGATGATTTCAAAGAGGGCGTTGCGTCTTTTGTTGAGCGCCGTCCACCCGCATTTTCTGCACTCAAAATCGAGGACTCGGACTAGACCCGCAAGCATTCAAACTATGGGAAACCCGCCAACTCTGCGAGGAAGTACTAAGTGCCCAGTAGGCGGATTTATTACGTACCGAATGCTTAGAGCGGCACCGCTGCAACAGCCTCGCCAGAAGGACGGTTTTCACCCGTGACCCGACGCAGCTCCATCGCCTGAATCTGCCAGCCAAAGCCCGGCCGATACACAACTTGGTCAAAGTAGGTGCCGAGAAAAAGCCAAACCTCGCGATCACTTTGCTCGTGCCAGGCTTGCACGTAACTCTGCATATCAGCGGAACCTGAGGTCACCGAACAATCGTCAGACCAAGCAAGATCACTCAGTTCGACCAACTGACTACCGATTAAATGTTGGGTTGCCCCCATCGGACCCAAAGCCCCCTGCACCACATCAACCCACCCATCTGGACCGATTGCTGACAGCGGTTGGGTGCCAGGACCTGTCACCGAAAAAGTCACATCAGGCGTAAATATCCGCCGATAGGTTTCTCGCCCAGCAGCAACTGATGACGCTTCATTCAAACCTATCTGGTCCGTCGCAACCGCATAAGCTCGCCGAAGATACTCGATCTCCTGCCGCGCAACGGCTTCAATCATTGCTTTCGTACACATCCTTTGCTCCCGTTCTTCGGCACTAACCGTGCCCCAACCCATGACAAGCAAGCACGCAAGGCGCAGAACTAACTGCTGAACCGGACTCGCGTTATGCTGGATCAAAACTAACGCGTAAACCTTCCACACCGTGTAACAAGGCATTGGCTGCAAATTCAGGCGCGCTAGCGCCTTCAGACAGTCGAAAGTTTTGTAATCGCTCGAAGATTACTTTAAAACCAATGTTCATTTCGCGTCGACTTAATGCTGCGCCTAAACAATGATGAACCCCTTTGCCAAACGCAACTTGTTCCTTCAGGTTCGGTCGACTGATATCGAAGCGCATCGGATCTGGGAACCGCCTTTCGTCTTGATTCGCCGAGGCGAACCGCGCGAATAGAATTGCGTCTTTCGGAATCACAACACCGTGCCACTCAACCTCGTGCACGGAGCGTCTAAACATATTGGAAGACGGGCTGGAGATTCTTAAAACTTCTTCAACGAAGTTCGATATCATCTCAGGTGAGGGATCACGCTTTATCTTTTCGTACTCTTCCGGGTTTTCAATCAGCAGCCAGATGCCTTCGGTAATCGACGCTGAGGTGGTCTCATTACCAGCAACCAGTATTTGGCTAATCATCGACAAACATTCTTCAATACTGAGCGGTTGTTCGCCATCGATACTGGCATTAACAATCTTCGACAAAATGTCGTCTTTGGGTTCTGCACGGCGTTCCGCAATTCGTTCCACAAAATAATGCTGAAACTCAACCATACCACGCGCTGATTCCCGAATGCCTTCTGCATCGAGCTGTTGACTCAGATTACCGATAAAGGCTTCCGTCCACTTCCGGAACAGGTGCAAATCGGACATGGGCGCCCCTAACTGGGACACGATCACGCGCAACGGTAGGGGCACACCAAATTCGGACAAGAACTCGCACTCGCCATTTTTGATAAAATCATCGATTAGCGCATTCGCCGTATTTTCAATAAACGGTTCTAGAGCCTTTAAACTACTCGGCGAAAAAGCCCCATCTACAAATTTTCGATATCGACGCTGCAGGGGTGGATCCTGGGTCAACATGGTTGCAACCGTTGGATAGCCCTCTTTCAAAATCGCAGCCAACTCGGGGTCTTGCGAGGCCCCCATTGCACGGGTGGGCTTGAGCATGACGGACGAAAAATTGGCGGGATCCATTGCCATCTTCACCACGTCTTCATAGCGCGAGACAAAGAAAATTCCAGACTGAGGATCCTGAAATATCGGCGCCTCGTCTCGGAGCCGCCGATTCATTGCCCAAGGCCGCTTCAACAGTTCTGGATGCATCGGGTGAAGCTCATGCATCGGGCAGGTTAGGGCTGCGTCTAATACGCTGGCTGAATCTTGACTCACGGGGCGCCTCCATTGATTCTAACGCCCAACATACGGAGCGTTGTAATAAGGTAGCTTTTTTTTCAGGAAATTCCAAGCACGGCTGACTGTTTTACCGATCAAATGCATTTAAAAGCTGCGACGATCACCGAAATCGGCGCGTTCAAGGACCGACTTGCTCCGCAATATGGGTTTCAATCAAAACAGAAAATGCTATGGTCGGACCACGTTATTACGTTGAGCCTAGTCCTTAAGGAATCCATTGCCCTAACAAGGCCGCGTTGCACATCGACGTGGGTGACCTTAAAACGCGACGAAGGCCTGAATCGGTTCAGTCAAAACACCTTTTTACGACATAGGGAGTCCCATGGAAATTTTTCAAGATAAAGTTGCTGTCATCACCGGCGCTGCCAGCGGCATCGGACAAGCGCTGGCAGAGCGCTGTTTGCAGGAAGGGATGAAGGTCATGCTGGCCGATGTCGAGGCGGATGCGCTATCGGCAACCGCTGCAACCTTCCGGGCCCGATATAACAATCCGATCGAAACCCAAGTCGTTGACGTCAGCCTGCTTGAGGCGCTCACAGCCTTGCGCGACGCGACCCTTGAGGTCTATGGCTCAGTGCACTTGTTGTTCAACAATGCAGGGGTTGGTGGTGCCGGTGGCGCCTGGACCGGCACTGAGCAAGATTGGGCCTGGGTGATCGGCGTTAACTTAATGAGCGTGGTCCACGGACAACGGTTGTTCGTGCCGATCATGTTGGAGCAAAACGAGCCGGGACACATTGTTAACACCGCATCCGTCGCAGGCTTGATGGGCGGCGTAACCAACGCACCCTATTCCGTCACCAAACATGGTGTCGTTGCGCTGACGGAACATTTGTACCGGGACTTATTAGTAGCCGATTCAAAGCTGGGTTGCTCTGTGCTCTGCCCCGGCATCATTCGAACCAATATTGGCGAAAGCGGCCGAAATCGTCCAGAGGCATTGAAGAATGTTGCCTCAGTCGCTCTCACGCCTCAACAAGAAGCCATGCGAGCCCAATTTGCGGCGGTTATGGCAGAAGGCATGCTGCCAAGCGCCGTCGCTGAGACCGTGTTTAATGGCATTCGCAACAATCAGTTGTATATCCAAACCCATGATCAATTTAATGAACGGATTATGACGCGCGCTAACGACATCACCCAGGGCATCAATCCGGACCCCAAGATTTTTCAATGGCTGAATTGACAAGAGAACGCTCTAGGACAATGGGCTCATCTGTTTTAAACAAACCTGGCGTTGGCGTTTACCTAGCCGGCCGGCGGCAGCGCCTTCAGTACTTCTCGCGTGAGGTCCCAAAAATTAAAACCCTGAAGGCCATAATCTAAGCCACGACGGACGATGACGACTTGGTGTGACGGTACGACGATCACAAATTGTCCTCGGCTTCCTGCTGTCGCATAGGCGTCTTTAGGGATGTCCGTTCGATCATTCGGAACTAACCACCACTGCCCACCATACTGTGCCCTCGGATTGGTAGTAACCGGCGCTGGCGTTCGAATAAAGTCAATCCAATCTTTCGAGATTAATCGCTCACCCTTCCATACGCCCTCATTGAGATACAGCAGTCCCAAGCGGCCTAAATCTCGTGCATTGCTATACACCTGGGAACTCAATATAAAATCACCGAAGCGATCGGCCCCAATCACGGTCTGATGCATCCCTAATTTCTTAAGCAGCCGCTGACTCGGATAACGGTGGTAGCTTTGAACGTCAGGCAAGACCCGCCGCATCGCATAAATCGCCAACAAAGTGTCATAATTTTCATAATCCCAAAAGGTCCCCGGTGCCCGAACAAGCCCTCGTCGTCTTGCCGCCATTACAGAACTCTCACCCGCCCAATAGGCAAGGCCACTGCCTGATTGGTACTCCATCTTCGAAGAATCCACTGGGTAGAGCCCACTGGTCATGTGCAAAACGTGACGTAATGTGATGCCTAATCGCGGATCGGCCTCGGATACCGCTAACTCAGGCAACCAATCTACCGGTAACGAATCATCCAAACTCAACAGGCCATCTTCGACCAACATACCGATTAACGTTGACGCGATACTTTTTGCCGTTGACCAGGTCCTAGTCCGCGTTGCAGCATCGAATCCTGGCGCATAACGTTCGAGCAAAACCCGTTCGCCCCGAGTAATCAATAAACTCACGGTCATCTGTTCAGCAACAGCCGGCTCAAACGCCCATTCAGCAGCTTGCAGTAAAGCCGCTTGGTCGACGTCGTTGGGTTGTTCAATCACCACATGGTCGCCATAAGGCCAATCATCCGTTGCAGCCACATCGCGAGCAAACGGCGTGGGCGCGTCGGGCAATCCCCGCAAGACTTCCGAAGTCGCCTCAGTGCCAGGCGGCAGCACCATGCAGCTAAAGCCTTCACGAAAAATCGCGGTAACAGCAGTCTCTGGTGCATCCGTACCAACCGTTACCGATCGAGAGGCCCAATCAACCTGATAAGGACCCTTTGCTGCCGTACCACGAGCGCCATCAAAACGCGGCGGTTCGAGATATTTCAGTTCTTGATCAAAAACCTGAGGGAGGGATCTGTGACTGGTAAATAAGCCGTTACACATCAAGACCGCTTGCACCCCATGGACAATCGTCTGCCGTTGGGCTTGCCGCCAGTCGGCTAGGGTCAGCGCACTAAAACCGAAGGTTGAGATCAACGCAAGGCCCATCAACCAGGACTTTGGCCCAGTAATAAATCTTTTATCGGTCATCACACTTGTACCCTCCGCCCCTGATCATTTCGCGTAAGTTCAACTTCTAATCAGGCGGCCCGGGCGGGCGCCCGTATCTTGGTCGCGCTCACGAGTCTTAACCCCAGCCACGAAGGTGTTGAGGTAGCCTGAAGCTGATTGCAGTATCCTGCCGCCACCGGCGGGCAGGTCATGGGTCACTTGCAGGGCGCCCAGGCTCAAACGCTCTAAATCGATCACATTTAAGTCAGCCCGTTGACCGGGCCGAATCCGGCCACGGTCACTCAGACCAAATAGATCTGCATTACGAGCGGTTTGTTTGGCGACGATCATCTCAATGGGAAGTCTAGGGCCCCGACTGCGATCGCGCACCCAATGCATGAGCTGATAGGTTGGCCCCACCGCATCAAAGATAAGATTGACATGGGCGCCCGCATCCGACAAACCAATGGTCGTGTTTGGATGCTGAATCATCTCGCTGATAACATTGAAATTACCCTCGACGAAATTAGCCCCGAGAGAGATCGCAAAATTATTACCGTTATTGCCCAGAAGGAAATCGTACACAAAGCTATCAATGGTCTGCCCCGCTTTTGCAGCCAGCGCGCCCAAATTACCGCCGGCTTCGGGTTCATAGTTCATAGGCACTTCTAGCGGGAACATGCTGGCCGCCGCCATCCCCAACAAACCATAGATATTCTCCATCGAGCCGGACAGCTCCGGCTTAATATCCTCATCCGACAGGATCTTCGCTTTGACTTCAGGCTTTCTTAGAGCCTTGAGTCGCTCCTCAAAAGAAAGCGTTGCCAGTTCTAAATATGTGCGACGCCGCTGAAACATATGGTAGGACTTCAAACTGGTCACAAATCCGATCGGTCGGGTCGCAATCTGCGGCACAACCGCCAGTCCCTGACCACATGCCGTTGCAACCAGGTCTAGGCAAGCGCGCCACTGATCTGGCCGATTGAAATTCTGCGCCAAGGTAAATGTAACGGGACAGCCACTCTGTTTCGCAATATCAACAAACAGCGCGACCTCTTGCTCCGTCGTTTGATGCTCTGGGCCAGCCAAGTCGCCCACAACGCCGGCCGGTACGGCTTGGAACACCCCCCGTCCTGCAGCTTTCATCGCATTCGCCAGCGCCATCAACTCGTCACGCTCAGCAAACGTGCCCGGAATGGTTTCGCCCAACACACTCCGGTGCCCAACAGTTCGAGAGGTTGAAAACCCTAGCGCTCCGGCTTCAACAGCCTGCTGAACAATCAAGGCCATCGCGCTCAAATCTGCCGCGGTCGCATTTTCATGTCGAAGAGCACGGTCTCCCATCACATAATTGCGCAGCGCACTGTGCGGGACTTGCGTACCAACATCGAGGGTGTACTGCCGCGAGGCAATATAATCCAAATACTCCGGAAAGGTCTCCCAACGCCCCCATTCAATCCCCTCATACAGGGCGGTACCAGGGATATCTTCAACGCCTTCCATCAACTCAATCAACCGCTGCTCACCGCCAGGAGGCGCTGGTGCAAAACCCACGCCGCAATTTCCCATGACCACACTGGTAACCCCATGGCTAAAAGAAGGGTCAAGCGTGTCGTCCCAGCTCACCTGACCATCATAATGGGTATGCACATCAACCCACCCTGGGGTTGCGACTGCGCCATCGGCTTGAATTTCTTCCCGGCCTCGCCCCTCAAAAGTGCCTACGGCCTGAATCAAGCCATCTTGAATCGCAATATCGCCTGAGAACGGGGCGTCCCCGTTACCGTCAACAATCTGTGCGCCGCGAATAACCGTGTCAAACATGGGTCTCTCCTTAAGAACCTGAACGAATTTTAGTGTCCGAAATAGTGCATCTAGAACGCACTCGGTGAGTCTACTTTTACAGGGCTAAACAATTTTCGAGCGGCCCTCGCCCCAATATCGATCTCTTAGCAAGCGCTTATAGAGTTTGCCGGTTGGCAGTCTCGGCAGCGCAGCGTCATAATCAATCGATCGCGGGATCTTTTGGCGCGACAAATGCTCAGCCAGGTAACTTAAAAGTTCTTCGGTTAGCGTCTCGTCCCCCGTGAGCCCGTCAATGGGTTGCACCACCGCCTTCACCGCCTCACCCAAATCCTCATTTGGCAC
>JAQWWC010000062.1 GCA_029249645.1 Pseudomonadales bacterium
ATGCTGGCATTAGCAATCACATCCGGCGTTAAGTAACGCTGCATCCAACTGGCTTCAATGTTATCGGGCTGATAGGCCGTTGCGCATTCGCTGCAGAGCTTGCGGACCAAGCGTTGGGCCACGATCGCACGAAGACTGGACGCCGAAAAAAACGGTTCAACCCCCATGTCCATCAATCGCATGGCTGATGACACCGCGTCGTTGGTGTGTAAGGTCGAGAGCACCAAGTGACCGGTCATGGATGCCCGCAGGGAAATCTCAGCGGTTTCAACATCCCGGATTTCACCAACCAAAATAATGTCGGGATCCTGCCGAAGCGCCGCCCGCAGCACATTCGCAAAGTCGAGCCCGATATTGGGATTGATCTGAACCTGGTTCACCCGGGGCAGCTTATATTCAACCGGGTCTTCGGCTGTGATGATTTTTTGGCCGGCCTCATTCAACTCATTCAACGCGCCGTATAGCGTAGTAGTTTTACCACTACCCGTCGGCCCGGTGACCAAAATCAAACCAAACGGCAAATGGATCATGCGCCTGAAATCTTTGAGCATGGCCGGGGACATCCCGGTTTCATCGAGAGAGGTCAGACCTGCCGTTTGATCCAAAACCCGCAACACGCAGCTCTCGCCAAACTCAACCGGCATAGTGGACAGCCGGATATCGAGCTTACGATCGCGCACGAGCAAGCTAAACCTGCCGTCTTGAGGCAGGCGGCGCTCGGAAATGTTCAGCCCCGCCATCAACTTCAAGCGCAAGACCAAGGCCGAACTAATCCGGCGCTCTTTCATCACCTGCTCTTGCAGAATGCCGTCGACCCGCTGCCGGATTCGAAGCACCCCCTCATCGGGTTCAATATGGATATCTGAGGCCCGCACTTGCACCGCATCTTCAAAAATAGACTGCAGCATCTTAACCACCGGCGCGTCATCATCCTGCAGACCGGTTTGCAGGCCCTGAAGGTCAAACAAACCCTCGGTCACCTCGCTGTCGAGTTCCTCAGCGTAGGATTCGATTTCACTGGTTCGACGATAGACCGTATCTAAGGTGTCCAATAATTCGCTTTCTCGAACAATCGCAATATCGATTGTTTGCTTCAGCAACAGGCACAGCTCGTCGTATGCAAAAATATCAAGTGGGTCCGCCATGCCCACCTGACACACCCCCGCCTTTTCAGCCAGCACAATGGCTTTGTGCCGCCGTGCGTAGTTTTCATCCAAACGGTTGATGAGTTCTAAATTAAACGGGAACTGCCGCAGCCCGACAAACGGCAAGTCTAGCTGCTTTGATAAGACCCGCAGCAAATCGTCTTCACTGAGGGCGCCAGACTCAATCAAGACTCGCCCAAGTTTTTTGCCAGAGCCCTTTTGCTCGTTCAGGGCCGTGTCTAACTGCGATGCTGAGACCATCCCCTGCTCGACCAGTAAATCGCCAATCCGAATTTTACGCGGCGCGCTCATCGGTTACCCCGCAGACTTTTTAGCCGTTGCAGGTTGTACTGATTGAGCGTGGGATCGCCCAATCCGTAGCGATTGGCCGTTTGGTGCGCCGACCGAGCATCCTCTACCAATCCCAACGCATCCAGCGCGACCGCGTAGGAAAGCCAAAGACGACCGTTGGTTGGGTCAATCTGAAGAAGCCGCTGATACATGGCGGTCGCATCATCAACGCGCCCCGTTTGCTGCAGTAGTAGTGCGTACAGTTGATAATACTCTGGGTCTTGTTCCAGCATCGGTGGCACTTCCGCAAGCAGCGCCAGTGCCCGAGCGGCATCGGCTGCCATCAAAAGTCTCGCATAAAGCTTTTTAAACCCAACAAAATTCGGCGCGAGTTCCAGGCCACGGGTTAGCACCCGCTGCGCCAGGCCCGTCTCGCCTCGCGCCAGCAAAATAGTAGCCAAGGTTTCTCGGCTTTGATGAGCTTGAGGCTGACCCTCAACGAATTCCGTCAGCAATAAAGTGGCTTCGATAATTTGCCCTTGATCGATCTGGTCCAACGCTTGCTGAACCACCGCCAAATCTTGTGCTTCGGGAGTAATCGCCCGAGCGCTGCGCAGAGCGTTGTCCGCAGGACCCGCGGGCATGGCGCTTGATTCAAGCTCGTTGAGCGGCGTGCTCCGCTCGGCGGACAGGCGCTGGGCCTGCTGCGTTGGCATGACGGCATCTGCCGCCTCAAAACTGTTGAGGAATTCGAGGCGACTTGGCGCCTCAGCAGCCTGTGCACAAGCCGAGGCAACGCTCACCCCTAGCCAAAGCAACAAGACCGGACTGACACATCGTTGATTAAGGCGACGGCTTATCATAGGGGTTATTCCCTCGAGCCTCGATAGTAGGGGTCAATGCTTCGGCGAATTTTACCCACCCGATCGGCCGATTCGTCAAGGAACGCCTCCATCGCATTGCCTTCATCCACAAGCGCGCGCAACAAAATCACCAACTCAGTCTTAACCGTCTCTCGCTGCTTTTGCTCGAGCGCCGAGCCTAAAAGGGGTACTTCGCTTAGACCCGGCGCGCCCGCTTTATCGCCCGTTGCACGCGTCTGCATTAACCCGGAGATCACAATAACTTCGCCGTTGCGAACCCGAGCAATGGTATCGGACTCTCGGGTAGCGCTGTTCGCAAGCGGGAATTCTTGACCGTTGATGATTTTTAAATCTTCTTTGACTTCGCTCAAAATTGGATGAATGTGCAAAATAATATCACCCACTTCACTAATCTGCGGCGTCACATCCAGTGCAATACCCGAGAAAAAGGGCTCCAAACTGCTGTTCTGACTGGTGGTCTGTTCGATGCCAGCGCCAAAACTCGTGGTACTGGCATTGGTTAAAAAATAAGCCTCTTGACCCACTTTAAAGATCGCTTTTTGATTGTTAAGCGTCACGATTCTGGGACTAGACACCACCTGAACGTTGCCTTGGGTTTCCAGTAAGTTGATTACCCCGCTGAAGTCTGAGAACTGCATGTCAACGCTTAAAGGCTCGCCAATACCATCAATCTGAGAACCCAATTGCCCGAAGCTCGTACTCACCTCTCGATTGCCCGACTGATACAACGCACTTAGGTTAATGCCTGACTGGAACCCTTCTTTGAGTTCGACCTCGAGAATCTTTGCTTCTAGGATCACTTGCCGTTGCAACGCTTCTTGAGAGGCCTCAATAAAGGCTTCAACTTGGGCTAACTCGCTCGGGAAGGCCCGCACCAAAATCATCCCCGTTTGGGGCGATACAATGACTGAGCGCGACTCGTTACCCACGGCTTGTCCAGCCCTCTGAGCTGGCGCGTTGATAATGCTCCGAATAACGGCCTCGAGTCCTGTCCAATAATCGGTGGAGGTTTCGGTACTAATCGAGGCGCGGCCAGCATTCTGATTATTTTGGTTGTTACCATAATTGTTGCCTTGGCCCCCATTATTATTGTTACCGCCTTGGTTATTTTGGTTCTGGTTTTGATTTTGATTGTTGCCGTTTTGATTTCCGCCTTCGGAGATGCCGCTCGCCGTCACCTGCATACTGGAATTACCAGACCGGCTCACATTCAGATAATTCAGTCGGAAAATTCGAGTCTGCAAGCCCCCAGGGCGAATCTGATAAACGTCGTTTTCAATCACTATAGAATAACCGTAAAGATCACTCACTTGATCCAATACGTCCGTGACCGTTACGTTTTTTAAATCCAATGCTGAGATGGTGCCTGTGGTATCGGGATGCACAACCATACTGAGGTCCGTACCGACGGTCAGCAAGTTAACGAATTCTCGAATGGGGAGCGCCTCTTTGACCGTAAAATCAAACCGGGCCTCCAGGGCGCTCGCTTCTTCCGTGAGCAAGGTGATCGGCGGCAGCAACGCTTCAAGTACTGCCGCGGGCGGTTCAATTCGATTGCTTTTGCCCGCCGCATCCCGGCTTTTTAGCAGTTCCTCCTGAACCTCATCCAAGACCTTGGTATCGTAGGCAACATAGGGCCCAGCAGATTCACAGCCTGCGAGCGCCGCCATTGCAGCGAGCACTGCGATTGCTGGCCATTGCCGCACCCTGACTAATTGATCTAACAACATTATGGCCTGGGCCTTTTGGTTGAGTCTTTGTATAGCGATAATCGAATCGCCTCGATGCCGCGTTGTAAGGTCACGCCGTCTCGATCAATTTTTGCAACCACCGCGCCTTCGATCTCATCACCTTCTTGAACTTGTTGTCGATTAATCAAGGCATACTTGCCGTTCGGTCGAACCAAAATCGAAGAGACTTGGTACGTTTTACTTTCTATCACCACCTCGGTAACCCGCTCGCCCAATTGGTCTTCCGTGACTCCGGAAAGGCTCAACTGTAGTGGCATGGTTGGATCCACCAGCCCGACAAAATTTGGTGTGGCCCCCCAGACCTTCATGCCACAGCACCCAAGAGCCAATATCAGCAAGAGTTTAGACATCGAGCAATTGCTCCTGTGTACTCAAGGTAAATACCTGAATCGAAACCTCGCCTTCCGGATACGTGACTGCCTTGTATTCTACGCGCTCCCAAAAAAAACGCACGCCAAGCGATTCGATCTCAGCGAGATATTTCAGCACATCTAGATAGCTGCCCTTCAACGACAAATCCAATCCGTGCTTATAAATCACTAGCGCGCCGGCATCACTATTGCCCGTTCTAAAAAACAAACTCTCGGGTGGCCGGTTCTGCATGGCCAGCAAGGTTACGCCCCCTTGCTGTGACATAACGCGGCTGAGGACGACCGCCATATCCGCGGGCTGCACCAGCTTGCCTGACATCGCTTCAATTTCCAGATCGAGGCGAGTATTCTGGGCATTGAGCCGTGCAATCGTGCGTTGCAGCAGGGTGTTCGGGTCCGCCTCGGCAACCGCGTCAAGCGCTGCGCGCTGCGCCTCAAGGGCCGCGTTCTGGGACTGCAGCTGCGTCAGACTCCTCATTTCTGCCTGACCATATTGCTCGAGGCCGTCTTTAACCAAAAACTGCCAGCCATAGCCCAGAGCCACCAAAACCGCAATCAACACAATCGCCCGCTCTCGCAGGCCTCTGAGCGCAAACCAGACTTGTAATTCGGTCCAGAGTGAGGCGTTCATTGCGTTAAAGCCTCCCCGGTACGAATTTCAAAAATCAAACTCTGCCCTTCAGGCAACCCTTCTGAAACGTTACCCGCGCGATCCAGGTCCAAATTACGAAAGGCCTTACCTTGAAACACAACGCTGCGATCAAGCCCAGCAATATAATTGGTTATATATTCGCCGTTGAGCACCTCACCCCGCAGTCGCACCGCTGCACCGCCTCGATCTAACTCTACTTCAGTTAGCCGCAAACCCCGAACATGGAACCGCGCAAGGTCTGCAAAATACGCCGAGAACCCGTCGGCATTACCCGGCACTTCCTGGTCCAGAAACCGTCTAAGGGTCAGCTTGTCTTTTTGCACGGCTTCCAGCGCTTGCATATCGGCTTCAAGGGCCGGATCTTTGGCTCGTGACTCGATTAGCTGCTCAAGGCTTTGAATATCTTGCAATAAGACCTCACGCTGGCCTGTCTCGGACGCCACCTCAGTGGCCACCGCGCCTTGATCCCAAAGATCAACGGCCGATAGCACGACAAGAATCAACACCACCCCACCGACGTAACTTGCAAACAAATTGAGGGACAACCAATCTACCTTTGGGCGCAGTGCCTCGGAATATAGGTTAATGGACTGCCGCGTCATCTACGCATCCCCGCCCAATACCGCACCGGCTGCAAATAATACTTCGTGTTGATCGCGCGCCGACAGCAGGGACCCCGTATTCCAGAGCTCGTTGAGGTTCAGTGCGGAGGCTTGCGCAACCAGGTTCAGATTCAGTTGCTCGATTAATTGATTGGTGACTCCTGGAACGGGCGCTAGCAGCAGTTGCATCACCTGACCTTGACCCATTTGATTTTCGAAAAAATCAAGCGATCGCTGCAACTCAACCAAAAACCGCTCAAAGTTAAAAGCCCAATCACTGCTCGCCATGGATGCCTGATCGATCTTCGTATTCAGATTTCGGCACAAATAAAGCGTGCCACCTTGCATTAGGCTCAAGCGGGCCTGTCCGTCTCGCACGTCCAAGACGGCGAGGCCATCATCAGCCTTCGTTAAGGCCAACGCCAAAGACCGAACCGCCATCTCTCGAATATCGATTCGATCCAATCGCAAACCCGATTCCAAAACCAAATCTCGGATTTCAATCAGATGCTGCTGGGATGCACCGACTGCATAAAGCATCGGTCGTGGATAAGCGCCTTCTGGGACCGTAAATACATCGATATTCAGGTCATCAAGTGGCATTTTGACCTTGTCCTTCAACAGAAACCGGACCGCCGCGAGGCGCTCTGAAATGGGGACGTTTGGCGCCTCCACCAGTTGCAGCTCATAATGGTCTGCGCTGAGCACGACGGAGCAGGGCATATGTTCGAGTTCTAACTGGGCAACGCGCTCAGCGAGCAGCGCGCCGATCTGTGAAGGCGATTCAACCAAAAGCTCCCAGTGCTTTAATTTCTGGGTTTCGGCGGACGGATCAACCCATACCATTGCGAGTCCTTGCTCAGAGAAAGCAAGCCCCAAAGCGCCCGGTTTTTTTTGACGTTTTCGTCTTAGCCAATTCAAACTGACCTCTTGCTCTGCCTTCATCCCGCGTCTTTGGCATCGATCGCGATAAATTAATAAGAAAAATTTACCAACGTTAGAAGAAAATGACACTATACATCACTCCCTACTTTCACATTATGCACCTGAACTATCAGAACTCAAACATTTTTAGATCCAAATGTACGACCTAACTAATTGTTTATGAACGGTTTGTAGTGCTTTAAAACTAAACTTGACCCCCTTTAACCCTGCTCGCCGACGCCTGATCCATCTGACATAACCGCGCGCGCTAAAACTCAGCTTTAAACATATCCTAACCGTCGCAGAGGTTGCGGCGCTTTGATCGCGTACGACGGATGAGAGATTCCAGGTGACAGATGACGCGCCATAGCAACCCATTCAATACAGGGTGAGTACCCCGATAAGGCTTGATCTGAATCAATAAAAAACACAGGATCAGGGCATACTGAGAATTTGAGGCCATTATGCCCATCGCAAACATCAACAATGCAGACCTGTGGTATGACATTATGGGCCAGGGCGAGCCTTTATTGCTTCATCATGGCTACACCGCCTCCAGAGTGAACTGGATGCCTGTCGCCGAGCGCTTACAAGATCGCTACCAGATCATTTTGATGGAATGTCGGGGCACCGGCGAAAGCCAGCACACCCAATCAGGCTATGATATTGCGCAATATGCGCTAGATGTTGTGGGGTTATTGGACCACCTCGCCTTGGAACGCGTGGCCTTCGCCGGACACAGCATGGGCGGCGGTATTGGTTTTCAACTGGGGGTTCATCATAGCGATCGGCTCACGAAGCTTATCCTGAAAGCCGCCATTCCAAGCGGCGGCATCGGCCCCTACAGCCAGGATCTGCTCGATAAACAGCTGGCCGCGAGAGCCCGCGGCGATCGAGCCTTCTTTCTAAAGCGGTATCAACAAGGGCGCAGCCTGCCAGAGCTTGAAGACGATGACTGGTTCGAGGATCGCGTGAACCATCTCATGACCATATCCGACGGCCATATTATCGGCGGTCTTGAAACCATGTCGAGCCTGAACCTCACCGCACAATTAAGCGCCCTCACCACCCCAACACTGGTCATCGCTGGTTCCGGGGATGGCTTGTTGAACGCCAATATCCAAGACTACCAACGCTTGCCGAATGCGGATCTGGCTGTGTTGTCACGCGTTGGTCATGAAGTTGCCGTGCATGCGCCTGAGGCAGTCGCTGAGGCCGTCGACAAATTCATGACTTATGGGCCCACAGCGCCAAAACAACCTGTGGCCGGATAAACGGGCCGTCGGCCCTAGAGCCTGACTCTGTGATTAGAAGGTATCCGTCCTAGATCAAGACGAGGTGGTTGGGCAGCTCATTTTTTTCAGTGGTGACCGGAAACGTTCCGGCAAGCTCTACGCCCACCGCTTGCAAACACTGATCAAAGCCTTCGTAGACTTCACCTTGCCCAACCTTTTGCGTAAAGCGCTGTACAATTGATGTCCAGGTCTCGTTAGGGATTTGCTCAGCCACACCCCGATCGGCAAGAATCTCAACATAGCGTTCGAGCTCCGACACAAAAATCAACACCCCGAGCCCGCCTTCGGTATGGTGCAAATTGTTCTCAAGGAATTGCCTGCGCGCTAGGTTGCTCGCCCGCCAATGCCGGACACGCTTGGGAATCAAGTGCCGGAGCAAGACCGGGCTCCGCAAGAGCAGCGCCAGGACGCCAAACAAGCTTACTTGAATCAAGAGAATTTCTGACAACACCAACCAATGCGGTAACAGCAGCAGCGCCGAGGGCGCAATCACGCCCGCCATTGCCGCCCAAAGGGTCGGTATGTAGTAATAATCATCGGACTGCTTTGCTAGTACCGTCACGATCTCGGCATCGGTCGCCTTTTCGATCTCGGTAATTTGATCCGCAATGGCCGCCAGTTGTGTTTTCGTCAATAACCCACTCATCACCAACCTCCGCTCGCACCACCGCCACCAAAACCGCCGCCACCGCCGCCAAAGCCGCCGCCACCAAAACCGCCGCCACCGCCAAAACCGCCGACCCCACCAGCATAGCCGCCGTGATGACGTCGCCCCGTGCCGACCGGCACGCCCAGCATGCCACCAGCAAATGAACCCAAGATTTTGCTGAGGAGCAACAATACAAAAAATATCCCAAGCAAAATCGGTGGCGCCGCGCTAGACGTGCGCGATCGAGTCATCTTAGGCGACACAAACTCGCCTTGAAAAACCTGCCGAATCGCCTCACTGCCTGCCACAATCCCGTCCGACACCTGACCCGCTTTAAAGCGCGGCAACATGATGCCCTGGATGATTTGACTCGACCGTGCATCGGTTAAATCCCCCTCGAGCCCATAACCCACTTCAACCCGAACCTTGCGCTCGGCTTTCGCTACAATCAACAGCACGCCATTGTCTGCCTCGGCCTGACCAATCCCCCAGTGCCTGCCAAGCCGATAACCAAAATCCTCAATCACAACCCCTTGCAGGTCTTTGACGGTAACCACAACCAATTGGTGCCCCAAGGTCTGCTCAAGACTTCGGGACGCGGCATTAATTAATCTTTTATCCCCCGCACTAATCAAACCGGCCTCATCTACGACGCGCCCGGTTAGTTTTGGGAAAATCAAGTCAGCTGAGTGCGCCGGCAGACTCAGCCCTAAAAGCAGGACCGCTAAGATAAATCCCTTCACTAAAACGTAACCGCGGGCGGCTGATCGGCAGCCGCAGCGGTTGCTTCGTAATAGTCTTCTCGAATGGTGAGCTCGGGATAGAGCCAGCCATGCCAAAGTTTACCGGGGTAGGTGCGTAACTCCGTGTTGTACCCAGCAATGCTGTTGATATAGTCGCGCCGCGCAATACTGATGCGGTTTTCCGTGCCTTCTAGTTGAGACTGCAGGGCCAGAAAATTTTGATTTGATTTGAGATCTGGGTACTTTTCAACCACAACCATTAACCGGCTGAGCGCGCCGGATAACTTGCTTTGCGCTTGTTCAAATTGCTGCAATCGCGCTGGGTCATCAATCAGACTCGGGTCGACCTGCATGCTGCCGACCCTGGCTCGGGCTTCGGTTACAGCAAGCAGGGTATCGCGTTCTTGGGCAGCGTAACCTTTCACTGTCGCCACCAGGTTCGGGATTAAGTCCGCTCGGCGCTGGTATTGATTCTGCACCTGGGACCACGTGGCCTTCACGCCTTCATCAAGGGTTGGCAGGTTATTCACGCCGCAACTGCTAAGCAGCATCAGTGCGCCGACGATTAAACATTTGGGGATTAAAGATTGTCTCATGGTGCATTCCTACTCTTTCAAAAAGGGTGTTTATAAGACATGCCTTGCACGCTGCCTAGAGGAACACTGTAGACCAAAAAGCCGGTTACTACCGGCTTTTATCGTTTCTTTTTTACAACGCCGTTTGAAAACGACCGCTCGAACTAGTTGCTCAAGTCAGCGACCAAGGCCGCTTTCGAGACCTCAGACAACACTACCGGCTCGGATGGGTAGGCCACATGCTCTACCCCAAAGACGATCTCCGCACCCGCCTTGGCCGCGGCCCGATCTGAATCAGTTAGCTCGTAGCGCATAAAGTGCACCGCTGCCGTTTTATCTTCTTTGCTGCGATCCATGTCCTCATCGGCAATGGGCCAGATCTTGTCGCCATCACCAATTTGAGCCCAAATCTTATCTTCTATACCCACCAAATCGGTTAGCCGCCGCTTACGTTCGTCAATATCGCCATACTGAATGAGTAAAGTGCACTTCCAATTTTTACCTTCCGGAATCAACGGGTTATAGGCATCCAACTCCTCTTGAATGCCAGCGGCTTCGAAAATCTTCTCTATTCGAAGCATTTCCTGAATCTGGTATTTTATCGTGGTTTGATCTTCAAAAATCAGCTGGACGTGCCGACCAATCAATACCCTACGATTTTTTTTGTGGGCTAGTACCGCTTCCCTAAAACTCGCCCGATGGACCGAATAGTCCTCAAGGGACCACAAATCAGCTCGACTTAACATACGACTCCTCCATAAAAAACGCGCCCTTAAGGGCGCGTTATCAACAACCCAACTTCGACCTTGCTTAAGCGTCTAGGGTGTCCAGCGCCTTTTGAAATCGATTGGCGTGACTACGCTCTGCCTTTGCCAGCGTTTCGAACCAATCTGCGATTTCGTCAAACCCTTCATCCCGAGCAGTTGACGCCATCCCTGGGTACATATCAGTGTACTCATGGGTCTCGCCAGCCACAGAGGCCTTCAAGTTGTCAGACGTACTACCGATCGGCATACCGGTTGCGGGGTCACCCGTCTCTTCTAAATACTCTAAATGACCGTGGGCATGACCGGTTTCGCCTTCCGCGGTGGAGCGAAATACCGCGGCAACATCGTTGTAACCCTCGACGTCCGCTTTTGATGCGAAGTAAAGGTAACGACGATTGGCTTGGGATTCGCCCGCAAATGCATCTTTCAAGTTTTGTTCCGTCTTGGAGTCTTTCAACGCCATCTTTCTTCTCCTAGGTTTTAGTGGTCGAACTTTAAATCGGACATCCGCCGTGGTCCAATGAATGTTTTAGCTTATCTTCATCGATATTTTCAATCGATTAAACGCTTGCGAGCTTGAAAGCCCTCAAAAACCTGCCGCCAAATTGGACCCGGCGCCCCGTCCCCAACCCGTTGGTCATTTACCTCACCCACGGGTGCTAATTCCAAACCGGTCGAACTCAGCCATATTTCTGAGGCCGAGCTCAGCCTGGACTCGTCGAAGTCCTCTTCTCGAAGTGACAACCCCACGTCGGCAGCGGCTCGAATCATCTCGTCTCGCGTAATCCCATGCAGGAGCCATCGACTCTTCGGCGGCGTTATAATCTCGCCATTGACAACAATAAATACGTTAGAAGCGGTGCCTTCGGTCACTTTATCGCCCCGAATCATAATCGCATCGTCATACCCATTTGCCAGCGCCTGATTTTTGATCATGCCATTGGCAATCAAGCTCGTAACCTTGATGTCCGCCCGATGCCAACGAATATCCTCAGCCGTTACAACTCTTAAGGGCTGAATTTCCGAGGCTGTTTTCGGCGAAAAGGCCGTGACCGTCAGAAAAACCGTTGGCGGAGTATCTGGGTAGACATGGGATCGCTCAATTGCTGTGCCCCGGGTGACCTGAATGTAAATCAGCGCCTGCGCCTCGCCCGACTTTTCTACCGCTTCATCCAACAGCGTTGACCAAGCCTCAGCAGACATGACCGGCGCCAAACCAATTTCAGCTTGCGACCGGGCCAATCGCGCCAGATGCTGGGCTTTGGTAAAAATTCTGCCGTCATAGACCGGCATGACCTCATAGACGCCATCGCCAAACATAAAGCCACGGTCAAAAACCGAAACCTTGGCTTCACTCGGCGGCATCCACTGACCGTTCAAATATGCTATTTCCACGCCCGCCTTACTCCTTGCGCAATTTTTTTCAGATCAACAACCCCAAACGTTTTGGCCTAACGCTCGCGATTAACGCCCAATAAACACCGGTTCACGTTTTGCGACAAAGGCTTTGGTCGCTTCTTTATGGTCGGTTGTCTGACCGCAATGCACATGATGGGTTGCTTCTAAGTCCATGCAATCATCAACATCACCAGCCAAAGCGCGATTCAAGTTTTCTTTCATGTACCGGTACGCAACGGTTGGGCCTGCGGCCAACCGATTCGCGATTTCCATTGTTTTTGTCATTAAACCTTCCGGCTCAACAACCCAATTCGTCAGCCCAAGCCGGAGGGCTTCCGCAGCATCAACCCGGTCTGACAAATAATACAACTCTCGCGCCTTGGCGGTGCCCAAAAGCTGGGTCATGAAATAGGTCCCGCCATAGTCGCCGGAGAAACCAACTCGTGCAAACGCAGTGGTCATAATCGCGCTCGAGGCCATAACCCGGAGATCGCACGCCAAAGCAAAACTTAAGCCCGCTCCGGCAGCGGCACCCGGTAAGGCCGCAATGGTCGGCTTGGGCATTTTAAACAATTTACCCGCCGTTGCCCGTTGCGTTACCCGCTGCGCATGAATCGCGCCATCAATCGTGTTGTCGCCAACAGTCCCATCGCCAGAAGCTGCCATACCCTTCACATCACCGCCCGCACAAAATCCTTTTCCGGCACCGGTCAGAACGATGCATTTAATCGCAGGATCCAACTCCCAAGCGGCTAAGGTGTGAGACAAAGCCGCATTCATCTCACCAGACATTGCATTACGCGCGTCCGGTCGATTTAAGGTGATCACACCGACCCCATCAATATTTTCTGCCAGCAGATCATTCGTACCTGTCTCGATTGTTGTCATCGACGTGCTCCTAGATGTTTTCCTCAGAAGTCTATCATGGCCTTTTGTTCACTCGCGCTAAATTTGATCCGGTAAACCACTGACAAATTGCTGGCGTTGCGATAGTTTTACAGTTCACTTTTGCTGACTCGCACGCACCATGAATAGATTACTCATCGCAAACCGCGGGGAAATAGCCGTACGCATCATCGCAACCGCCCAAGACCTCGGCATCGCCTGCATAAGCGTTTATCCGGAAGACGATGGCCTAGCCCAACATGTGCGCCTTGCCAATGATCATTATTGCCTGCCCGGCACGGGCGCAGCCGCTTATTTGGATATCGACGCCATTATTGCAGCAGCTGTTGCAACCGACGCCGATGCCATACACCCCGGTTACGGGTTCCTGAGTGAGCGCCATGATTTCGCCGCGGCTTGCGATGCCGCTGGCATCACTTTTGTTGGCCCCACCGCAGAACAACTCGAGCAATTTGGTAATAAGGCAGGGGCTCGGGCCCTGGCTAAGGCGCATGGGGTGCCGCTCATTTCGGGCACTAATGGCGACACCACCTTGGCAGAAGCCGCGGATTTTCGAAAAACCCTTTTAGATGAGCCGATGCTCATCAAGGCCGTGCATGGCGGCGGTGGCCGCGGCATGCGGCAGGTACACGCAGCGGATGATCTTGAAAAACTTTTTGAGCGCTGCCAATCCGAAGCGGCGTTAGCCTTTGGCCAAAGCGCCGTGTACGTCGAGCAATACCTGCCAGAGGTTCGGCATATTGAAGTTCAAATCCTCGGTGATGGCCAAGGCGGCGTGGTCCACCTTTGGGAGCGGGACTGCTCGGTGCAACGTCAAAACCAAAAACTCATAGAAATAGCCCCCAGCCCGGCCATTCCCGCCAGCACGCGCGATGCCTTGATACGGGACGCGCTCGCCATGGCCCAATCCGCAAACTATCGCGGCCTGGGCACCTTCGAATTCTTAGTGGATGCCAGTAAACCCGAGCGTTATTTCTTTATTGAGGCCAATGCCAGACTGCAGGTTGAGCACACCGTAACAGAAAGCATCACCGGTCTTGATTTGGTAGCCCTGCAATTAAAGGTTGCCGATGGTGCAAGCCTTGTCGATTTAAACCTGACTGAGGCCCCGCAAGCAGAAGGCTTTGCGATCCAGTGCCGGGTAAATATGGAAACCTTATCCGAAAAAGGCTTTTTCAAACCGACAGGCGGGCAAATCACCCACTATGCGCCACCCACAGGCTTAGGGGTTCGGGTTGACGGCTTTGCCTACCGAGGCTACCAAACCAGCACCCGTTATGATTCGCTGCTGGCCAAAGTTATCGTCCACAGTCGTAGCCCGGTGTTTGCCAGCGCAACGGCCAAGGCGCAGCGCGCACTCGCTGATTTCCAGATCGAAGGCTTTGATACCAACCTCACTTTTCTTCAAGACCTAATCGACCAACCCGAGTTCGCAAGCAGCAAGCTGTTGACGCAGTTTGTTGATACTCACCTTCCTGAAATTTCCGCACGGCTCAGCAAGGCCGCAGCCCTGAGCGCAGAAACAGCCATGAGCGATCAACCCAAACCGGGCGCGGGCGCCGCTGTCGACACCCGTGATCCGCTTGCCGTCCTAAACCATCGCACAACTGAAAAGACTAACGCGCCCGAACCGGCTGCAAGCGGGCCTTCGGGCAGCCTCGCCATCGGCGCGCCACTGCAAGGCACCGTGGTTGAAATTAATGTCACGCCGAATCAGGAGGTCTATGCCGGGCAACCCTTGCTAGTTATGGATGCCATGAAGATGGAGCACGTTGTCAGCGCCCCCGAAAGCGGGGTCGTCGTTCAAATCGCCGTCACAGCAGGTGACGCCGTGTTTGAGGACCACGCTCTTTTGCATATTATGCCGGGCGCGGTGACTGTTTCGGATGCGACCACCAATACACAAGTTGATCTTGACCATATTCGTTCAGATTTGGCTGAAGCCAACCTCAGGCATGAGTATGGCTACGATCAAAACCGGCCGACGGCGGTCGCCAAGCGCCGAAAAACGCTACATCGAACAGCTCGGGAAAATGTCAACGACCTGTGCGATCCAGAGTCGTTCATCGAATATGGCTCGCTGGCCATTGCAGCCCAGCGCCGCCGTCGATCTGTGCAGGACCTTATGGAAAACACACCCGGTGACGGGATGGTCTGCGGCATTGGCAGCGTCAATGGCGATCTTTTCCCTGATGAGAACACCCAATGCGTTGTTATGTCTTACGACTACATGGTGCTCGCCGGGACCCAAGGACTGCAGAATCATCGAAAAAAAGACCGCATGTTTGAAGTCGCAGAACAACTCAAACTGCCCATCATTCTGCTCGCCGAAGGCGGTGGCGGCCGACCGGGTGACACCGACGGCGCTGGTATCGCGGGCCTCGACTGCTTAGCCTTTCAACTGTACGCCGCGCTCTCAGGCCTCGTGCCTCGAATCGGCATCACTAGTGGTCGCTGTTTTGCTGGCAATGCGGTCTTGCTCGGTTGCAGTGACATTGTGATTGCGACAGAAGACAGCAATATCGGAATTGGCGGCCCCGCCATGATCGAAGGTGGCGGTCTGGGTGTTTTTACGCCAGACGAGGTCGGCCCCATGTCGGTTCAGGTCCCGAATGGGGTGGTGGACATCGCTGTGAAGGACGAGGCCGAAGCGATGCACATGGCGAAAAAATTGTTGTCGTACTTCCAAGGCCCCATCTCGGACTTCTCCTGCGACGACCAACGCAAGTTGCGCGCGGCAATCCCTGAAAACCGGCTACGGGTCTATGACATCCACGAGATCATCAACTGCATTGCCGATACTGACTCAGTGCTCGAACTCAGGCCCCACTTTGGGGTTGGTATGATCACCGCTTTCATCCGTGTTGCCGGCAAAGCAATGGGGCTCATCGCGAATGACCCGGTTCACCTTTCAGGCGCCATCGACAGTGACGGCGCCGACAAAGCTGCCCGATTTATGCAACTGTGCGACGCCTTTGACTTGCCAATCGTGTCACTGGTCGATTGCCCAGGCATCATGGTCGGTCCCGAAATTGAAAAAACCGCCTTGGTTCGGCATGCCAGTCGCGTCTTTGTGACCTGCACCAGCCTCACCGTACCCTTATTTGCGATTGTGCTGCGCAAAGGCTACGGCCTGGGCGCGCAAGCGATGACCGGCGGCGGTTTTAAGGCGTCAGCCTTCACGGTTACCTGGCCCACTGGGGAGTTTGGCGGCATGGGCCTCGAAGGCGCGGTCAAACTGGGCTACCGCAAGGAACTCGAGGCGATTGCAGACCCAGAGGAACGACGGGTTGAATATGAAAAGCGGGTGGCCCAAATGTACGATCGCGGCAAGGCCGTGAATTTTGCTACCGCGTTTGAAATCGACGAAGTGATCGACCCGAAAGATACCCGGCACTGGATAATTTCCGGCTTAAAGTCGACGCCCAAGCCGACCCCCAGAACCGGCAAGAAGCGCCCCTTTATCGACACGTGGTAGGCGACTGTCGACGCGCAAAAAAAAACGCCCCGATTGGGGCGTTTTCAGAGACCAGACTTAATGCTAAATGTTTAGCCTGCAGGGACAAAGATCGCTTTGGTTTCAAGAAATTCCTCGAAACCTAACTCACCCCACTCCCGACCATTGCCAGACTGCTTGTAGCCGCCAAACGGCGCAGTAAAGTCAGCACCGCTACCGTTAATGTGGACGTTGCCACTCCGAATTTGCGCAGCAACCGCCAAGGCATGATCCACATCCCCCGACTGAACATACCCAGACAAGCCGTAGGGCGTGTCATTGGCAATTTCAATGGCTTGCGCTTCGGTTTCATAGGGTAGGATTGACAAGACAGGCCCGAAAATCTCTTCGCGCGCGATAGTCATATCATTGTTGACGTTGCCAAAGATCGTAGGCTTCACATAGTAGCCCGCATTCAAGCCATCTGGCCGACCGGTGCCACCGCAAACAAGCTCGGCGCCTTCGTCGATACCTTGCTGAATCAAACCTTGGATCTTATTCCACTGCACTTCGCTGACCACAGGGCCCATCGTTGTGCCTTCACCGAAGGGATCACCTGGTTTTGCCGACTCCGCCGTCTTCTTCGCAATCTCCAAGGCTTGCGCGTGCGATGCCTGAGGCACCAGCATGCGGGTCGGTGCGTTACAGCTTTGACCTGAATTGGTAAAGATCTGACTCACGCCACCGCTAACCGCTTTTTCTAAATCCGCATCTTCAAGCACGATGTTGGCCGATTTCCCGCCCAACTCCTGCGCCACACGCTTTACCGTGTCGGCCGCCGCTTTGGCGACTAGGACACCTGCACGGGTTGAGCCTGTGAAAGACATCATGTGAATATCTGGATGTGAGGACATAGCTTCACCCACATTCGGGCCATCGCCATTCACCAAGTTGAACACGCCAGCCGGCACACCTGCCGCATGTAACACTTCTGCTAAAATAATACCGTTGACGGGCGCCACTTCACTAGGCTTCAACACCATCGTACAGCCCGCTGCCAATGCTGGCGCAACTTTGCAAGAGATCTGATTGATTGGCCAGTTCCAAGGGGTAATCAAACCGCAAACGCCAACGGGTTCGCGACGTAGCAGGTATTTACCCTTGCGCTCTTCCCATTCGAAGGTCTTGAGCATTTCGAGGGTCGTTGCAAAGTGTGCTTGGCCCGTCGCTGCTTGAGCTGCTTTAGACAGCCAAAGCGGCGCGCCCATTTCGGTTGAAATAGCCGCTGCAATCTCGTCATAGCGCTTGGTGTATTCCGCAAGGATTGAACCCAAAAGCTCGACCCGCTCAGCGACGGTCGTTGTAGAGAAGCTATCGAAAGCGCCGCTCGCCGCAGCCACGGCCTTTTCAACATCGGCAGCGCTGCCCATACTGATCGTTGCAAAGGGCTGCTCGGTGGCAGGATTAATGACTTCCAGGCTCGAAGGGGTCACGGGGTCGACCCATTCGCCATTGATATAAAATTGCATATATTCTTGCATGATGTTTCCTCTTTCTTACTGAATGAGCCTTAATAAAGAAGGCAGTTTTAAACTTTAACCTATTCGGTGACGTCCAATGGGAGTGTGCCACCGTGACCGCTGTCCAGCACGACGGACCCTCTGTCGGTTGATCCCTCAGAGCCTGGCAACACGCGGATTCCCAACCTACAAAGCGCCCTGTGGGTTGTCAAGGCAAAAGGTGTTTTCGGCACAAGCTTGTTATTGAACAAACTGAATCAGAACCCCTGCCGCTACCGCCGAGCCGATCACCCCTGCGACATTGGGTCCCATTGCATGCATCAACAAGAAGTTGT
>JAQWWC010000063.1 GCA_029249645.1 Pseudomonadales bacterium
CCGCCGAGAATAATAACTTCCTCGTTTTCGACCAAAATGGTGGTATCGATGGTCCGGATATTCGTGATCAAGTCGGCCGCAGCCTCGGAGCCGATCACAGTAAGGCTGGAGGCATCGACCTCTGAAACCTCCTGGTGAATCAAAAGCCGGACTAGGCTGTCGCTATTGATGTGCGGCGTTACCTCAAGCGTTAAACCCACATCTTCGCGTTGAATGGTGGTAAATGGATTCGTTGTGCCTTGGCTGCCCGTGACCGTTGAGCCGGTTCTGAAAGGAACGTTTTTGCCCACAACGATTTTGGCCTCTTCGTTGTCCATTGTCGTGATGCTTGGTGTTGATAGCAGATTCACATCACTGTTGGCCGCTAAGGCCTTTACGATAAAAGCAAAGCTGGTCCCGGTTGCCGATACTTTACCACCCGCAATAAGGGGTGACTCACCGAGGCTGGCGGGTGCGGTAATGGCACCAGCGGGTGAGGCGAGGCCTTGAAGAATTTGTGCCAAGGTGCCGCTCGGGGCGGTGAGTCCGAGCGGGGTTGTGCCAGCGGAGGCATCGCCAATTGCGAGTTCACTGCCCAATTGTTGACTGAAATCTGAGGTTACCTCGACGATGGCTGCTTCAATTAAGACCTGCATTCGGCGGACATCAAGGCTCTCAATAATACTGATCAAATCGATCATATTGGATGGGTCGGCTCGAATCACCAAGGCGTTAATCGCTTCGTCAGCCTGAATACTGACTTCAACCATAGAGTCTTCACTGCTTTTACGCTTGCTGCTGATCAGGTTACTCAGAATCTCGGCCATGCTGGTTGCATCGGAATGGGACAGCTGAATGACTTTGATGGTCCCAGATCGATTGGCCGGGACATCGAGCTGATTAACCAGCGCTTTAACCCGAGCAAGTGTATAGCGCTCGCCTTTAATAACCAGGCTGTTGGTCCGCTCACTGGCGACGATGCTGATCCGGTTGGGGCCTTTAGCACTTTTCCCGATTTGATCAGGTGCGAGCTGTTCCAGCAATTTAACCATGTCCTCTACCCAAGCTTCTTTTAGGTTGATAATGGCAACCTCAAGACTGTCGGCGATGTCGACTCGATTAATGATTTCAACCAAGCGATTTATGTTGGCGGCATGATCGCTAATGATCAGCACATTGGGCTCGCTCAAGGCGGCGATATGGCCGTACTGCGGGATCAGTGGTCTTAAGACTTTGACCATTGCTTCCGATGGCGCGTTGGTAACAGTAATAACGCGGGTCACAAGTTCTTGAGATTCGAGATCATCGACAAAGTCGTTCGGATTACTGCTTTGTTTTGCGAGGACGGTCTGTACAATTTTCATGGCGGATCCTGCTGGTACCGCTGCGAAGCCATGGACCTGAAGTACGCTGAGAAAGAGTTGGTAAACCGATTCTTCATCCATATTGACGTTGGAGATAACCGTGACATCGCCCTTCACGCGGGGATCGATGATAAAACTTTTGCCTGTAATTGCGGAGACTTGGGTCACGAACTCCCGTATATCGGCATTCTTTAGGTTTATTTTCCAGCTGTCGTCGGCCTGAGCCATTGCTGGGGTCATAAGGCAGAGAAGAAATAGGGTGCGTGCAACAAAAGTCATAAGGCTTTGCGGTTTACTCTTTGCGTTTGAGTTTACTGGATCAGTATCGCTTAGGGTATCGGAATCGTGAGGAAAAAGCGTCGGCCGCCTCGTTCAACTTCTACTCGAACTCGGCCAGCGGCACGGGCTTGATCGATTAATCGCGCGTCGTTCATAGCAACCCCAAGGGGAGCGCCATTTACCGATACAACGCGATCGCCAGGTTGCAACCCTGTATTGTTAAGGGCGGGATGAGCGGTATCGACTTTGTAGCCTTGGCTGCTACCGGGTGCGACGGCGCTTAGACCATATTCTTTAAGGACGCCCTGTGGATTGCGTTGCAAACGATCTCGGACCTCGCTGAGGATTGCTGATCCAGTGCTGGGTGAGGCAGGTCGCGTTGCTTGCGACCGTTGGCGCGTATTCGATGCCGTTTTACGACCGCGGTCTTTAGCGCTGGTGGACGCCGTGCTAGACGCTTTGATGTTCAGGCGCTTCTTGATGAATAGTAACTTCTCGAGTCTTGCACCGCGGCGCAAAAGGATGTGATCGGATTCAACTGAATGTAAAACGCTGTTCCCGGGCAGCTTATCGCCAACGAGATACAGTTTGCCGTTCTTGCCACGTTCAGCGACGATTGCGCTTGAGGTGCTGGCGGCATCACTTAAGAAAACACCTTGAAGCTCGAGATTAAGCCTCGTGGTCGGAGCGCTGATAACTTGTTCGGCTTGATTGTCGTCGACACGGCCAAACAATTGGCGCGTCGCAAGGCTTGGACCGGTATTGGTAACGGCCGCCGCGGCTTTGGGGACAGATTCGGAAGGGTCAGAGACGGTCGAAGCTAAATCCGCATCAAGGTAAAAAAACACATTCTCAACCACAAGGTAAATAGACCAGGCACCGAGCAACAACAAGATGCCAAAAGACAGCGGTTTGCGGAACATGGCGAGATTGAATTGACCCATGGAGACCCAAGCACTTTGGTTTTGCTAAGGTTACAGGATTTTCTCTTCAAACAGCAGTGGCTGCGTTAGCTGCGCTGCCCCAGGAATCTGCGCCAGTACAAGCAAACGGGGTTGTAATTTGGCGCTGAACCAACCGTCGAGTCCCAACACAAAACGCGCTAGATGGTTCGCATCCTGAGCAAGGTTGAGGGCTGGCGAGCAGGCTTCAACCTCAAGTTTGGCTTTTAACGGGGGCAGTTGGTACTGAGCAACACCATTGAAGCCATTGAAAGTGATTCGGCCGCCAGACCAAGATAAATCGCCTGCGAGATCGGTTAAGCATTTCGCGGAGATCGTAGCAAAGCCATCTTTGAGTGTCACCGACCCTGAAAACTGATGCCCGTAGGCGGCGGCTAGTTGATTGATGTCACTGCTGTTAATTTCACCGTTGAGGTGCTCAATTATAAGAACCTCTTGGTCAGGTATTAGCCTTAGCCTCCCGGTGATCTGATGACCAGGCCCGACCATGCTGATCGTTTGACGCAAGACCATGGCCTCCGGGGAGAGGCTTGGCCATTCCACTTGCCAGGATACACGTGACGGCGGGAAGCCTCGAAACTGCACCATTACATGACCGGCTCTAAGGGCGCCTCGTGGAAGGGCAACCTTGATATCCTTTGGCAACGTGAGGTTCGGCTCAATGAGTCGAAACGCAAGACTGGCCGGCAGAAACCAGGCGGTCGCAACGAGGGCAATGATCGAGGCCAGCAGCCCGGTTATCGCCCATCGAATTAACCCCATTGAACTTGCTTTTGAACACCATCGAGGATGCGCCACCAGAGATCCGGCGCGTCGTCCGCTTGTTCCTGCCAGGAATCAATGCTGCAGCGGATTTCACTCGGGAGTTTCGCGCTCAGGGCGAGTGCAAATTCAAGGTCGGTGTCCCAGGTCGAAATATTGGCCTTAAGCCAGATGCTGGTGAAGGCTTTATAGGCCCTGCTTTGGAGAATCACCGCACTGTTGCCGCGGTCGGTGATGGCCTGGCCTTGATAAAGGCTGGGCGTTTTGGTCCAGCTGACAGGGCCCATCATTGCAGTGATTGCATCTGCAACGAGATCCAGTTCAGGTGCCTTGATATAAATTTCAAGATCTGGGTAGCGGGTCTTAGTCATGACTGCCCACCAAACGAACTAGCAGGTCAGTATAAATGGTTGTGAGGACTGCGAGATCCTCAACCCGAACGCGTTCGTTGACTTTATGAATGGTTTTATTGACGAGCCCGAGTTCAATGAGCTCAATGCCGTAGGGTGCGATAAACCGACCATCAGAGGTGCCCCCGCCAGTGGATAGGATTACCTCTTGGTCGGTGATGGCCCGTAAGGTTGCAACAGCTGCATCAATGAGCCGCCCCTTTTCGGTCAGGAAGGGCTCACCTGAGAGTGCCCACGTGATTTCGAAGTCGAGGCCATGAGCTGCCAAAATCGCTTCTGTTTGAGCGATCAGGTCAGCCTGGGTTGAAGCAGATGAATAGCGGAAATTAAATTCGACCTGGGCGTCACCCGGCACAACATTTTGGACGCCTACACCTGCATTGAAGTTGGAGACTTGAAAGGTTGTTGGCGGAAAGAACTCGTTGCCTTGGTCCCACTGTTTGCAGGCTAAGGCGTTAATTGCTGGCATGGCCTGATGGATTGGGTTGACTAGGGTGTCTGGGTAGGCCACGTGGCCGGATTTGCCTCGAATCACTAGATGGGCGTTCAATGAACCGCGACGACCGACTCGAATCATGTCGCCCAAGGTTTGCGCGCTCGAGGGTTCGCCGACAATACAGTAGTCGAAATGAATCTTGGCGTCAGCAAGGGCTTGCATTACACGCACTGTGCCGTGCTTTGCGGCGGCCTCTTCATCGCTTGTGATGAGGAAGCCGATCTTGCCGATGAAAGCACCTTGTTGGTGGATAAATCGTTCACAGGCGATGATCATGGCTGCTAAAGCCGATTTCATGTCAGCGCTACCGCGGCCGTATAACCAACCGTCGTATACGGTCGCCTCAAAAGGCGGAAAGGTCCACTCCGTCAAGGGCCCCGCTGGGACTACATCGGTATGGCCGGCAAAAACCAGAGTCGGACCCGGTATGCCACTGTCCTTGAGGGCCCAAAAATTCTCGACATCGGCAAAGGGCATGGGGGTGATATCAAATCCCATGGCGGCTAAACGCTGAATCATGAGGTCCTGACAACCCTCATCCTTTGGGGACACAGAAGGTTTTGAAATCAGTGCCTGCGCCAGAGCCAATGTTTCGGTGTCTTTAATTGTCTCGATGGGATTCATCCTCCGATTAATTGTGTTGATGCAGTTGGGCGTTCAACGCAATGGCTTGGAGATTGGTCCGGCATTGCACTACGCCGGTTTGAGAATGACGGATAAACAGTAAATCACTTAGACCATTGAGTTCTCGCGCTTTGAGCGTTTTAACGGGTTCGCCGTTTTCATCCATCAGGCTGACCTGAGTGCCGGGTGTAATATACAGGCCGGCTTCTATGGTGCAACGATCACCAAGGGAGATGCCGGTTCCGGCATTGGCGCTGATTAAACAATCCTCGCCGATGGTGATGACATGATTACCGCCGCCAGACAAGGTGCCAGCCGTTGAGGCGCTGCCGCCAAGGTCAGTGCCTTTGGCGACAAAAACGCCTTGTGAGATTCTGCCTTCGACCATGTTGGGTCCTTCGGCTCCAGCATTGAAGTTGACAAAGCCCTCGTGCATTACGGTTGTGCCCGCACCAAGGTACGCGCCCAAACGGACTCTTGCGGAATCGGCGATCCGTACGCCCTCGGGTACAACATAGTTGGTAAGTTTGGGAAACTTATCAAGGCTCGTGACTTCTAAATGGCGTCCTTCAACGCGGGCCGATAACATCGCATCCGGCAAAGCTGATAGCGCCATTGGACCCTCTGAGGTCCAGGCGATATTAGGCAGAGCGGCATAAATACCGTCTAGATTGAGGCTGTTGGGTCGCGTCAAGCCATGGGATAGTAAATGAAGTTTCAGATAGGCCGCGGGGGTCGATGTGATCGGACCATCCGTTTTTAACCAAGTCAGGACACAAGGCTTTTGGCTATTTTGGAGGGCCTTGAGTAAGACAAGTTGTTCCGGGTTCTCAATGCAGTCGCACAGAGCCGATTGAGCGGCCTGATCGAGGGGGAATACGCCGTCGCCTGCCGAGAAATCGATAACTTTGCCGAAGCTTTCGATCAAGTCGGGGCTGGGCTGCAACAGTGGTCGAGGATAAAAGACCTCAAGCCAAGCATCATCTACATCCTTAGTCCCGATCCCAATTCCAATACTGAACATAATGTCTCCAACCCCTCAGGGCGCTTGCTGTCAAAAAAAACCGGAGTATGACTGTTTTAACGCGAATTTTCAGCTAAGCGCCTGAAAACACGATTTAATTCGTTCGGCAGCCTCGATGCAGGCGGCTTGCTCCGCAACGAGTGCAATTCGGACACGTCCTGCCCCGGGGTTTACGCCGTTGACTGCTCGAGACAAATATTTGCCCGGTAACACCTTAACGTTGCAGAGGCGCATGAGGTTCTGCGTAAATTGTTCATCATCGATGGGCGTCTCAGGCCATAAATAGAAGCTTGCGGCGGGCGCTGTGATCGGCCAAACAGGCGCAAGGGTTTGAATAAACGCTTGGGTTTTTGTTCGATACAAGTCGCGATTAAGAATAACGTGGTCTTCGTCCGACCAAGCCAGCGCGCTCAGTTTTTGTGTGTGCACGGGCATCGCACTGCCATGATAGGTCCGGTACAGCAAAAATTGTTGAATCAGGTCCGCATCACCAACGGCATAGCCGGACCGCAGGCCAGGCAGGTTCGAGCGTTTTGATAAGCTATTAAAGGCAATGCATTGTTTAAAGTCGGTATTGCCCATGGCGGCCGCTGCCTGAAGAAGGCCCACGGGCGGCGATGCTTCGTCGGCATAGATCTCGGAGTAACATTCGTCAGCAATGAGGATGACGTCATGCTCTATCGCTTTGCGAATCAGGTTCTGTAGATCTTGCTCTGTCATCAATGCGCCGTGCGGATTGCCAGGATTGCACAGGTATACCATCCCCACGCGCGCCCAGGTTTCATCATCAATTTCGTTAAAATTGGGTTTGAAATCCTGACTGGCTGGGCAGTCGATGTAGTGTGGTGTGGTTCCTGCCAGCAGGGCGGCGCCTTCATAAATTTGGTAGAAGGGGTTTGGGAGTAAGGTCAGCGGCTTTACTAGAGGCCGACTCAAAGCTTGCGCGATGGCAAATAGGGCTTCACGGGTCCCATTGACGGGCAGTATCTGATGCTCGGGGTCAGGGTGAGCAGGCGAAAAACGATTCCGAAGAAATCCGGCTATGGCATGCCGAAGTTGATCGCTGCCTTTGGTTGGGGGGTACGTTTTTAAGCTTTGCTTCGCCATGTCGCCCTGCTTTAAAAACTCGATCAGGAACTCAGGGGGTTCATGTTGTGGCTCACCCATTGCGAGTGAGATGAAGCGCTGGTCAGCAGGTTGCACCGACTTCAATAACTGATTTAAGCGATCGAAGGGGTAGGGGTTTAATCGGGCCAAATTGGGATTCATGCAGAAATCCTTTGAATGTGTTGGTCGAGTTCAGCTTGAATCGATTTCGAGAGCTGGGCCTCAGCGTCAGGATCGTTCATTGGTAACCCACTGCGGGTAACGATGTGGAAGACGTCCTCTACGCGTTCACCGAGGGTTGTAATTTTAGCGGCCTGAATCTGAATGTGGTGGGCCTGAAAGACTCGGGCAAGTTTCGCCAGTAATCCAGGGCGGTCTGCGGCAACGACCTCGAGCACAGTAAAGGATTCATTGGCGCGGGAGTCGATCGAAATTTGGGTTCGAGCGTTAAATTCTTTCAGAATTCTGGGCGTTCGACGGGCAGAGACTTTAAAGGCATCGCCTGCCTTGATTGCTTGGTTAATGGTCTGGCGAACACTGTTCAGCCTGTTCTCACGGCTCTGCTGGCTGAGCTGTTGGGTCTCAAGCACGTCGAAGGTGTAGTCTGTTCGACCTTTCGTATTGCCAGGTATACGAGCATCAACGATGTTCATACCCAATTGGTCGAAGGCGGACACAATGGCAAAAAATAGCGGTTGATCCGATGGCAGATGAATAAAAACATGCGTCACGCCGGAATCGGTTGTGAGCCGTGATTGGCTGTCTTCGATGAGAATGAGCGGTCCGGTTGCGGGATCATAAGCGTCGAGGGATTCGGTATGGTTAATGATGTTGAGTTCTGATTCGCGCAGAAAGTAGTCGTCGTCTAGGCCTGCCCACAGTGCGCGAACACGGTCGATTGCGATGCCTTTCGCCGCGAGCTTGGCGCTTGCCCGCAGTTGCACTTGGGCTAGGTAGTCTTCTCGATCGATCATATTGTCAACGCCAAGCCGTAGGACTCTTTTCGTCTCGAGGTAGAGTTGGCTCATTAGGGAGTCACGCCAGCTGTTCCAAAGCGTTGGGTTGGTGGCATTGATGTCGGCAACAGTCAGGGCGTAGAGGTAATCGAGTCTGACCTGGTCTCCCATTTGCTCCGCAAAGTCTCGGACCACATCCGGGTCGAAAATATCTTTGCGTTGGGCTGTTGTCGACATCAGTAGGTGGTTTTTGACTAGCCAGCAAACTAGATTGGTATCCCAAGTGCCCAATTGGTGGCGGACACAGAAAGCGCTTGCGATATCAATACCCAGCTCTGAATGATCGCCGCCTTTGCCTTTTGCAAGGTCATGGAAAAAGCCTGCGATGTATAGCAATTCAATTTTCGGCAAACGATGATGAATGTGCGCGGCGATTGGGAACTCTTGCTGCTGATTTTTATAACGGAACCGCCGCATGTTGCGAACGACCTGCAAGGTATGCGCATCAACGGTATAAATGTGAAATAAATCGAACTGCATTTGCCCTACAACGCGTTCAAATTCCGGCAAGTAGGCGCCTAGAATACCGTAACGATTCATGCGACTAAGTTGGGAAAAAAGATGGTGTTCAACCCGCAGCAGATCCATAAACAGGGTGGTTGCAATATCGCTCTGCCTGAACGCATCATCGATTTGTGCGGCAGAGGTTTGAGCCTGCCGGATGGTACTCGCTCGAATGCCTTTGAGCTCGGGTGTTTCGCCGAGGATAACGAACATCTCAAGTAAAGCTTCGGGATTGCGCTCAAATATATCGGCTTGGGTGACTTCCAAATAGTGGTTATTGGTTTGAAATCGCTCATTGATTTGGATGGGTTTGGTTCGTCTGCCGCCCCGGACAACTTGCTCATCGAAATCCTGAAGGATGAGCTCATTGATCGTGCTGACGGACTTTGCAAAACGATAGTAATCTTGCATGAATTGCTCAACCGCCAGTTGCGCGCCATCGTGATAACCCAATGCGAGGGCTACTTTTCTTTGATTGTCAAAAAACAACCGGTTTTCATCCCGGCCAAGAAGGTCATGCAGCACGAAGCGGACTTTCCAAAGAAAAGCGCGAGCCTCTATGATCTTATCGGCTTCTTCAGGTTCCAAAAAATCAGTGTCTACCAGGGCGTCAAACGCGCTGGTTTGATGGTGAAACTGAGCAATCCATAAGATCGTCTGGATATCCCGAAGACCGCCAGGCGCGGTTTTTAAATTGGGCTCCAGGCTGTATTCGGTGTGATTGGACTTGGCATGTCGGTCTTGCTGCTCGGTATATTTGGCTTGGAAGAAGCTCTTGGTCTTCCAGCCGGTTTTGGATCGTAACTTTAAGCGCAGTTGTTGAAGAAGGTACGGTGCGCCGCAAACGGCCCTTGCATCTAGCAGGGCGGTCATGATGGTGACCTCGTGTTTGGCTTGATGAAGGGACTCTTTGACCGATCGAACGCTGTGCCCAACTTCCAAACCAATATCCCAAAGCAAGGCAAGGAAGGATTGAATGTTTGAGCTATGGTGTTGCGCGTTGGCTCGTTCAATGAGGATCAGGAGATCAATATCGGAATTAGGCAGCAGCTCACCGCGACCATAACCGCCGACGGCAACCAACGAAATTCTGCTTTTTCTCAGGCTGGACAAGTTTTCGTCCCAGCTGAAGCGTTGCCAACAAAGGCTCAAGATGTGATCGATAAACGCAGCACGGGCCGTGATCAACTGAGAAACGCACACCCCATTGTCGAAGTCCGTGTGCTGGTGTGCTCGAAATTCAGCCAGAGCAGACTTTAAGATGGGCAGGGGGGTCTTGCTCGCAGCAACCGTGCGAGCAAGCGCCGCAAAATCCGGGCTAACCGACTCGAGGGAGATCATCGTCGCTACGGTGAGTCAGGATTTCATAGCCCGTATCGGTTACCAAAATAGTATGTTCCCACTGCGCGGTTAATTGATGATCTTTGGTGACAACGGTCCATTGATCTGGGAGCAGCTTTACGGCCGCCTTGCCGGCATTAATCATAGGCTCGATGGTAAAAATCATTCCGGGCTGCAGAGTCATGCCCGTTCCTGCCCGCCCGTAATGAAGTACCTGAGGCTCATCGTGAAATACGCGACCGATGCCGTGACCGCAGTATTCGCGAACGATTGAGAACCGGTGTTTTTCCGCAAAGCCTTGAATAGCACAGCCAATGTCTCCCAGTTGCGCGCCAGGCTTAACCGCTGCAATACCAAGGTTTAGGCTCTGTTTACAGGTCTGGACTAGGCGTTCGCCGCGAACCGTGCCGTTACCCACAACGAATGTTTTGCTGGTGTCGCCGTGAAAGCCATCCTTGATGAGGGTGACATCAATATTAATAATATCGCCATCTTTTAGAATTTTTTCATCGGATGGGATGCCGTGGCATACAACGTGATTCACGGATGTGCAGATGGACTTCGGGAATCCTCGGTAGTTAAGCGGTGCTGGCGTCGCCTTTTGATGATCAATGGTATAGCGATGACAGATTCGGTCCAGCTCTCCCGTGCTCACCCCTGGGGTGATATGTGCGGCGATCATTTCCAGCTGTTCTGCCGCCAGAGCGCCAACTACGCGCATTTTTTCAATCTCTGTCGCTGTTTTGATGTTGACCACGATCGCCTCCTCTTACGAGGCGGCAGTATAACAGGCGGCTAGCGCTATGGCAGGCTAAATCATTGGTTTAATGCGTTAAATATGGTATAAAGCGCGCCGCGGAAACGTAAATCGGGGTGAAAGCAAACGCCTTCATCTTAAATCAGCACACACATCGTCACGGATTGCGGGTGCCTTCGGGTTGCAGTCTGGGATGTGTGGAAGCCTAACCCATACAAATTGGAGACATCATGGCTCAAGTCAACATGCGTGACCTGCTAGAAGCAGGCGTCCACTTCGGACATCAAAAGCGATATTGGAACCCTAAAATGGGTGAGTTTATCTTTGGTGCCCGCAACGATATTCATATTATCAACCTAGAAAAAACCGTGCCGGCCTTCGAAGAAGCCTTGGCGTTCGTCGCGTCTCTTGCGGCGAAAAAGAACAAAGTACTTTTCGTGGGTACAAAACGCAGCGCGAGTAAAATCGTTAAAGAAGAAGCGGCTCGTTGTGGCATGCCCTATGTTGACAAACGCTGGTTAGGCGGCATGTTGACGAACTATAAAACTATTCGACAATCCATCCGGCGATTACGGGATCTCGAAGAGCAGAGCACCGATGGCACCTTTGCAAAACTCACCAAGCATGAAGCCTTAACGCGACAACGGTTACTCGAGAAGCTCGAAAGCAGTCTCGGTGGTATCAAAAATATGGGCGGTTTGCCGGATGCGATTATTATTGTTGACGTGGATCATGAAAAGATTGCCGTGACGGAAGCAAAAACCTTAGGCATTCCGGTTGTTGCGATTGTGGATACCAATAGTAATCCAGACAACGTGGACTTTCTGATTCCGGGCAATGATGATGCGATTCGGTCGGTCCGGTTATTTATGAGCACGTTTGCCGATGCGGTTTTAGAGGCTAAGGGTCAATCGAACGTGGTCGAGAGCGATTTTGTCGAAGTTGCAGAAGCGGACACTGCAACGTCAGAAGGAGCTGATGTTGCCGAGGCAGCTGCCGGCGACGCGCCTTCAGCAGATGCGCCTGCCGAAGACGCCGTTACGCCAGAAGCAGCACCAGAAGGTGCGCTTGAGGAAGCGGCGCCAGAAGCGGTTGCTGCTGATGCGGCGTCAGAAGAAGCGAAACCAGCTTAAGCGTCATACATTCGAGCCGGTACGCACGATAATAGAAACAATCGAAAGCGGTCGTTGAGATCGCTTTTTTTGAGAAGAAAATTAAGGAAGGGATATGGCGGCAGTGACAGCAGCGATGGTCAAGGAGCTGAGAGAGCGCACTGGACTTGGTATGATGGATTGTAAAAAGGCCTTGGTTGAATCGGATGGCGACATGGATCTCGCAATCGACAACTTAAGGAAGTCCAGCGGTATGAAGGCCGCGAAAAAAGCCTCTCGAACAGCCGCTGATGGTTTGATTCGGATCCGGATGGATGGCGAGCAAGGTCTGATGGTCGAAGTAAACTGCGAAACAGATTTTGCGGCCAAGGATGAAAACTTTATTAACTTTGCCGATCAGGTGACCGCTGCGATGTTTGAAGCCCAGTCAACTGATGTTGAAAGCCTTATGGCATCAGGGTTCGAGGCAACGCGGGAATCTCTCGTACAGAAGATTGGTGAAAACTGTAGTGTTCGACGGGGTCAGATCTATCAAGGTCAGGTTGCGTCTTACTTACACACGAATGGTAAAATTGGGGTGCTGGTTCACTTGCAAGGCGGCGACGACGCTTTGGGACGCGACCTGGCGATGCACATTGCCGCTGCAAACCCTCAGGTTGTGACACCAGCGGATGCGGGCCAAGATATCTTGGATAAAGAGCGTGAAATATATACTGCCCAGGCGGCGGAAAGCGGCAAACCAGCTGATATCGTAGCTAAAATGGTTGAAGGTCGGGTCAAGAAGTTCTTAGCTGAGATCAGTTTGACCGAACAAGCTTTTGTAAAAGACAGTGACCTTAAAATCAGTGCTCTGCTGAAACAGCATGATGCAGAAGTGCTCGCCTTCGTGCGTTACGAAGTAGGCGAAGGGATTGATAAAGAAGAAGTGGATTTCGCGGCAGAGGTCGCGCAACAATTGTCTTGAGACCGAATTATGCCCTCAAAAAAACCGACGCCTAAATACGAGCGAATCCTACTCAAGCTGAGCGGAGAAGCGCTCGGAAAGAATGGTGTTGGAATTGATCCAAAAGTCCTGGACCGAACGGCGTTAGAGATTGGTCAGCTTGTCGGTATTGGAATCCAAATCGGTATCGTCATAGGGGGAGGTAACCTCTTTCGGGGCGCCGAGCTCAGCGCTGCAGGTCTTGATCGGGTGACCGGTGACCATATGGGGATGCTTGCCACGGTGATGAACGCCCTCGCCATGCGAGATGCCTTGGAGCGCGCAAATATTCAAACAGTCGTGATGTCAGCCATCCCGATGAGTGGTGTGGTCGAACACTACGATCGACGGCTTGCCATCCGTCACCTGGAAGATGGTGATGTGGTGATCTTCTCATCTGGCACAGGCAATCCCTTTTTTACAACGGATTCCGCAGCTTGCCTTCGGGGCATCGAAGTCGATGCTGATATTGTTCTGAAAGCCACCAAAGTTGATGGCATCTACTCTGCGGATCCCGTGACGGATCCGCACGCTACCCGGTTTACATCCGTTACTTATGATGAGATCTTAGAGCAACAATTAGGGGTCATGGACCTGACCGCAATTTGTCTTGCGCGGGATAATGGTATGCCTTTACGGGTATTCCAACTCGACAAACAAGATGCGCTGCTGAATGCGGTGGTGGGTGAAGGCGAGGGAACGCTCGTTGTACCAAAAAAAGCAGAGGAGATGGCTGAATGATCGAGGAAATCAGGCAGGATGCGGAAGAACGCATGAAGAAGAGCCTGGCTGCCCTTGAGGTTGCCTTCGCTCGGATTCGAACGGGCCGCGCGCATCCCAGCTTTTTAGATTCAGTGAACGTTGATTATTACGGTAATATCACGGCGCTTAGACAAATGGCGAACGTCAATGTTGAGGAAGGCCGGTCGCTTGTTATTGTGCCTTGGGAGCGTTCTATGATCCCGGTGATCGAAAAAGCAATTTTGAAATCAGATCTGGGCGTGAACCCTTCTAGCAGCGGCGAAAGTATCAGAATCTCGATGCCGCCTTTGACAGAAGAAAACCGTCGAGACTTAGCAAAAATTGCGCGCTCAGAAGCCGAAAATGCTCGGATCTCGATTCGGAATATCCGTCGAGATGCCAATAACGATGTCAAAGACTTCCTCAAAGAAAAGGAAATCAGCGAGGACGAAGCTCGGCGCGGCGAAGATCAGATTCAAAAATTGACTGATGAAATGATAAAGCAAGCGGATAAGTTGCTGGCCGGCAAAGAGAACGACTTGATGGCGCTTTAGAGCCCGTCATCAGCACTCATGCTCAAAACTAGAATCTTGACCGCCCTCGTGATCGCACCGATTGCGCTTCTGGGTTTGTTTTATCTCTCGGCACCAAATTTCAAATGGTTTTTACTACTGATTCTCATGGTTTCCGGTTGGGAATGGGCTAATTTTGCGCGTCTTCAGCCGTTGGGTCGGGTCGTTTATGCCAGTGGTCTAGGCGCATTGTTTTTTGTTTCGAGCGATTTTCTAATGCCTTGGCTCGCTGTCGCCGTTTTATGGTGGATCACCGCGTTATGGCTCATCGTTCAATACCCATCTCAGTCAACGCGCTGGCAGCGGCCGGATGTGATTGGACTGATTGGCGTTGTGACGCTGATTCCGTGCGGGCTGAGCTTAGTGTGGTTAAAGGCGCAGAGTGATGCCGCAACGGTACTGCTTCTGCTCTTAATCTTGATTTGGGCGGCGGATATCGGCGCCTATTTTGTTGGCAGGCGCTTTGGTCAACGAAAATTATTGCCCAATGTCAGTCCAGGAAAGTCCGTTGAGGGGTTGGTCGGCGGCTTGTTGATCGCAGTCATCGCAGGGTTTGCAACGCTTGAGCTGATGCCAAAAGTTGATGGCCGCGCATTGGGATCTGGTGGTTGGCTATTGCTGTTTGTGAGTGTTGGACTAATTTCTGTTTTAGGTGATTTAACCCTATCTATGTTTAAGCGGAGCCGAGGCATTAAAGACTCTAGTCAATTGCTGCCAGGTCACGGCGGGTTTTTGGATCGCCTGGATAGCCTGTTTTCGGCCGCGCCGATCTATTGCATTGTCCTGTATTTGACCGCGAGCCTTAAATGATGCGCAAGCGCATTACGATTCTAGGTTCCACTGGATCCATCGGTCAGAGCACGATGAAAGTGTTGGCAACGCAACCCGAATATCAAGTCTTTGCGCTCACAGCAAACGAAAATGTCGATCTGTTACTCGGGCAATGCCAACAGTTCAAGCCGGCGTTCGCGGTATTGGGTACTCCGGCTTTGGCCCAAGATCTCGCAGTAAAATTGCAGGCCCTAGGGCTTTCAACAAAAGTGTTAAGCGGTCCAGCGGCGCTGGTCCAAGTCGCCGCGGATCCCGCTGTGACCCATGTCATGGCGGCCATTGTCGGGGGCGCGGGCCTTGCAGCTAGCTTCGCAGCTGCCGATGCTGGTAAGGTCATTTTCTTAGCTAACAAAGAAGCCTTGGTGATGGCCGGCGCAATATTTATGGATGCTGTCGCGCGATCGAATGCCACGCTGTTGCCTGTGGATAGCGAGCACAACGCCATTTTTCAGTGCCTTGGGCAATCATCTCATGTTGGCAAGGGGGTTCAGAGAATCCTGCTTACTGGCTCCGGCGGACCCTTTTTGGACAAGCCGCTTGCAGCCCTAGATCAGGTAACGCCTGATGATGCCTGTCGGCACCCGAATTGGGATATGGGGCGAAAAATCTCTGTGGATTCAGCAACGATGATGAACAAGGGGTTAGAGTTGATCGAAGCCTGTTGGTTATTCGATGTGCCGCCCGAAAAAATCGAGTTCGTGATACATCCCCAGAGCATCGTGCATTCCATGGTTGAGTTTGTTGATGGATCAGTGGTTGCACAACTGGGTCAGCCTGACATGAGGACGCCCATCGCGCACGTCTTAGCCTTTCCGGAACGCGTCGACGCAGGGGTTGCTACATTAGATTTTAGTAAGCTCACGGCACTGGAGTTCCGAGCGCCAGAGCTGAGTCGATTTCCTGTTTTAAGCATGGCGCGCAGAGTCGCGAGTGGGCCCAAAAGTCTTGCGATCACTTTCAATGCCGCCAATGAGGTGGCCGTTGAAGCCTTTTTGGCAGAACGGTTATCGTTTTTAAACATCAGCGTCGTGATCAAGGCAGCGCTGGATGCGGCAGAGACCCCGGAACTCCGTAGCCTCGATGATGTCCTAGCTTGTGACGCAGCAGCAAGGGCGTTGACCCGACGGATTCTGACCAGCCTATGATTGAATTTTTACAAAGCGTGTTGGCACTTATTGTCACAATTTCGATTTTGGTGACGGTACACGAATTCGGGCATTTTTATGTCGCTAAAAGATGTGGCGTGCACGTTGAGCGGTTCAGTGTTGGCTTTGGCAAAGTGTTATTTCGCCTGCAAGGCAAGCCGCCCAAGCTTGATAAAACGAATGCGATGCAGGGCGCGCAAACTGTGAGTAATGAACCGCTCGCGGGCACCGAGTATTGCATCGCGATGATCCCCTTAGGCGGCTACGTCAAAATGTTAGATGAACGGGATACGTTTGTGGCGGATGATCTGCTGGATTTTGCTTTTAACCGAAAAGCGTTGTGGCAACGAACGTTGATCGTTGCCGCAGGTCCTTTGGCGAATTTTATACTGGCATTTTTTCTCTACTGGGTCTTGTTTGTAGCGGGGGTCTCGGGCATCGCGCCAATCTTGGGTGAGCCGTTGCCTGGTAGTGCAGCTGAGCGCGTCGGCTTGACCGCAGGGGTTGAGATCCTAAGCGTTGACGCCAAAGCAACGGAAACCTGGTCTGACGTGAACCTTGCACTATTTGATCGTTTGGGTGATACCGGTGCAATTGGGATGACCGTTCGGCCTGAGGCTGAGCTTAGTAACGAGCAAGTTTTATCGCTTCCTATTGTTCGATTTTTGGCAGGTGAAGACGAGCCGAGGCCGGCAGCAGCCCTAGGGTTGGGCTTGTTGCAGCCGGTCATTGCGCCTGTTTTGGGTGAGGTCTCACCGGGGAGCCCAGCGGATATTGGCGGTTTAAAAGCCGGCGATCAGGTGATCATGGCGGATGGCATTGCCTTAGATGCGTGGTCTGAGTTTGTGACCTTGGTGCAGGCGCGCGCGGGGCAGCGCGTTTCGTTGCGGGTTAAACGCGGGCAGAGTGATCTGTACCTCGAGGTCACGCCAGAGGCGGTTGCTACCTCTGATGGCACAATCGGTCGGATTGGGGTCGCGCTTGGACCTCAGCAATGGCCTTCGTCTATGCAGCGATTGACCCGAGCACCGTTTTATACCGCTTGGTTACCGGCCCTCAGCAAGACCTTTGACATGACCCGGTTCACCGTTGAGAGTATCGGGAAAATGCTGCAGGGCTTGGTTTCAACACGCAATCTTTCCGGGCCGATTACCATTGCTAAAATTGCGAATCAAACAGCTGTCAATGGGTTAGAGAGCTTTCTTGGGTTTATTGCGTTAGTGAGCATTAGCTTGGGGGTGCTGAATTTATTACCCATCCCGATGCTCGATGGTGGCCATCTCTTGTATTTTCTTATCGAAGGCATCACGGGGAAACCGGTCTCAGAGCGGATACAGACCTGGGGATTGCAAATTGGCATGGTCTTTCTTGTAGGAATCATGATGCTAGCCTTCTATAATGATCTCCTCAGATTATGATTGGGCTACTGTGAAGATCGTTGCTTTTAAATCTTTTATTCGTGTGGGCGTGTGCGCCTTGCTGCTGTGTGGTGTGATCCAGGCCCAGGCCTTCGTGATCTCTGATGTCCGCGTGGAAGGGCTGCAGCGTATCGGTGCTGGTGCTGTGTTCGGCGCGATTCCCTTCAATGTGGGTGATGAGGTGGATGACGACGGTCTCCGGCAGATCATTCGAGCGCTATTCCGGACTGAAAATTTTGATGATGTTAAGGTCGGGCGCGATGGCAATGTATTGCTGATTATCGTGAGTGAGCGCCCCACAATTGAAACGATCGAAATCGACGGCAATAAGGCCATTAAAAGCGAGGCATTGCTAGAGGGATTAAGTGGTGCAGGCTTATCCGAAGGCGAAATTTTCAAAAAAGTCACGTTGGATCAAATGGGCGCGGAGCTTGAAAGGCAGTATGTGATCCAGGGTCGTTACGATGCCAAAATTGCAACCAAGGTCGAAAACCTACCGCGTAATCGAGTGGGGATAAAAATTGAAGTTGATGAGGGCAGTGTGTCCGGTATTCGGCATATCAATATCGTGGGCAATCGGGTTTTCGACGATGCAACCTTAAGAGAACTTTTTGAGTTGCAGCTTCCAAGTTTGTTGTCGTTCTATACGAAAGATGCACAGTATTCTCGTGAAAAGCTGAAAGGCGATTTAGAAAATCTTGAATCTTACTACTTGGATCGGGGGTATTTGAATTTTGAGGTTGAGTCGACCCAAGTGGCCATTGCACCCAATATGGAAGATGTTTACATCACGATTAATGTCGACGAAGGTCAACAATTTAAGGTGGGTCGCGTCGAGATTTCTGGCGAACTCCGAGATATCCCCGAAGCATCCATTCGACAACTAATCTTATCGCGGGAAGGTCAGATTTATTCAAGAGAGCTCATGACCGCCTCGGAAGAGCGCATTGAGATGATTTTGGGCAATGCCGGCTACACCTTTTCGAGTGCAACGGGTAACCCAGCCTTATCTGAAGACGGTGAGACGGTTGTGGTTCGATTCTTTGTGGACGCTGGCAACCGGGCGTATGTTCGCCGAATTTCGTTCCGGGGAAACACCTTAACCCAGGACGAAGTGTTGCGACGAGAACTCCGCCAAATGGAAGGGGGCTGGGCCTCGAATGCTTATATTGAAGCCTCGAAAGTCCGGCTTGAACGGCTTGGTTTCTTTAAAGAAGTCAACGTTGAAACGCCAGCAGTTGCTGGCGTTGAAGATCAGATCGACGTCGAATATACCGTAGAAGAACAACCGTCCGGCGCAATTTCAGCAACCTTTGGCTATGCCCAGGATTTTGGCGCCATTCTGGGGTTATCCTATCAGGAGTCCAATGTGTTCGGCTCAGGCAACTCGTTTAATGTGTCGGTAAACCGCAGTTCCTACCAAACAGCCTATAACTTGTCTTTCTTTGATCCGTATTTCACCGTGGACGGTGTGAGTCGCGGCTACTCAATTTATTATCGCAGTACGTCTTATGATGAACGAAATATTGCACGTTTTTCAACAGACTCCCTAGGCGCGACCGTTAATTTCGGTTACCCGATTAATGAGATATCGAGGTTTAACTTTTCAGTGGGCGCTGAAAACACCAACATTAAGGAGGGCATTTTCCCCTCCCAAGAAATTTCTCGATTCCTATCAAAGGAAGGAAACGACTTTTCACTGGTAACCGTGTCGGCCGCCTACACGATGTCGGCTTTGAATCGAGGTCTTCTGCCAACGGCAGGACGAGCCCAAACCCTATCGTTCGAAGCAACCGTGCCGGGCAGTCAGCTCGAATTTTATCGGATCAATTACTCTGGGCAGATTTTCTTTCCGCTGACAAAACTGTTTACGCTTCGCCTTAGAACCGATCTGGGTTTTGGCGGCACGTTTGGCAGTACCGAAACCTATCCGTTTTATAAGCATTTCTATGCGGGCGGCATGGGATCGGTTCGAGGCTACGAGAGCAATACCCTTGGACCCCGCACCACGCGATCACCGAATGACCAATTTGGCGAGCCCGACCCTTTGGGGGGGAATGTCTTGATTGAGACCAGTGCTGAGATACTGTTTCCATTGCCGTTTGTTGAGGATCAGCGCCAGTTAAAGTCGGCGATGTTCATTGATGCAGGTAATGTTTTCAACACCAATTGCCCTGAAATTTCCGTCTATTGCCTTAGTCCGTCAGACGGCGAATTACGGTATTCCGCTGGCCTTTCAGTGACCTGGATAACCGGGTTCGCACCCATTAGTTTTGCGATCTCTTATCCCTTTAACCGGCGGGATGGGGATGAGGGTGAGTCATTCCAGTTCGAATTGGGGCGAACTTTTTAAACGCTCAGTAGTCTAATAATTTGAATCCAGCCTCAGGGTATGACACTATCAGCGCCCCGAGAAGGATCCTTGAATTTTGGGAAGTGGGCAATCAACCTGGCCTGGCATTTTGGGTCAGAATTTTGAATGAAGCGCTGATAAAATCAGTTGTGCGAAGGAGATGCGTTGTGCGATTTAACAAATTAATAAGCCTGGTTTTAGTATTAACGGCGACCGCGTTCGGTTCGCTCTCCGTTCAGGCAGAAATGAAGATAGCCGTGGTTGATGTTGATCGAGCGGTAGCCGGATCTGAAGCCGCCCAAAAGTTGCTGCGGCAGCTCCAGGAAGAGTTCAAAACAGACGAAGACACCATTAAGAAAATTCAAACTGAAGCAGCTGAGCTTTTGCAAAAAATGCAAAAAGATGCGGATGTGATGAGTGATGATGAAAAGCGTCGAGTTCAGCAGGAGATCGAGTCACTCAATAATGACTTTGTCTATCAGCGTCAAAAGCTTCAAAAAGAAGTGGCTGCCCGTCAGGGT